>JAZRCP010000122.1:0-14011 GCA_045659825.1 Dysosmobacter sp. | reverse complement strand
ATGGCGGTGCCCCGTATGGATATCCAGCGCCTGCTGGAGGCCGATCCCGATCGCGTGGTCATCGTGGATGAGGCTTATGTGGATTTCGGTGCGGAGAGCTGCGTGCCCATGATCTACCGCTATGACAATTTGCTGGTGGTGCAGACCATGTCCAAGAGCCGTCAGCTGGCCGGCGGACGCGTGGGCTATGCACTGGGCAGTCCTGAACTGATCGCCGCACTGAACCGGGTGAAGTACAGCTTCAACCCCTATAATGTGAACCGCCTGTCTCTCATCGCCGGTGCTGCCGCCGTGGAGGACGACGCCTATTTCCAGCAGTGCTGCGGCGCCATTCAGGGCAACCGCAAATGGCTGGTCAGCGAACTGGAGGCACTGGGCTTTACTGTGCTGCCCTCCTGCGCCAACTTTGTGTTTGCCAAGAGCGATAAAATCGGTGGCGGAGACCTGTACCGCCTGCTGAAGGAAAACGGCATTTTGGTTCGTTGGTTTGACGCGGACCGCATTCGGGACTATGTCCGCATTACCATCGGCTCCATGGAGCAGCTGGTGGAACTGGTGGACGAGATTTCCCGTCTGCTGGACGAGATATAAGGAGGGTTCCTATGCGTTGTGCAGAGATCAAGCGGGATACCCGCGAAACCCAAATTGAACTGCAGTTGTGTCTGGACGGCACCGGCAAGGCTGAGCTTGCTACTGGATGCGGCTTTCTGGATCACATGCTGGAACTGTTTGCCCGCCACGGCGACTTCGACCTTGCGGTAAAGTGTCATGGTGACACCCATGTGGACTACCACCACAGCGTGGAGGACATCGGCATCTGTCTGGGCAAGGCCTTTACGGAGGCGCTGGGCGACAAGCGGGGCATCAACCGCTACGGCCAGTTCCTGCTGCCTATGGACGAGACGCTGGTGCTGTGCGCCTGCGACCTCAGCGGTCGGGATTACCTCGGCTGGGGCGTGGAGCTGCCCAGCATGACGGTGGGCGATTTTGACACGGAACTGGCAGAGGAGTTCTGGCTGGCCTTCGTGCGGAACTGTCCGACCTCCATCCACATCCGGCAGATGGCGGGCAAGAATACCCACCACATTTTAGAGGCCATCTTCAAGGGTATGGGCCGCACGCTGAAAGAATCGGTGGCTTACGACCCCAAGCATTTGAATGACATTCCGAGTACCAAGGGTACTCTTTGAGAAATGAGTTGATGCAATGATTGCGATCGTTGATTACGGCGTGGGGAATCTGTTTTCCCTCTCCTCCAGTCTGAAAGCGCTGGGGCTGGAAACGGAGATTACTGCCGATGCGGAAAAGCTCCGTACTGCCGATAAAATCATTCTGCCCGGCGTGGGCGCGTTCGGCGACGCCAAGGCGAAGCTGGATGCCACAGGCCTTGTGCCGGTGCTGCAGGAAGAGGCGGAAAAGAAACCGTTTCTGGGCATTTGCCTCGGCATGCAGCTGCTGTTTGACCGCAGCACCGAATACGGCGAGCGCGCCGGATTGGGGTTTGTGCCGGGACAGGTGGTGGACCTGCGGGGCGATCTGGAGGACAAGACGCTGAAAGTGCCCCACATGGGCTGGAACAGTTTGCAGATCGTGAAGGACGACCCCATTTTCAAGTATTTTGAGGACGGGGAGTATGTCTATTACGTTCACAGCTTCTACGCCAAGGACTGCCTGCCCAGCACGCTTGGCACGTCCCAATACGGCAACGTTTCCGTCACCGGCGTGGTGCGCAGTGGCAACGTTTACGGCACTCAGTTCCATCCGGAAAAATCCGGCAGCGCGGGGTTGCGGCTTTTGCGTGCCTTTGCAGAGCTATAAGGAGGGCGGACGATGCAGATTTTTCCCGCCATTGACCTGTCCGGTGGACAGGTGGTGCGCCTGTATCAGGGCGATTATGACAAAATGACCGTTTACGGCGCAGACCCCTGTGCCGTGGCAAAGGAATTTATTGCGGCCGGAGCCAAGTATCTTCACGTTGTGGATCTGGACGGCGCCAAGGACGGTACGCTGGCCAATTTCGAATCCATTGCCGCCATTGCCAAGCAAGGCGGACTGTATATCGAAGTGGGCGGCGGCATCCGCACGGAAGAACGCATTCAGCAGTATCTGGATTTGGGTGTGAGCCGGTGCATTTTGGGAACCATCGCTGTGAAAGACTTTGACTTCACCGCTCGCATGGCACAGAAATACGGCGACAAAATTGCTGTGGGTGTGGATGCCCGTGACGGTTATGTGGCCATCAACGGATGGAAGGAGCTGTCCAGTGAGACGGGCATCGAGTTCTGCCGCCGCCTGTATAATGCAGGCGTGCAGACGGTGATTTACACCGACATTTCCCGTGACGGCGCCGAAAAGGGCACCAATCTGGAGCTGTACCGCGAACTGGCAAAGATCGAGGGATTGAACATTACCGCCTCCGGCGGCGTCAGCAGTATCGAGGAACTGAAAGAATTGCAGACCATCGGCACCCATGCTGCAATTTTAGGCAAGGCGCTTTACAGCGGACGGCTGGACCTGAAGACCGTGATTCAGGAGGTGGGCTGATGCTGGCAAAGAGAATCATCCCCTGTCTGGATGTGAAAAACGGCCGCGTGGTGAAGGGCACCAACTTCGACCGGCTGCGGGATATGGCTGACCCTGTGGAGATGGCGCGGTTTTATAACGAGTCCGGCGCGGACGAACTGGTGTTTTACGATATCACGGCCTCTGTCGAGGGACGCGGCCTGTTTACCGACATCCTGCGGCAGGTGGCAAGCGAGATTTTTATTCCCCTGACCGTGGGCGGAGGCATTCGCACGCTGGACGATTTCGACCGTGTGCTGAAATGCGGTGCGGACAAGGTCAGCGTCAACTCCGGTGCCATTGCCGACCCGTCCATCATCGGTGCGGCGGCGAAAAAGTACGGCGATCAGTGCGGGGTGCTGGGCATGGGTGGCAAGCGTGGGGACGGTCAGTTCCGCCTGTTTGCCAAGGGCGGCCGGGAAGATACCGGCATCGACGCCATGGAATGGGCGGTCAAGGGCGTCCGTGACGGCGCGGGAGAGATCGTGCTGAACTCCATCGACACCGACGGCGTCAAGGGCGGTTTCGATCTGGAGATGCTGGACGAGCTAACTGCGAGAGTGGATGTGCCCATCATCGCCAGCGGCGGCGCCGGTAACATGGAGCATTTTGCGGAGCTGTTCACTCATCCCGGTGTTGACGCGGGACTGGCGGCCTCCATTTTCCACACCCGTCAGGTGGACATCAAGGATTTGAAGCGCTATCTGCGGGCACAGGGCGTGGAGATGCGCATTTGACACTTTCTTGAAAGAAAGTGCCCAAAGAACTTTAGTGCGCTTCCGACTCTCCAGATTGTCCGGGTGCTGTGCCCGGTAACGGAGAAGGGAAGTATTTGAGGTGAAATATTATGGAACTGAAATTTGACGAAAAGGGTTTGATTCCCGCCATCGTGCAGGATCACTACACCAAGGAAGTGCTGACCCTTGCCTACATGAACAAGGAAAGCCTTGCCATCACCATTGACGAGCGGCGCACCTGCTTCTGGAGCCGCAGCCGTCAGGAACTGTGGCGCAAGGGCGACACCTCCGGTGCAGTGCAGCATGTAGTGGCCATCTACGCCGACTGCGACTGTGATGCGCTGGTGGTGGAAGTGGTGAAGGATGGTCCCGCCTGTCACACCGGTGCGGAGAGCTGTTTCTTCAACGAATTCTACCTTTCGGAGGAACTGAAGCAGTTCAGCTACGAGGGACTGTACCAGTTGATCGCGGGCCGCAAGACCAGCCCCAAGGAAGGCAGCTAT
The DNA here is from genome assembly GCA_045659825.1 of Dysosmobacter sp. Classification (GTDB taxonomy): domain Bacteria; phylum Bacillota; class Clostridia; order Oscillospirales; family Oscillospiraceae; genus Oscillibacter. The sequence goes on along the minus strand of JAZRCP010000122.1, from coordinate 10,209 downwards.
ACCACCTATCTATTTGAGAAGGGTATGGACAAGATCCTCAAGAAGGTGGGCGAGGAGTGCACGGAAGTTATCATCGGCGGCAGCAAGGGCGACAAGGAAGAAACGGTCTATGAGATCGCCGACCTGTGCTACCATGTGATGGTGCTGATGGTGCAGATGGGCATCACGGTGGAGGATGTTACCCGCGAGTTGGAAAAGCGCCATGTGGTAGATCACAAGGTGAAGCAGGAGCGCATGCAATGAGTGGTTTGACACCCTTTGCCTGCTCTGTACACACCCACTCTACGTTCTGCGATGGGAAAAACTCCATGGAGGAGATGGCTGCGGCAGCTTATGCCGCGGGTGTGAAATGCTATGGATTTTCCGGTCACATCCATACGCCCTGTCCATCGGATGTGGGTGTGTGCATGGCGGCGGACATGGAGGCGTATCGTGCGCAGGCGCTGCGGCTGCGGGAGCAGTATGCAGGGGAAATGGAGATCCTGCTGGGAATCGAATGGGACAGCTGTTCTGATCTCCAAGTGCCGGACTGGGCAGATTACTGGATCGGCTCTGTGCACAATCTCCATAACGCGGAAACGGGGCGCTATTACTGCATGGACTGGCAGGCAGAAGAACTGGAGCAGTGCCGTGATGAGTGGTGTGGCGGAGATATGCTGGCTGTGACGGAACAGTATTATCATGACATACAGCGGGTGGCGGAGAAGAAACCCACCATTCTGGGGCATATCGATCTGGTGACCAAACTGAATGAAGGGAATCGGTTCTTTGACGAGGATGCGCCCCGCTACAAGGCGGCGGCCCTTGCAGCGCTGCATGCGGTGGATCCCGCGGCGACAGTGCTGGAGATCAACACCGGTGCGATGGCTCGAGGGTGTCGGGACACGCCCTATCCGGCGCTGTTCCTGCTGAAGGAGTGGCGCAGCATGGGAGGACGCATCATCCTGACGGCAGATGCTCACACAGCAGCCGGAATCTTGCACGGCTATGATGACGCGGTGGCTTCCGCGAAGGCGGCGGGCTTTGACCGCGCTGTGATTTTGACGAGCACGGGTTTTGTGGAATGTCCGATTGCATAAAAAGACAGAGAAAGACGGGGCGGTTGCCCCGTCTTTTGGCGCTGCTGACACTTGTGGCATAAACGGGGAAATGCTAAAATAAATTCAGAAAACGAGGTGATCGACACGATGTATCGTACCGTGATTTTTGATTTGGATGGGACCATTCTGGACACCATCGGCGATCTGGCGGCGGCAGGAAACTGGGTTTGCCGCACCAACGGATGGCCGGAGCACAGTGAGGCAGTCTTTAAAACCATGGTGGGACACGGGATTCCGAATTTAGTGAGCCGTTTTGTGCCCAAGGAGACTCAAAGCCCGCTGATTTTGACCAACGCGCTGGATCAGTTTACCCGCTACTATGCGCGACATAACCGGGAGCGGACCGCACCATATGACGGGATTCCGGAACTGTTGGCAAAGCTGAAAGAGGCAGGAGTACAGCTGGCGGTTTATTCCAACAAGGCGGATGATTTCAGCCGTGTGATCGTGGAGCACTACTTCCCCGGTATATTCGAATTGGTGCGGGGTAAGGTGAAAGATATGCCCGTGAAGCCGGAACCGGAGGGGATTCGGGCCTTGATGGCAGAGTTGGGGGCCGATTCGGAGACAACGTTATTTGTCGGCGACAGCAGCGTGGATATTCGGACGGGGCATAACGGCGGCATGAAGGCCTGCGGTGTGACATGGGGGTTCCGTTCCAAGGAATCTCTGGTGAAGGCCGGTGCAGACCTGCTGGCAGACACCGTGGAGGAGTTGACGGCGATCCTGCTGGAGGGAGACGCATGCTGATGTCCTTTGAGACAGTGGGCGATCTGCTGGATGAGATTGCGGAGTCCTTTCCAAGCGTGCTGTTTGAAGAACTCAACGGTGGCGTGAATCTACAGGAGGACACCGTGGAGGATTCGGAGTTTCCTGCGGGGGAATCCTACATTTTAGGCGAATACTGCGATGATTGCCTGGGGCGGTATATCAACCTGTATTATGGCTCCTTTGCTGCGCTGGCACAGCGGGAAGGATGGGACGAACGGGTCTGGCGGGAGGAACTGCGGATCACGCTGTCCCACGAACTGACCCACCACATGGAAAACCGCAGCGGGCTACATGCGCTGGATGACCGCGACGCAGCGGAACTGGCGGCGTGGAAAGCGGAATGGCAGGAGCAGTCAACAGAAGAATGACGGTAAGAGAGAGGGAAGGTTCCCTCTCTTTTTTGCACAACAACATTCACATGTTGTTAACGGAATTGGCGGCGGGATAGATTGACAGGAAGAAAAGGTCTGGTATAATCGATGACAGGTTGTCATTTTATGACAGCGTGTCATTTTTTGAGGAGGAGTGTCTATGTGTACAGAAACCTTCCGCCGACTGCCGGAAGAGAAGAAAAAACGCTTTTTAGACGCTGCCTGGGAGGAATTTACCCGAACATCTTTTGAAAAGGCATCGATCAATAAGATCATCGTGAAAGCAAGGGTGCCAAGAGGGAGCTTTTATCAATACTTTGCAGATAAGGAAGACTTGTTTTTCTATCTGTTGGGAAACATGATGAAATACCTGATGGCGGAATACAATAAGATACTGATCGGGGAGCAAGGGGATATCTTTCGGACACAGATTCAATGTTTTGATAAGGTAATGATCCACAAGGAGACCGATCCGGTATTTGCGCGGGGCATGGAGATCCTGCAGCAAAACCCGCGGTTTATGGCACAGGCCATTGTGGAGGGACAGGTATGCCACCGCCTGTGGGACAGCGTGGGAGAGCATGTGGATCTTGCGGTGTTCCGGAAAAAGGATGAGCTGTTGGCGAGAGAGGCCTTTGTCTTGTCACTGATCGCACTGGTGCAGGGCATGACGGATGCCATGTCACATCCCGAACAGATCGGAGAATGCAGACAGGCTTTGCTGCTGCGACTGGATATTTTAAAATGTGGAAGTCTGGAACAGACATGCCGGACAGAAGGATAAAGGAGGGTACCATGAAACAGAGGATCATTGCACTGGCATTGACGCTGATCATGCTGCTGGCGGCGGTTGTCTCCGCGTTTGCGGTGGAGCCTGCGGCAAACGGCGGAGATGCGGCAGCGACAGGAGAAGCAACCACGCAGACTGCGGATCGTGCGCAGACAGACACTACAGGGGAAAAAACGGCGGAGCAGGATGCTGCGGCGGAACAAATGACATCCGGAGAAACGGCGGGAGAGACCACCTCCGGTGCGGAGATTGCCGAACCGGAGGAACCGGAACAGACTCCGGCGGAACCTGCGGAGGCAATGCTCCAGTTTAAGGATATAGAAGAACTGGTCAAGAAGAAAAACCTTTCCTACATGGCCCTGGAGGACAATATCAGCGCCATGAGCCAGATGGAGGATATGGCCGAGAATTTGAGAAGCGGCATCGCACGGATTCAGAGCCAGATTGCCATGCTGGATCCTGCAACGGATGCAGCTGCTATTGCAACGTTGGAAATGCAGAAGGCGGAAATGCAGCAGGCTCTGAGCAGTGTCAGCGGCATGACCCAGGACACCTCGCAGATGGAAGCGGGGTGCAAGCAGATGATTCTGGGGGCCCAGTCCCTGTTTATCGCGCTGGCAGGCATGGAACAGCAGGAGACTGCACTGGAGCGCCAGTTGGCCTCTCTGGACCGCACACTGCAGGAAATGGAAGTACGGGAGAAGCACGGGCAGGTTTCCAAGCTGCAGCTGATGGAAGTGCAGAGCGGCAGAACGAGCCTTGTCAGCGGTCTGTCCACGCTGCGGATGAATATCAGCAATTATAAAATGCAGCTGGAACAGATGGTGGGCGACGAAATGACGGGAAAAACACCGCTGGGGCCGGTTCCTGTCGTGACCGAAGAGGAACTGAATGCACTCGAGCTGGAGGAAAACCTGAAAACGGCAGTCAAAAACAGCCTGGATCTGCAGGCTGCAGCGGCGGCAAGAGATAAGATGGATCATATGGTAGCGACGGATCCCCTGATGAGCGGCGCGGTGGCGGATATGAGAAACGGAGCCAACCACAGCTATGATGCGACCAGACAGCAGGTGGAATTGAAGGTCAGATCGCTGTACGCCCAGCTGCAGGATAACAGACAGGTCGTTGCTGCGGCGGAAACTGCGCTGAAGTGTGAGGAACTTTCCTATCAGGCCATGGAACTAAAGTATCAGCAGGGAACCATCTCCAAGAATGCACTGCTGACGGCGGAGGATGAGTTGAAAACGGCGCAGGAAGCGCTGCGGACGGCCAAACAGGAACTTTTCTCTACATACAACAATTATTGCTGGGCCGTCAAATACGGCGTGATGAACTAACAGGAGGGCGAAAACAATGAAGAAGAAAGTAACACGGGTGTTTGCCGCCCTGCTGGTCTGCGCGATGGCTTTGACCGCCTGCGGACAGGAGAAAGTGCAGGAAGCCGGCCCTGCCGGCGTGGCTGTAGAGGTACAGGAGATTTCTGTGGATACCATCGCTACGGAGAACACCGTTTCCGGTATGATCTCTGCCGATGATGAAACCATGATCATGGTGGCTTCTGCCGCCAAGTGCGTTGCTGTGTACGCCCAGGCCGGTGACACCGTGACTGCAGGCCAGAAGATCTGCACACTGGATGTGGACGGCACGCTGGCCAACCGCAATGCGGCGCAGATCGGCTACGATTCCGCTGTGCGGGCCCGTCGGGAACAGGCGGCGGTGCTGGATGCACAGGTGGCGCTGCAGCAAAAGACACTGGATGCCACCCGCGAACTGTTTACCATCGGGGCTGCCTCTCAGGTAGAACTGGACGGCGCCCAGCTGCAGCTGGACAGTGCTAAGGCACAGCGCAACAGCACCATCGGACAGCTGGACGCTGCCGTGGAGCAGGCCAAGGCCGGTCTGGAACAGGTGGGCATGGCGCTGGACCATGTGGACAGCGAGGGCAATGTGATCTCTCCTGTGGACGGCATTCTGGTAAGCATGAATGCGGTGGAGAACAGCTATGTTTCCACCAGTATGCCGGTGGCGGTGATCGACGGTACCGACGCCATGAAGATCACGGCTTCTGTTTCTGAGGTGCTGGTTCCCAAGCTGAACGCCGGTGATGTGGCAGATGTTTATGTGAGTGCTGCCGACCAGACCTTTGCGGCCACGATCCGCTCTGTGGATCGCGCTGCCAACATGCAGACCAGACTGTATACCGTGGTTCTGGATATCCCTGCTGAGGCAGAGGGCCTGATCTCCGGCATGTTTGCAAACGTAACCTTCCGCACGGATGTTTCTGAAGATGCGGTGGTCATCCCCTCCAATGCCATTCTGACCAGCAACGACGTTCAGTATGTCTATGTAGTGGAGGACAACACGGCACGCCGTGTGGAAATCACCACCGGCCTGACCGGAAGCGGCGTGACCGAGGTGCTCTCCGGTCTGGAGGCAGGCCAGCTGCTGGTGACGGTGGGTCAGACCTACCTGATGGACGGTGACGCGGTTCGTATCGTCGGTGGATTGACGACGGAAAGCGCGGAGGAGGCGTAACTGCCCATGAATATCGCTAAATTATGTATTAAGCACCGTGTGACGACCCTGCTGGCCGTCATCATGATCACGATCTTCGGTGTCGTGTTTACCACACGGCTGCAAATGTCCCTGCTGCCGGATGTGGAAGCCCCCATGGCCGTGGTGATGTGCTATTATAACGGTGCGACGCCCAGCGACATGGAGGAGATGGTGACTCGTCCGCTGGAAACGGCAATCTTGTCCGTCCCCGGCGTGGCGGGAGTGTCCTCGACTTCTTCTGACGGCATTTCCCAGATACAGATTACCTATGTGGATGGTACAAATCTGGACATTGCCGCCACAAAACTGCGGGAAAAGTTTGCGCTGCTGTCCCTGCCGGATGGCGCCATTGACCCTGTCATCGTCAATATGAACCTCAGCGACATGCTCCCCACGGCTATGGTGGCGCTGATCGGTGAGGATCTGGCCGCAGCCCAGACGATGGCGGAAGATATCGTGGTGCCTGCGCTGGAACGCATTGACGGTGTTGCCTCTGTCAGCATCAGCGGCGGTATCACGGAGCAGATCTCCGTGGATGTGGATACCACCCGCGCGGCCGGATACAACATTTCCAACAGCTATATCATGCAGTTCCTGGCGGCGGAGAACCTGCTGTTCCCCGGCGGCGATCTGCAAAATGGCAACAAGACCCTGACGGTGAGTACCGATGCCAAGTTCCAGAGCGTGGAAGATGTGGCGAATATGATCATTGCCCTTCCCACCGGAGGCACGGTCCGCCTGAAGGAAGTCGCTGACGTGTATCTGGAGACCATTCCCGCTGACGATGTGGCGAAGATGGACGGCAAAAATTGCGTGATTCTGCAGGTTTCCAAGCAGTCCGGTGCCAATGAGCACGCCGCGGCCAAGGCGGTGGTGGCCCAGATGGAAAAACTGGCGGAAGAAAACCGCAACATTCACTATGGCATCCCCTATCTTGCCTCTGACTTTATTGATCTGGCGGTGGATTCTTCCATCAGCAGTATTCTGATGGGCGTGCTTCTGGCGGCCATCGTGGTGTTCCTGTTCCTGCGCCGCTGGGGTGCGACCATGACCATCGCGGTGTCGATGCCCGTGTGTATTCTGGCAACCTTTGTGCTGATGAATGTGTTCGATCTGACGATGAACATGATGAGTCTGGGCGGCATCGCCATGGGCGTCGGCATGATTGTGGATAACTCCATTGTGGTGCTGGAAAACATCTACCGTTATGCCTCGGAAGGGCATGACCGCATGACTTCCTGCGTGGAAGGCACGCAGGAGGTTACTACTTCCGTTCTGGCATCCACGCTGACGACGGTGGCGGTTTTCCTGCCCATCGGTCTTTCCGGCGGTATCGCAGGCATGCTGTTTGATGACTTCTGCCTCACCATTTCCTTCCTGATTCTGGGATCCATGGTTGTTGCACTGACATGGGTTCCCGTGCTGTGCTATTTCCTGCTGGATGAGGAAAAAATTCGTGCGGATAATCTGAAGCGGGCAAACCAAAAGCCCAATGCTTTGGTGGCAACGGTGGGAGGCTGGATCGGCAGGCTGTACAATACCTATCTGCGACTGCTGGATCATTTCGTCCATCATCTGAAAGCAGGCATGCTGGCATCCTTTGGCCTGGTGGCTGTGTTTACGGCAGCCTGTCTTTCCACGAACATGGTGTTCCTGCCTTCTATGGATATGGGACAGATCTCCGTTACCGTCAGCACGCCCATTGGCGCACAGGTAGATGAAACCTCTGCCATTGCAGACCGGATCTGCGCGATTGCGGAAGAACATGTTCCGGAACTGACCTCTGGGTACTACACGGCCGCTGATGAGACTGCCAGCGTGACGCTGACGCTGCCCGGCCGACACGACCGGAAGCGCTCCTGTGAGGAGATCGCGGATGACATGCGCGTGCTGATGCAGGATATCGCAGGCTGTGAAATCTCTGTGGTGGCCTCCGATATGACCTCCATGATGAGCGGCAGTGAGATCGGCGTGGACATTACCGGTGATGATTTTACAACGCTCTCCATGATCGCGGATGATCTGGCAACCCAAATCAGCGCCCTGCCTGACGCTGTTGAGGTCAGCAGCTCCGTGGCGGATCAGGTGCCGCAGGTCACGGTTTCCATCGATCGGGAGAGCGCTTCCCGGTACGGCCTGACTGCCGCCCAGATCGGTGCTGCGGTTCGATCCTCTTTGACGGGTGAAACCGCAACCTCTGTGATGATCAACAACAAGACACTGGATGTTGTGGTTCGCGGCGACGGCAAAGCAGCTGCCAATCTGGATGCGCTGCGTTCCATGCCTGTTGCCACGGCCATGGGCACTTATGTGCCTCTGAGCAGTATTGCCCATGTAGATATCGTTCAGGCCCCTCAGACCATCCACCGTGTCGATCAGTCCCGTCAGGTTTCCATTACCGGCAGCACCCTCAGCGGCAACGTAACGGGAATTACGGCCCAGATCAACAGTATTCTGGAGAACTACCAGTTCCCCGAGGGCTATGATGCCGCGATTTCCGGCAGCTACACCGAAATGATGGAAGGCTTTGGAGACCTGCTGCTGGCGCTGGTTGTAGCGCTGGGACTGGTGTACTTCATTCTGGCTGCCCAGTTTGAGTCGTTCCTGATGCCGGTAATCGTCATGATGATTCTGCCGGTGGCGTTCAGCGGAGCACTCTTTATCCTGCCTGTGACCGGCCGTGATCTGTCCATTGTCTCTATGGTGGCGCTGATCATGCTGGCCGGTTCGGTGGTCATCAACTCCATCATTCTGGTGGATTACATCAATGTGCGCCGCGGCCGCGGCGAGGCGCGTGAGGAGGCTATCCTCCATGCCTGCCCCCTGCGAATCCGCCCTGTGATGATGACCACCATTACCACGGTTCTTGCCATGGTGCCTATGGCAATGGCTACGGGTGACACACCGGAAATGATGACCGACATGTGCCTTACCATGATGAGCGGTATGATCATTTCCACCGTGATTACGCTGGTGTTTACGCCGGTGTATTACTCCGTGATCGATGATTTGCCCCGCCGCCTGCGCAAAGAGAAAAAGGCTCTGCCTGCGGAATCAGCAGAGACACAGGCATAAAAAGGGAACCGGCGCTGCAGATTTTTCCTGCGGCGCCGGTTTTGTCGGGTTAAAATCTCTGAGACATTGCAGGAGAAAAGAAAAAAGGCCCGAAACCCTGTGGTTTCAAGCCTTTTGCGTGGTGGACTCGAAGGGATTCGAACCCTCGACCTCTCGGATGCGAACCGAACGCTCTCCCAACTGAGCTACGAGCCCGGCAACAGAAAACATTATATCATACTTTGTTTTCTTGTAAAGTGTGTTTTTTTGAAACTTTAAAAATTGCAGTTGCTTATTTTGAAAGAGTATAGTAAAATATACAGGCATCATTCCTCCGCAGGCAGCTGCGGAGCCGGTCTCGCGCAATGGATGCCCGCGAACCATGTCAGGCGGGGAACCGAGCAGCATTAAGCGGGATGTTTCATGTGCCGCGAGGGCGCCGGTTCCGTAGCTGCGTACGGGGGAATTTTTGTATTCTGCAAGGAGGGGACAGGCATGTATCAGGCTCTGTATCGAAAATGGCGGCCCAAGGTCTTTTCTGACGTGATCGGCCAGTCTCATATTACCCAGACCCTGCAAAAGCAGGTGGCGGAGGGACGAACCTCTCATGCGTATCTCTTCACCGGCACCCGTGGTACCGGCAAAACCACCTGTGCCAAGATCATGGCCAAGGCGGTCAACTGCGAAAGCCCTGTAAACGGCGACCCCTGCTGCCGCTGCCCCAGCTGCGTGGGCATTGAAAACGGCAGTTTTTTGGATGTGTTGGAACTGGACGCTGCATCCAACAATGGCGTGGATCACGTCCGTGCCCTGCGGGATGAGGCAATCTACTCTCCCGCCAATGTAAAAAAGCGCGTTTACATTGTGGACGAGGTCCACATGCTTTCCACGGCCGCATTCAATGCGCTGCTGAAAATTTTAGAGGAACCGCCGGAACATTTGATGTTCATTCTGGCGACTACGGAGCTGCACAAGGTGCCTGCCACCATTCTCTCCCGCTGCCAGCGCTTTTCCTTCAAGCGGATCCTGCCGGCAGATATTGCCCGGCGGATGCAGTATGTGGCGGCGCAGGAGAACATTGACCTGACGCCTGACGGCGCGGAAATTCTGGCGCGGCTGGCCGATGGTGCCCTGCGTGATGGACTGTCCCTGCTGGACCAGTGTGCCGCTGTGGGCGGTACGGTAGATAGCGAGAAGGTGCTGGATGTACTGGGACTGACCGGCAATCTGCAGACAGCGCAGCTGATGGAACTGATTTTGCAGCGCAATGCGAAGGATGCGCTGCTGCTGCTGCACCGCCTGTATGCCGATGGCAAGGACGTTGGCGCGGTATTGGGCGAACTGAGTGTGCTGACCCGTGACCTGTTGCTGCGGCGTACCGCGCCGGAAGGCGGCGAGGCGCTGTTGTCCGGCGGTTTTGACGGAGCCACACTGGACCGACTGGGCAAGGATGCTCCGGGCAAGCGGCTGCTGCACATGGCGGTGACGCTGCAGAAATGCACAGCAGAGCTTTATATGAGTACAAACCGCCGTACCGATGCGGAACTGTGCCTGCTGCGGCTTTGCG
>JAZRCP010000121.1:0-7171 GCA_045659825.1 Dysosmobacter sp. | reverse complement strand
GACAGAAACCGTGATAGTACGGAATCCTGTCAGTCTTTTTTTGTGTGGATAGCTTCTTCGTTTTTAATCGACACCCCACTAAATCTTAGAGCTTTAGACCTATCAATTACTTCGCTGCCACAAAAGTAGACCACACTAAATCTTAGAGGTTTAGGGGGACGCCATTTTTCCCCAGACCCCACTATATTTAAGATAGCCCGATTTTGCGTCTGTCTTGACAAATTTCTGCCGGTAGCATATAATATTTAGCGGTCGAATGCGAAGAAGAGGAGTAGTACAGATACGCCAAAGCAAAGAGAGAAGGCGGCGGGTGTGAGCCTTCGTGAAGCGTATGTGGAAGTCGCCTTGGAGCAGCCGTGCTGAACGAGCAGTAAGCCGGCCGGGAACTCCCGATACAGAGTGATGAGTGCCGCATGTTACCATGCGGAATTCAGGTGGTACCACGGACAATTTGTTCGCCCTGAGTCGTTTGGCTCGGGGCGTTTTTTTGCGCGTTCGGGTCCCATATACGTCAAAGAAAGAACCAAGGTTCTAAAGATAGGAGAGAAACCACATGAACAAAGAACTGCCGAAGGTGTATGAACCCCAGCAGGTGGAAGGCCGCATCTATCAGATGTGGATGGATGGTGATTGCTTCAATGGCGATCCCGATCCCAAGAAGAAGCCTTTCTCCATTTCCATGCCCCCTCCCAACGTCACCGGCCAGCTGCACATGGGCCATGCTCTGGACTGCACGCTGCAGGACATCCTGACCCGCTTCAAGCGCATGCAGGGCTATTCCACCCTGTGGCTGCCCGGCGTTGACCATGCCGGTATTGCCACCCAGATCAAGGTGGAAGAGGAACTGCGCGTCAAGGAAGGCCTGACCCGCTACGACCTGGGCCGTGAGAAGTTCCTCCAGCGCGTCTGGAAGTGGAAGGAAGAGTACGGCAACCGCATTGTGGAGCAGCAGAAGAAGATGGGCGTCTCCTGCGACTGGAAACGCTCCCGCTTCACCATGGACGAGACCTGCGCCAAGGCTGTCCGCGAGACCTTCTGCGACCTGTATGACAAGGGCCTGATCTACAAGGGCAGCCGCATCATCAACTGGTGCCCCAACTGCATCACGGCACTCTCTGACGCCGAGGTGGAATACACCGATAAGCCCGGCCACCTGTGGCACATCCGCTATCCTCTCACTGACGGTTCCGGCGATCTGGTGGTGGCCACCACCCGTCCCGAGACCATGATGGGCGATACCGGCGTGGCCGTGAACCCCGAGGATGAGCGCTTCAAGCATCTGGTGGGCAAGACCTGCATCCTGCCCATTATGAACCGCGAGATCCCCATCGTTGCCGATGATTATGTGGAGCTGGGCTTCGGTACCGGCGCCGTGAAGATGACTCCCGCCCACGACCCCAACGACTTTGAAGTGGGTCTGCGCCACAATCTGGAGGTCATCCGCTGCATCGGCGATGACGGCATGATTAACGAGAACGGCGGCCCCTATAACGGTATGGACCGTTACGAGTGCCGCAAGCAGATCGTGAAGGATCTGGAGGAGCAGGGCTATCTGGTCAAGACCGAGCCCTACAGCCACAATGTGGGCACCTGCTACCGCTGCCACAATGACGTGGAGCCCCTGATCTCTGCCCAGTGGTTCGTGAAGATGGAGCCTCTGGCCAAGGAAGCTCTGCGCGTGGTGAAGGACGGCGAAGTGAAGTTTGTCCCCGCGCCCATCTCCAAGACCTATATCAACTGGATGGAAAACGTGCATGACTGGTGTATTTCCCGTCAGCTGTGGTGGGGTCACCAGATTCCGGCATGGTACTGCGACGAGTGCGGCCACATCAACGTGGATCGTGAGGATCCCACCAAGTGCGCCAAGTGCGGCAGTACCAGCCTGACCCGTGACGAGGATGTGCTGGATACCTGTTTCTCTTCTGCTCTGTGGCCCTTCTCCACCCTGGGCTGGCCGGAAAAGAACGCTGATCTGGACTTCTATTATCCCAACTCCGTTATGGTTACCGGCTATGACATCATCTTCTTCTGGGTTGCCCGTATGATCTTCTCCGGCTGCGAGCAGATGAAGCAGATTCCCTTCGAGACCGTGCTGATCCACGGCCTGGTCCGCGATGACAAGGGCCGCAAGATGTCCAAGTCTCTGGGCAACGGCATTGATCCTCTGGAGATGGCCGAGCAGTATGGTGCTGATGCCCTGCGCTTCAACCTCATCACCGGAAACTCTCCCGGCAACGATACCCGTTTCTACACCGAAAAGTGCGAGGCTATGCGCAACTTTGCCAACAAGATCTGGAACGCCAGCCGTTTCGTGATGATGAACCTGACCATCGACAAGTACGAGCTGCCCGCAGCTGATAAGCTGGAGCAGGAGGACAAGTGGGTGCTCAGCCAGCTGAACGAACTGGTAAAGGAAGTGACCCAGAATCTTGATGTCTATGAAATCGGCGTTGCTTCCGCCAAGGTCTATGACTTTATTTGGGATACCTACTGCGACTGGTATATCGAGCTGACCAAGACCCGCCTGAACGGTGAGAACGAGGAAGCCAAGCTGGTGGCGCAGAATGTGCTGTGCTATGTGCTGATCGAGCTGCTGGGGCTGCTGCATCCCTTTATGCCCTTCATCACCGAGGAAATTTTCCAGGCACTGCCTCATACCGGCGATTTCATCATGACCTCTCAGTGGCCCGAGTACCGCGAGGAGCTGAACTTCCCCGTGGAAGCTGCTGCTATGGAAGCCATTATGGATACCATCAAGGCCATCCGTGCCCGCCGTGCGGAGATGAATGTGCCTCCCTCCAAGCGTGCGGAAGTGCTGCTGGTCACCGCTACGCCGGAGATTTATCAGCAGGGTCTGCACTTCCTGCAGCGTCTGGCTTACGCCAGCGAAGTGACCTTCGCTGATGCCGCACCTGCCGACATTTCCGGTCAGGTGTCCGTGGTCACGGCCAACGCCACCGCCTATATGCCCCTGGCAGAGCTGGTGGACATCCAGGCTGAGCTGGACCGCATCAACAAGGAAATCGAAAAGGCCAAGAACGGCCTGCGCATCGTGGAAGGCAAGCTGAACAATGAGAAGTTTGTTTCCAAGGCTCCCGAGGCAGTTGTCAATGCCGAGAAGGAAAAGGCTGCCAAGTACGCCGAGCTGATTGCCAAGCTGGAGGAATCCGCCAAGGCTATGCAGGCATAAGACGAAATCTGTGAAGAATCCCCTCTGCCAAATGGCAGAGGGGATTTTTTCATTACATCGGAATATTTGTTCAATATGAGGGGAAGATCAGGACTTTTGCAACTGCAAAAGTCCCAGACAAACCATGCCCAGTCCCAACATACAGATCGCAGACATAGGGTCCAGCTGACCGAGCAGGGAAGTTACAACAACGGCAACGCCCATGGCCAGTGGAATGGCTTTTAAAACAAGCTGAAAAATTTGCTGCTGGGATGACGGTGCAGCTTGTTTAGCTGCTGCAGATTTTAGAAGATCTTCCACGGAAATATCCAGAATATCTGCCAGGTGGGAAAGAGAATGAATGTCCGGACAAGCCACATCACGCTCCCATTTTGAAACAGCTTTGTCAGTAACATGCATTTGTTCCGCCAATTCCCGCTGGGTTAATCCGCGTTCTTTGCGCAGGGCTGCGATCCGTTCACCCATGGTTTGCTCTTTCATTTGTGTGCCTCCTATGATTTGTTTTTCTAAAATAAGAATAGCATGAATGGGAGAAAAAAGAAACCGAAGGAAAGTAGAATGGTGTAAACTGCAGGTTTCCTTAAAAAATCAACGGAAAGCAGGGGCTTTTCGCGGGAATTCATTGATTTGGAAAAATTAACAGCTACACTGGCGCTTTCGACAGAATGCTGAAGACTGCTGTGCTATCATCACCGTAAAGCAATTCGCTTTGCGGTTTTTTTGTTGGGAAAATACCGCATTTTAACTAAAATCATGCAAAAGAGGCGGAAAAAATGGAAATTCACGCGAAAAGTGCAGATCGGAATTTGCTGCTGGAGATTCATGGAGAACTGGATCATCACGGCGCAAAAGGGGCCTTGCGGGAACTGGAACTGGCCATTGACGCGGCGCTGCCCAAAAAACTGGTGTTGGATTTTGCAGGGGTCACCTTTATGGACAGCTCCGGCATCGCACTGATTTTGCGGGCACAGCAGCGGATGCAGCTAATGGACGGCAGCGTACTGGTATGTCATGTGCCGCAGCAGGCAAGACGGGTACTGGATGCCGCCGGGATCGGGCGGCTGGTCACGATCAACTGAGGAGGAGTACATAATGAAAACAAAAGCGATCAACGAGGTAACTCTGGAATTTGTGAGCCGCAGCAGCAATGAGGGCTTTGCCCGCAGTGCAGTGGCCTGCTTTGCTTCCCAGATGGATCCCACGCTGAATGAGTTGGAGGACATCAAAACCGCCATCAGCGAGGCCGTGACCAATGCCATTGTACATGCCTATCCGGATTCCATTGGGAAAGTGATCGTCAAGGCTCGCATATATTCCGGAAATGTATTAGAACTGACAGTAAAAGACCACGGCCGCGGCATCCCTGATGTGGAACGGGCCCGGGAGCCGATGTTTACCACAGGCGGAGAAGAGCGCAGCGGCATGGGGTTTACCATTATGGAGAGCTTCATGGACAAGCTGACGGTGCGTTCCGTTCCGGGACGGGGAACCACTGTGGTGATGAAAAAGAAGCTTGCGCCCAGACGAAACGCAAGATGAGTGCCGCGCTGGAATTGCTGCGGGCAGCGCAGGAGGGGGATCAGGATGCCTGCGAGCAGGCGGTTCTGGACAATAATGGCCTGATTTGGAGCATTGTACGCCGATATTACGGACGCGGCGTGGAGCCGGATGACTTATACCAATTAGGCTGCATCGGTTTTTTAAAAGCGGTGCAGGGTTTTGATTTTTCCTATGGTACCTGCTTTTCCACCTACGCTGTACCGAAAATCGCAGGAGAGATTCGGCGTTTTTTGCGGGATGACGGCGCGGTGAAGGTGAGCCGCACGATCCGGGAGCAGGCGCAGACATTGTATAGTGCCAGAGAGCGGCTGCGGCATGATCTGGGACGGGAACCTGCGCTCTCTGAACTCGCGGAAGCTACCGGACTGTCGGTGGAGGAGATCGCACAGACAGAATTGGCCACAGAAACACCGGAATCGCTGCAGCAGGAAACCGCAGAGGGACTGACCTTGGAGGGGATTCTTGGCACCGAGGCTCCGGAGGAAAGTATCGTGGAGCGGATCGCCCTGCGGGAGGCCATTGACCGTCTGCCGGAAAAGGAACGGATGACGATTTTGCTGCGGTATTTCAGGGGGATGACGCAGGAGCAGACAGCCCGGGTGCTGGGTGTGTCGCAGGTACAGATTTCCCGTCTGGAGCGGAGAGGGCTGGAGAGGCTGCGGGCGAGCTTTGCGGTTTAAAGTAATCTTCACCTTGAAATTCTGTCATGGTGTTCCAATACCGCTTGGGCATATTGGTCATGCGGCAGCGGGGATTTTCCCGTTCCTTGATGGCAATGGTGTCGTAAAAGCGTTTCCAGAGCACGCGGTAGTGGGCCTCCGTTTCATCCGGTGGCGCCATTTGGAAGTCGTCCAGCGGACGAATGACAGCGCGCCCCGCTGCATAAAACAGAGCCTCTTTATGGGTTCTGTCATAGATGAAGAAGGTTTCGCCCTGATACCGGGCACAGAAGTGGCTGCGCAGCAGCGGAAGAACACGGTTTTTGGGTTCGATTTCGCTGCCCAGTACGCCGCCCAGTTCCGAAAAGCGGACAAAGCCTTTTAAAAGATGGGCTTCTCCGTGGAGGTGCCGGACTGCGGCGAAAACCGGATGCAGTGTTTCGTCAGAAACATTCCGTAAGAAGGCAGGGCCTTCCTTCAGCAGCTTTACCACCATGTGATAGAGGTGCAATTCCTTTTCCGGAAGGCAGGTCAGAAAGCCTTTTTGCAGCAGTTCTGCTGCATAGGTAGAACACTTTACAACCTTTCTCAAAACACGATTTGCATGGCTTTTATCCGTAGGAATGCTGCGGGAGGCAAATAAGGTCGGGATATCATCCTCATCGCGATAGATCGCGGTGAGGATTTCTTTGTTGGCATAGCTTTCAAAGATGCAGCACAGGAAGCCGTCAAAGCTGCCGTCGTAATAATAGACCATTTCCTCCATAAAAACCTCGCTTAACCGGCGCTGTCGAAGAGCGACAGCTGTACCATGTCCTGCTGTGGGAGCAGGGGCTGCTCTACGGCGATCAGATTACGCAGGAGACTGTCCGGCGTGAATCGCAGACCGTCCGCCACTCGTCCGGAGGCGGTGAGAAAGTACTGTGCCCGTTTCATCACCACGCCAAGCTTTTTCAGATCGTCGATGTGGAGTGGTCCAACCCGCCGTGCCGCCAGAATCCGTCTGGCAGAAACGATGCCGATGCCGGGGACCCGCAGTAGCGTTTCGTAATCGGCGGTATTGACCTCCACAGGAAAGAAGTCCAGATGGGACAGCGCCCAGCTGCACTTGGGGTCAACACGGGTGTCAAAGGAGGGATTGGATTCGTCCAACAATTCTTCCGCGCGGAATTTGTAAAACCGCAGTAGCCAGTCTGCCTGATAGAGGCGGTGCTCCCGCAGCAGGGGCGGCTTCACATCTTTTGCGGGCAGCAGGGCGTGCTCCACCACCGGCACATAGGCCGAATAGAATACCCGCTTTAGACGGTAGCGGTCATAGAGCCCCTGTGTCAGACGGAGGATTTGAAAGTCCGTGTCCGCCGTAGCACCGACGATCAACTGGGTGCTTTGTCCTGCTGGGGCGAACTTCGGCGCATGCCGGTATTTCACCAGCTCTTCTTTGTTTTCCTGATTTCGTATCTGAATCTGCCGCATGGGGGCCAGAATAGCCCCTTTGGTCTTGTCGGGAGCCAGTGTTTTCAGGCTGGCCTCCGAAGGAAGTTCGATATTAACGCTCAAACGGTCAGCCAAAAGTCCCAGCTGTTCCACCAGCTCCGGTGCGGAGCCGGGGATAGCCTTTGCATGAATATAGCCGTTGAAACGGTATTTCTCCCGCAGCAGGCGCAGGGATTTGATCATCAATTCCATGGTATAGTCCGGGGAGCGTAGGACGCCGGAGGAGAGAAATAATCCTTCGATGTAGTTCCTGCGGTAGAAGTTGATG
>JAZRCP010000120.1:0-15000 GCA_045659825.1 Dysosmobacter sp. | reverse complement strand
GATCCCCGTGCCATCTTCACGGTAGAAATCAGCCAGCTGCCCGGCAGCGAGGATCTGAAAGTCGGCGAGAACGTTGTGCTGTATACCAGCGCCGGTCAGCCCATGCGGGTCAATGTGACCGCCCGTGATGACGCTACCATTACCTTTGATGCCAATCATGAAATGGCAGGCAAGGAACTGAACTTCCACATTGAACTGGTGGAAGTCCAGTAACATGTTCAGAATGCAGAAAGGCCGCAGCGGAGCATTTGCGCTACGGTCTTTTTCTGTCTGGGCGCAGAATACCATTTTGAACCTTTTGCTATTATTGGATTCGGGGGGGGTAGACCCTCGCAGAGGAAGCGGCAGGATCTTAAAAATAATTGATGCGGATCGTTTTGCCCATCTGTTTCAAACAGTTTGCCAGGTCCCGGATCAACCGCATTTTAATTTCAAAGGAAATATTTAAATCCGGGTCCTGATGGGCAGGATTTGCTGCACGGCCAACAAAAAAGTTGATGTCGGTAGCCTCTTCGAACAGCATCCGCGCAAGAGTTGAGGCGCCGTCCCGTTTGAAACACCACTGGGAATAGGTTTCATTGTCTTCCAAATAATCTTTGGCATAGTCAAGTACACGATTGATGGTAAGGATTCCCTCTGTCACCAGATCGACACCCTCGATGCTTCCGGCAACAGGAATATCATCATCACTTCGGTCTGTGGAAAGAACCAGCGGCTTTCCTAAATATTCTGCCGCAATACGCGATGTGGTCCCGCCGCAGACGATATGCTTTCCGCCTTTGGAGAAAAACAGGGACATCATTTTTTGGTTGTCTTCCATGTTGGCAGGTGGCCCGATGCTCAAATTAATCTGCTCCCGGGTACGCATATAAATGGTCAGCGCAGTGGTGTCATCCCCCACCATGCCCTCATATCGTTGAAAGCATTCGTCCAAAAGGATCGTATTCAGTGTTTTGGCAGAATACCCTGCCACACATAGCGGTTCCATATAGCGGACAATGTCGTCCCGTCCCCATTTCAGCTCATAGCTCATCCCCGGTGCGACCCCGGCGTTTTCTGCGCCGTCGCTGAAGGTCAGAAGAACATCTCCCTTTTGAAGCTGAACGGATACGGATTCGATGGTCTTGTCGTCCACGGTCATGCTGGTAAACGCAAGAGGAACTTCTTCGCCGTTGCGGATCAGCGCTATACACGGATTGTCATACTGGACGATCAGGGCTTTTCCAGTGGGAGAGATATGAATGATGGTGAAGGTGGAATAGGCCAGATTTCGTACGGAGCAGACAGGAAGCGCTTCGGCAATGGCACGGACGCAATAAGGAATATTTAAGTTTGCCGCCACCATGCGGGAGATGATGGTAGAGGTCAGTGTGGAAAGAATACAGGCTTTCACACCGCTGCCCAGACCGTCTGCCAGAACCAGTACCACAGAACCATCGGGCTGATGGATCGTTTCAATGTGGTCTCCGCATACAAATTCACCGTGTTTAGTCAGACTCTGATACCCGATATCTGCATAAAGGTTTTCAATCATCTGAGATCGTCTCCTTCAAACGGTTGATGGCGATCAACGTGTCGGCAGCAGTTTCGCCCAGTAGGGAGGCAATGTCCTGTACGATTTTCAACTGCTTTTTCGCTACATCATCGGCAATTTCCACGGCCTGCATCCGCATTTCCATTTTCTTTTCCTGCTGACTCATTTCGTCGGTTACATCACGCAGGATACAGATGTAAAGGTGGCACTCGCTGTTATACAAGATGGTGCGGTCTACAAAACATTCATATTCTGTAAGATATGTACGCTCGTTTTCCAGTGGTTTTCGTTTGCCGCGCACCTTCTGGAAGGCGTCCGGTTCCATGAGGCGGTTGACATGATCGCCCAGAACATCTTTTTCGTTCCGGACACGGAGCAGGCGGCAGGCCTCGGGGTTGATCTTCTGCACTTCCAGATCATCGTTCAGAACAAGGATGCCGTTGGGGGAGTTGGCGACAACGGTGTCGGAAAAGCCCTCAGCCCGCTTCATCATGTACGGCAGACACATGGACAGCTCTGCCTTTCCTTGAATGACGGCAGCCGCTTTTTCGCGGCAGGTGTTATAGCCGCAGGAACCGCAGTTCAGTTCGTCCTCTGGGCTGGTTTTTCCCAGACGGGTCAAAACGTCTGTGATCTGCATTTCAAGAGGCGGCCTTGCCGTGCGCTGGAGCGTGGAAAATGTGCGGGAACAGCGTTCCTTGGCGGGCTGCTCCACAGGGAAATCGCCGCCCGTGGCATAGCGTAGAACGCGCATGGTGTTTTGCGCAGGGGTAGAGAGGTGTTCTCCCAGCAAGGGACCGTTGGCACAGCTTCCCGGACAGGCGGAAAGCTCGATAAAGCAGCGGTGTAGGCTGCCGGCACGGATTTCTTCCAGCACCTCGGAGCATTTTTCAATGCTGTCAACAGCCAGATAGGTGTAGTCCGGCAGCTTTTCCATGGAGTTGAGAATGCCGCCCGTGGTGGGGAACAGACGGGTTTTTCCACCTTCTGTTTGATCGGGCTGAGGTGTGAGTGGGACGTTTTCCTGCTGCAGCCATGCGCTCAGTTCCTCGAAGGACAACACTGCGTCGATCAGATCACCCTCCTCGGCCTCGTACTTTTTGGCAATACAGGGCCCGATAAAGACCGTTTTTGCGTCCGGATGCTGCCGCTTGATCTCCATGCAGTGGGCCTGAAGAGGAGAAACTACCGGCGCCAGCGCAAACAGCGTATCGGGATAATGTCTGCGCATCAGCAGATTGATGCTGGTGCAGCAGGAGGAAACCAGCACGTCCGGCTTCTCTTCCCGCAGAATGCGCTCATACTCGTTTTTGACAATGGTAGCGCCAATGGCGGTTTCCTCCACGCCCTTGAAGCCCAGCTGCATCATCGCCCCTGTCAGAGCAGAGATGCCGATGCCGGGAAAGGCAGCGGCAAAGGAGGGAGCAATACTGGCATATACGGGAGCGGACATCAGCAGAACCCGTGCTTTTTCCAGATCGCTGGAGATCTGCTTGGCGTTCTGCGGACAGACCGCAAAGCACTGGCCGCACAGAATGCACTCATCCCCCACAACATGGGCCTGTCCGGCAGAAAAGCGGATCGCTTTGACCGGGCAGTGGCGAATGCATTTGTAGCAGTTTTTGCAATTAGACGGCTTCAATCTGAGGATTTCTTTCATAACGTCACCTTCATGGTTAATTAATTCACCGATTGTTTTGTTATGACTGTATCATATTGCGCTTTGGGCTTCAACAGAAAAGCACCGCTTTTTTCTCAAAGTGGCAAAGCGATTCCGGCGCAAGAAAAAGAGGACGGCTTTGCCGTCCTCTTTTGGTGTTTCAGGGGATCGCTGTGTTGTCAGCAGGCAATCAGTCGGCCAGAGCGGCGGTGATGATAGCCATGGAGTAGACTTCCTGGGCGTTGCAGCCGCGGGAGAGGTCGTTGATGGGAGCGTTCAGACCCTGCAGGATGGGGCCGGAGGCGTCGAAGCCGCCCAGACGCTGAGCGATCTTGTAGCCAATGTTGCCGGCGTTGATGTCGGGGAAGATGAAGGTGTTGGCATAGCCTGCCACGGGGGAGCCGGGGAACTTCAGCTGGCCGACAGTGGGAGAAACGGCAGCGTCAAACTGCATCTCGCCGTCGATAGCCAGATCGGGAGCAGCAGCCTTGGCCTTCTGGCAGGCGTTGCGGACCTTGTCCACGTCCCCGCCCTTGCCGGAGCCCTTGGTAGAGTAGCTCAGGTAAGCAATCTTGGGCTCAACGCCGAAGATCTTGGCGGTCTTGGCGGTCTCGAGGCCGATCTCCACCAGCTCGTCCTCGGTGGGAGCGATGTTGATGGCGCAGTCGCCCATGGCCAGCACTTCGCGGTTACCGGTGGCGGAGTCACGCACCATAATGAAGCAGGAGGAAACGATCTTGCTGCCGGGCTTGGTCTTGATGATCTGCAGAGCGGGACGAACGGTATCAGCGGTGGAGTAAGTAGCGCCGCCCAGCAGAGCGTCGGCATAGCCCATCTTCACCAGCATGGTGCCGAAGTAGTTGGCCTGAGACAGGGCGTCGCGGCACTGCTCGGGGGTCATCTTGCCCTTACGCAGGGCGACCATCTCGTCCACCATCTTGTCCATGTCGGCAAAGGTGGCGGGATCGATGATGATGGCGCCGCGGATGTTAAAACCGATCTTCTCGGCTGCGGCCTGAATCTCGGCCTCATTGCCCACCAGAACAGGGGTCAGGAAGGTACCGGACAGCAGACGTGCGGAAGCTTCCAGAATACGAGGATCGGTGCCCTCGGTAAAGACGATCTTGCGGGGATTCTCCTTCAGCTTGTTGATTAATGCTTCAAACATTTTCATTTCCTCCGGAATAAACAGAATTTGGTTAAAATCATACCAGATTTATTATACACCTCTGGCGGCAGTGGTCAATGATAAAAACAAATTTCCTGTGGAAAAATCTCTCGACTTCTTGCCGGAATTTGTGTGCCCTGTGCAAAGCAGACAAATACAACACAAGATTTTGTGGTTGGAAACGGCATAAAACACCAGAAACCGCGATTTTTTTGAATAATTTTGGGCTTGACGGCATTATGGAAACGAGGTATTATAGGAAAGGTAACAAATTGTAACTTTTTAAGCAGCACAGACAGGAGCTTTATGAAGCAGGAAATGACAACAACGGAAAAAGAGAGCGCCCGCAGCGGCAAGCGGCTGCAAAGGAATTGCCGCGCAACGCCGGGTGTTTCTTCTGCGATAAAAACGGCAGCGGCCTCTGTGAAGCAGGCGGCCTCCTGTGCCGCGGATGCGTCGGCCAAAAAGGACCGTGCCGAGGCGAAGGCGCCGCGGTCCTCTGCCGCGGGCGGCATGGTGCAGGTCTGGTGGGAGAAGTTCCGCACAAAATGCACATGGATGCGCCGCCGCTGTGAACGGATCATCTGTGAGGTGCGCCGCCACAACTTCCCCGAATCGGACCGGCTGCTGATTCAGTTGGCGCTGTTTTTCTGGAACCTGATCCCCATGCTGGCCAGCCGCCTGCGTGAAATGCTGGGTGGCCGCCGGCGGCAGGCTCTGCGCAAAGCGGCCACCGGCCTTGCCCATGTGGAGCAGCGCCGCCGCCTCCATCCCGTTGCTTTTATGATGACGGGCTGCGTGGTTTTGGCGGTGATGGTGGTGGTGTCCATGTATACCTTCGGAACTACCGTGACCTATGACGGTGAAGTAATCGCCGTGGTTTCCTCCGAGGATGAGGTGGAGACGGCCCGAAACCGTCTGGAAAAGGTAACTACCAAGGCGCTGGGTCAAACCTTTACGCTGGATGATTCTCTGCTGCAGTACTCCACGGGACTGATGAAGCGGCAGGATGTGGTGGATGACGAGGTTTCCCTCGAGGAGGATCTCACCGAGGAAGTGGGTTTGGTGACCAATGCCTATTGTCTGTATGTGGGCGGTGAGCGCATTGGTGCCACGCCGTATAAGGGTGCGCTGGAGGAGCTGCTGGAACAGCTGAAGGATGCCGCCACGGATGAAAACACCATCTCCTGTGAGTTTGCCGAGGAAGTGTATGTCCGGGAAGAGATTGTCCCCAGTGACGAGATCGTGAATCTGGGCTATGTGGCCGAGACGCTTTACAGCACCAAGACGGCGGAAGTGACCTATGAGGTCAAGAAGGGAGACACCTGGTCCCAGATCGCGGAAGAGCACGGGCTGACCTCCAAGGAGCTGCTTTCGCTGAACCCCGGCTATGATATCAACAAGCTGCAGATCGGTGAAATTCTGACGCTGTCCGCTTCCGTGCCCTACCTGACCATGACCGTGGTGCAGCAGGAGCGGTATGTGGACGATGTGCAGTTCCCTATTGAATACAGCGACAGTAATGATATGTATCAGGGCGACTACAAGGTGGTCTCTAAGGGTGAATACGGTGCCGCGGACGTGGTGGCCAGCGTCACCTATGTCAACGGACAGGAGATCGACCGCACGGTGCTTTCCTCCGTGACGCTGAAAGAGCCTGTGACGGAATACCGTCTGCAGGGGACCAAACCCCGTCCCACCTGGTATCCCACCGGGTCTTTCCGCTGGCCTACCTCCGGTCGTATCACCTCTTACTTCGGTGGCCGCAAGTCCCCCGGCGGTATCGGCTCCACCAACCATAAGGGTCTGGATATTGCAGCCCCCAAGGGCACGGCGATCTACGCCGCCGATGGCGGCACGGTCACCTACGCCGGCTGGATGGGCGGCTACGGCTATACGGTCAAGATCCGCCATGATGGCACCGGTTATGAGACCATTTATGCCCACAACAGCAGATTGCTGGTGTCGGTGGGAAAGCATGTTTACAAAGGGCAGCAGATTGCAAAGATGGGTTCCACCGGCAACTCCACCGGCAGCCACTGCCACTTTGAGATCCGGCTCAACGGCGTGCCGAAAAATCCGCTGAATTATATCTGATCTGACAAAAAACCCTGCCGATGGTAATCGGCAGGGTTTTTTACAGTGTCTCGGTATTTCCCATGCGCTGGGCGATATAATCCGGCACAGCCTCCAAGGGGATGTCCAGCGCGGCGGCCAGTTCTCCGTGAAGCAGCCGCTCCCCCTGCTTCATATACCGTTCATCCACCAGCCCCAACCGCCGCTTCTGTGTCTCCGCCTGCTGCTGTTTGGCGTGAATGGACATCATCATCTCCAGCAGATCGCGGCAGTCACTACTGTGAACAGCTGCCTGATACCGCTGCGCCAGAGCCTGCAGGGTAGGGGCGTGGCAAGCCTCCGCGTGGATAGTGGGGATTAGATCAATCAGCGCCAGCGCATCTTCCCGGGAAATGACGGGGCGGATCCGCACCTTGGGATTGTCCACAGGGCAGTAGATCACGCCGTCCTGCTGCAAGGGCTTCAGCTGATAGTATAATTTGTTTCGGTCGGCGCCGGGCATGTTGGGGGTCATAACCGCCTCCACCCGGCACACGCCGGTGGTGTGGTACACCACCAGATCTCCTAACTGAAACATGTGAGTTCGTCCTGATCATAAAAAACGCGCGCGGTCCCGGCAACTGGACTTATGTCCGGCGGGACCGCGCGCTGCAAGTCTATTTTAACATACTTTTTTCTTGGATGTAAGTGAAATTTTTAAGAAAAAGCAAACTTTTTGACTCCATTCCGGATGTGTTTCTTTTTCGGTCATCCACAGGACGGGAGGAACTTCCCCGTGTTCGACGGAAGTTTCTTTCTCCCGCATATATGATATTGCATGGAATGTATCTGGCAAATGCATCTGTCGAAGCGGCAGGAAAACGAGAGAAACGGCCTGAAGTTACCATAATACAAAAAAGATGTATACAAACCGGCCAAAATGTGGTATACTATCTCAGGTTAAGCGCCGGAGAGTACAGCTCTCCCGCTGATGAAAGCCGGATATTCCCGCAGAAACTGCTGCGATCCGGCAGACAAGTGGATACCGGGATCATGGATGACGTGACTGAAACCCTGCCGGCGAAACGGGGCCGTGCAGATAACGGGCGTCTTTTGTTTGCATGCCTGTTTTTTCGCCCATGGCTGGTTTTAACCGTGTCTGCCTTACATATTTTGAAAATTAAAGGAGTAATTTTGATTTTATGGCAGAAAAACTGAAGATCATCCCCCTTGGCGGACTCAACGAGATCGGCAAGAATATGACCGCCTATGAATACGGCGGCGAGATCATCGTGGTGGACTGCGGCATGGCGTTCCCCGGGGACGACATGTACGGCATCGATTCCATTATTCCTGATGTGACCTATCTCATCAAGAACAAGGCCCGCATCCGTGGATTGTTCATTACCCACGCCCACGAGGATCATATCGGCGCGATTCCCTATGTGCTCAAGCAGGTGAACATGCCCATCTACTGCACCCGCTTCACCGCAGGTCTTATCAAACTGAAGCTGGATGAGCACCAGCTGACGAAGTCCACCAAGCTGATTACCGTGGATCCTGGCAAGAGTGTTCGCGCCGGTAAGTTCACAGTGGAGTTCATCCATGTGAACCACTCCATTGCCGACTCCGTGGCCTTTGCCATCCATACCCACATGGGTACTGTGGTCCATACCGGCGACTTTAAGATCGACTCCACACCCATTGACGGCGAAGTGATCGATCTGGCCCGACTGGGCGAACTGGGCAAGGAGGGGGTCCTTTGCCTGTGCGCTGACTCCACCAACGTGGAGCGTCCCGGCTTCACTCCCTCGGAAAAGAAGGTGGGTGAGGCGTTTAAGCGCCAGTTCCAGAACTGCGAGGAGCGGATCATCGTCACCACCTTTGCCTCCAATGTCCACCGCATCCAGCAGGTGCTGGACGCCGCCGCCCAGTGCGGCCGGAAGGTGGCTGTCACCGGCCGCTCCATGGAGAACATGATGCGGGTCTCCACGGAACTGGGCTATATGAAGGTGCCCAAGAACACCCTCACCGACATCAACAAAATCAAAAACCTGCCCAAGAACAAGCAGGTCATCGTCACCACCGGCTCTCAGGGCGAGGAGATGAGCGCCCTGTGCCGCATGGCCTTCTCCACCCACCGACAGGTGGAACTGGGCGCGGGAGACAAGGTGATTCTCTCCGCCTCCGCCATCCCCGGTAACGAGGTCACCGTGGGCCGTGTCATCAACGAGTTGTTCCGCAAGGGCGTGAAAGTGGTCTATGACAAGGCGGATATGCTCCATGTTTCCGGCCATGCCTGTCAGGAGGAACTGAAGATTATCCACGCCCTGACGAAACCCCGCTTCTTTGTGCCGCTCCATGGTGAACAGCGCATGCTGCAGATCCACTGCCAGCTGGCCCAGGAAATGGGTCTGGACCGCAACCATGTAGCGATTGCCGACAACGGCAGCGTCATTGAAATGACCACAAAGACCATGAAGATAAATGGCACCGTTCCTGCCGGAGAGGTGTATGTCGATGGCAGCGGTGTAGGCGATGTGGGCGCTGTGGTCATGCGGGACCGCAAGCGTCTGGCCGAGGACGGCATGGTGGTGGTTGTACTGCCCATTTCTTCCTATGACGGCGGCCTGCTCAGCGAACCGGAGATCGTCACCCGCGGTTTCATCTATGTGAAGGAATCCGGCGATTTGATGAAGGAACTGCAGAGCGTGGCCATGGAGGCGGCCATGTCCGTCTCCCGCAAGCGCAGCCGCGATGAGGGCGAGCTGCGGGGTGTGGTAAAGTCCGCTGTCAGCAGCTACCTGTTCAAAAACACCAAGCGCAGCCCCATGGTCATCCCCGTTGTGACACGCCTGTAATAGTAAAAAGCACGCACTGTCTTACAGTGCGTGCTTTTCTTTACAGATTTACAGAAACCTGCGGGTCGCACCCTCGGTACAGAACGGGGTAATCTCGCCGTCCGCTACCAGATAGGCCTCACCGAATACGGTTTCCTCACCGTCTGCCGCCAGCACGAAGCTGCCGTCCGGTACGGCGAGAAAGCGGCGGCCCATGCTGTGGGAGCGGGCGATATCCTGCACATACAGCTTGCCGTCGATGCCGCAATTCTTCACCTTCTGGTAGTGGGGCAGAAGATTGCACGCTGCCAACCCCAGTCCCGGGAAAAACAGCTCGTAATCAGGGTCAATAGACTCGCCTTCCCGTTCCGGCCATGCGTAAACGGTGTGGGCGGCGTTCATGGAACCGGCGCTGGTACCGATCACAATGCCGCCAAAGCCCACCAGCCGCCGGCGAAGCTCCAGTTTTTCCAACCAGCGACGCTGGGTAGGGACATGGCCGCCTGCCAGAAAAATTACGTCGTAGTGGCGCAGGTTCTCCTCCGGCAGGAGAGGATAACGGGCGTCGCACAGGTTGAAGCAGGCCACGGACAGGCCGGAATTGATAACGGCAGTGCGGTAATAGTCTGTCATCTCGTCGTTCAGAGGGTAGTCCATCGGTTCCGCTGCGATGATCAGACAGCGGGCGTTCTGTGGCCAGACCTGTGACAGCAGGGACACAAAGCCGTTGCGCTCGTCCAGCACGGGGACCGGATGCGTCTCATTCAGCTCCGGCGTAGGACTGCTTGCTAAAAATGTAATCATACGGCCTTTCTGGCAATGGCGATGATCTCGATCTTGCAGTCGTCGGCCAGTGCCACGCCGCCGTAGCACAGACGGGCAGGCAGCGCCTCTGCGGGAAAGTGCTTCACATATTCGGCGTTCATTTCATTGCGCTCGGAGAAGTCCGACAGCAGGACCTCGGCGCGAATGACATGAGCCATGTCGGAGCCGTGCTGCTCCAGAATCCGTTTCAGGTTGCTCAGCACCTGACGGGTCTGCACGGTAATGTCGCCGGTGACCAACTCGCCGCTGTCCATATCCTCGGAGACCAGACCGGAAAGGAAGAGGAACTCGCCATCTACCACCACAACATCGGAATAGGGGCAGCCGTCCTCGGGTACAAAGCGGATATATTCATTTGCCATAAAAAAGTCCTCCTTGTTGAAAACGTTTTACAAAGCTGATTATACTTGCCGCTGGTGGAAAAATCAATGTTGCGTAAAAAAGAGGTGACTTCTGCGGGACCGCTTGCATCCGGCGGGTTTTTTGATTATAATACCATGTTGAAAGACAGAAAAACACGGTATCCGGATGACAACGGAGCCGGTGAAGGATGGAGGAAAATTGTATGAGAGGCGTACATAGTGCCGTAGATGATATTCGTGTCGGCGTATTCAAAGAGGTTGCCAAGCTGGCCTATGAGGGCGGCGATCTGAGCCGCGTGGACCTGATCCCCTATGAGATGTGCCCCGGCGAAGAGGCTAAGCACCGCTATGATGTGTTTCTGGAGCGTGCAATTATCAAAGCCCGCGTGCGTCTGGCACTGGGCATGAACATTGACCGCGGCGGCCATTTGAGCACCCATGTGGACGAGGCCGTTACCGACCAGAAGTATTTTGAGGCACCGCTGGTCAACGTGATCCACGCGGCCTGCAATGCCTGCCCGCCCAAGGAGATTCGCATTTCCGACAACTGTCAGGGCTGCATTTCCCACCCCTGCATGAATGTCTGCCCCAAGGATGCTATTTATCTGGACAAGTATAAGCACTGCCACATCGATCAGGACAAGTGCATCAAGTGCGGCAAGTGCGTGGCACAGTGCCCCTACCGTGCCATCAGCAAGCTGGAGCGCCCCTGCGCCGTGGCCTGCGGCATGGACGCCATCGGTTCCGATGAAAAGGGCCGTGCCAAGATCGATTACGACAAGTGCGTTTCCTGCGGCATGTGTCTGGTGAACTGCCCCTTCGGTGCCATTGCAGACAAGAGCCAGATCTTCCAGCTGATTACCGCTATGAAGCGCAGTGACGAAGTCATCGCCTGCGTGGCTCCCGCATTCGTGGGTCAGTTCGGCAAGGATGCCACTCCCGGCAAGCTGAAGGCCGCCATGCGCAAGCTGGGCTTCTCCGACGTGGTGGAGGTCGCCATCGGCGCTGATCTGTGCACTATTCAGGAGGCACACGACTTCCTGGAGGAGGTCCCCGCCAAGCAGCCCTTCATGGGCACGTCCTGCTGCCCGGCCTGGTCTGTCATGGCGAAGAAGACCTTCCCCCAGTTCAAGGATTACATCTCCATGGCACTGACGCCCATGGTTATCACCGCCCGCATGGTGAAGCAGGATCATCCCAACGCCCGCATTTGCTTCATTGGGCCTTGCTCCGCGAAGAAGCTGGAGGCTAACCGCCGTACGGTTCGTTCCGATGTGGACTTCGTGCTGACTTTCGAGGAACTGCTGGGTATGTTCGAGGCAAAGGAGATCGACTTTGCCACCATCGAGGAAGACCCCAACGACACCCTGCTGGAAGGCTCCGGCATGGCCCGCGGCTTTGCTGTGGGCGGCGGTGTTGCCGCTGCCGTGGTGGAGGCCATCAAGCACATCGATCCCGACCGGGAGGTCAAGACCCAGTACGGTGACGGTCTGCGGGAATGCCGCAAGATGCTGATGCTGGCCAAGGCCGGAAAGTACGACGGCTATCTGCTGGAGGGCATGGCTTGCCCCGGTGGCTGTGTGGCCGGTGCCGGAACCATTCGCCCCGTCAAGGAAAGCGCCAACAGCGTGACTGCTTTCAAGGATGAGGCTGCCGAGATGAGCTGTGTCAACAGCCCCTTTAAGGATCGTCTGGAGGACGTTCTCGAGTAACATGATAAAAGAAAAGACGTCAGGCAATGAAGCCTGACGTCTTTTTTCAGGTGTGGAACATCAACGATTTGAAAATAATGCTGATGCCGCCTGCGATAAACAGGACAATGGCGGCTCTCATCAGCTTTTTTTCGTCCAGATATTTGCCCAGCCAACCGGCGGTGAGCATAGCCAGCAGGCCTGCCGCGGCGGAAATGGCGGAAAAATACAGAATTTCACGGGTGATCATGCCGCCGAGGAGGTAAACCGTCAGACGGGTCAGGTTGTCGCCGAAGAACAACAGGCAGATACTGCCTTTGAATTCACCATAGTCTTTGGCGGTGCGCTGCAGGTAAGCTGTCAGGAACATGTTGATACCGAACAGTCCCGCTGTGACACCGGAGCAAAAGGCCAACAGCAGCCGGAGCGCCGGCGTGTCTTTGACAGTGGCTTTTGTGTGGCGGGAGCGGGTGGCCATCTCCACGCCCAGCAGCACCACCACAACGCCGAGGATGGTTTTCAGCACCCACGGCAGTGAGACGCGCAGCAAAAAGGCACCCGGAATGATGCCGCAGATGACGGCGGCCAGCAGGGGAAAGATCCTGCGGGGCTGCAGCTTTTTGCGGTTTTTCCAGAAAATGTAGCCGTTGATGGGGATGTCCGTCAGCAGCGTGCCGGGGGTGATCACCACGTTGTCCAGTCCCATGGACAGCAGGGGGGCGGAGATCAGGGGATTGCCGAAGCCGATCAGACCCTTGGCGGTATAGGCAAGAAATTGTGCCAGAAAAATCAAAAGGACTATATCTTGTGTAAAGGGCATAGGAAGCTGCCTCCAAAATAGAATTCTTGTTCTGATATAACACATCTTTTCAAAAAAAGGAATGGTTTTTTCAAAAAATTCTTGACATTTTCTGAGGTTTTTATATAATAATAGGGCTCGCGTTCTGCGAGCATATCCTTGCTCTCATCTTGAATGAGGGCCATTTGTCCAAAAGGAGGTGCAAACATGGCAAAGGTTTCTGCCAATTACGAGGTCGTTTTCGTCGTCGACCCTGCACAGGGTGAGGAGGGTGTCGCCGCTCTGGTGAACAACTTCAAGTCCCTGATCGAGCAGAACGCATCCGCTGTCGAAGTGGAGGAGTGGGGTACCCGCAAGCTGGCTTATCCCATCAACTACAAGACCGAGGGCTACTACGTGCTGGTGAACTTCACCTGCGCTCCCGAGTTCCCCCGTGAGCTGGATCGTAAGCTGCGTATCGCTGATGGCATCATGCGTTCCCTGATCGTCTGCAAGGGCGAGTAAGGAGGCATCCGGATGCTGAATAAGATCATCCTCATGGGTCGTCTGACCCGTGACCCCGAACTGCGCCGTACCGGAAGCGGTACCGCTGTCACGTCCTTCTCTCTGGCTGTTGACCGGGACTTTAAGTCTCAGGGCGGCGAGAAAGAAACCGACTTCATTGACATCGTTGCATGGCGCAGCACCGCGGAATTTGTCAGCAAGTACTTCACCAAGGGCCGCATGGCTGTGGTGGAGGGCCGTCTGCAGATTCGCGACTGGACCGACCAGAACGGCGGCAAGCGCCGCAGTGCCGAGGTCGTGGCCGACAATGTGTATTTCGGGGATTCCAAGCGTGAGGGTGGCAGCGATTACAATGCTGCTCCCGCTTACAGTGCCCCTGCCGGCCGTTCCAATGCGGCTCCCTATGGCGGGCACTCTGATTTCGCCGAGATCGGCGAAGAAGACGGCGAACTGCCGTTCTGATTTTGATAAAGGAGGAACCATTCATGGCTTTCGATCGTGAATCTCGTCCCGCTCGTCCCGTGCGCGGCAAGCGTCGTAAGGTTTGCCAGTTCTGCGCCGAGAAGTGCGAGAGCATTGATTACAAGGACGCTGCCAAGCTGCGTCGTTTCGTTTCCGAGCGTTCCAAGATTCTGCCCCGCAGAACCACCGGCACCTGCGCCATGCATCAGCGTCAGCTGACCGAGGCTATCAAGCGTGCCCGTCAGATCGCTCTGCTGCCCTACGTCACCGACTAATCCGCAGCAAACAACGATTGAAAAAGAGACCGTAAACGCGGTCTCTTTTTTGTTTTGCACACAAAACCAAATCTGGACAAGGGAAAATGCGCGGAGTATAATGAACGCAACAAGTTGATGCCCTGCGAATCCGGAATGAAAGAAGCTGAACCGTATGAAACTGACCGAACTGTTCCAGCAGAAGAAGCTGTTCCTCTCCTTTGAGGTGTTCCCTCCCAAAACGGATACTGCATTTGAAAACGTCAAAGCCGCTACGGAGGAGATTGCCAAGCTGAAGCCCTCCTTTATGAGCGTGACCTACGGTGCGGGCGGGGGCACCAGCCAGTACACGCTGGATATTGCAAAGAATATCAAGGAGACCTACGGCGTGCCTACGCTGGCCCACCTGACCTGCGTTTCCTCTACCCGGGAGACGGTACAGGAACGCATCCGAATGATGCGGGAAGCGGGTATTGAAAACGTGATGGCCCTGCGGGGCGACCTGACGCCGGAGCTGGAAAACAGCGACCGCAGCGGCTGGGTCTATCGCCATGCTGTGGACCTGATCCGGGAACTGAAGGAGAGCGGTGCGGATTTCTGCATCGGCGGCGCCTGCTATCCCGAGATCCATCCCGAAAGCCGCGACCAGCGGGAGGACATTCAGCATCTGAAGGAAAAGGTGGACGTGGGCTGCGAGTTCCTGACCACCCAGATGTTCTTCGACAACAATCTGCTCTACAATTTCCTCTATAAGATCCGCGAGGCGGGCATCACCGTGCCCATCATCCCCGGCATCATGCCCATCACCAACGCCAAGCAGGTGGAAAAGGCCATCAAGCTGTCCGG
>JAZRCP010000119.1:0-8470 GCA_045659825.1 Dysosmobacter sp. | reverse complement strand
CCTCCGGCAATCCCGATGCAGGCAAAGAACTGATTCAACTGTATCTCCCCTGTGCCGCGTATCTGATCGTGGCCATTTGGGGTTTGCTGACCGCCGGCAGCATCCACCACAAGCGCAAGCAGGAACGGGCGGCAAAAAAGGCGCTGAAGGAATCCAAAAAGCGCAATGCAACTTCTACAGAAGAATATGAATTTTAAAAAGAAAGAGTGTGAAACCATGGCAACCTTTGGATTTATCGGTACCGGCAACATGGGCGGCGCCATCGCCCGTGCCGTCTGCCGCCGCATCCCCAGTGACCAGGTGTTTTTAGCAAACCGTACGCCGGAAAAGGCTAAGGTTCTGGCAGAAGAACTGGACTGCCGCGTGACGGATAACGACGCCGTGGCAGAAAATGCGGACTTTATCTTCCTTGGCGTAAAGCCGCAGTACATGGCAGATCTGCTGGAAGACATCGGTCCTATTTTAGAAGCACGCCAGAGCCGCTTCATTCTGGTGAGCATGGCCGCCGCTCTCACCATCCCCGATCTGCGGGAACGTGGCTGTGGAAACTTCCCCATCATCCGCATCATGCCCAACACCCCCTCTGCCGTAGGTGAAGGCGTGGTCTTCTACACCTGCGACGGTGTCACCAAAGCGGAAGAAAAGGTCTTCCTTGACGCCATGAGCGGCGCGGGACGGCTGGTCCCGCTGGACGATCACCTGATGGACGCGGGCAGCGCTGTGGCTGGCTGCGGCCCCGCTTTTGCCTGCCTATTTATGGAAGCCATTGCGGACGGCGGTGTGATTTGCGGACTTTCCCGCCCCATGGCTATGGAGTGCGCTGCGCAGATGCTGGTAGGCATCGGCAAGCTGTATCTGGAAACCGGTAAGCACCCCGGTCAGCTGAAGGACGAGGTCTGCTCCCCCGGCGGCGCCACCATCGGAGGCATCCGCACCCTCGAAGAAAACGGATTCCGCGGTGCTGCGATCGACGCTGTCGTGGCAGCATGGAAAAAATCCAACCAAATGAAGTAAAAAAACAGGGCTGCCTTGCAGGCAGTCCTGTTTTTTACAGATTCCACAAAAAAGGTAGACCTTTTCACAGAAGCTGTGATATACTGTATCCATCATGATCCTGACAGAACGGAGGAACCTCTATGCGTACATTATTCAAAGGCGGCAGTGTGGTTTCCGGCAGCGGAGCCAAACGAGCCGATGTGCTGGTGGAAAACGAAAAGGTTGTAGCTGTTGGCCGCAATCTGCCTGACGCAGCCGACCGGATCGTAGATGTGGAGGGATGCCTCCTGTTCCCAGGCTTTATTGACGCACACACCCACTTTGATCTGGATGTGTGCAACACCACCACGGCAGATGATTTCTATACGGGCAGCCGTGCCGCCATCCGCGGCGGTACCACCACGGTCATTGACTTTGCCTGCCCCAATAAGGGCGAGAGTCTGCAGTACGGTCTGGACCTGTGGCACCAGAAGGCAGACGGCAAGACCTTCTGTGACTACGGCTTCCATATGACCATTGACGACTGGAACGAGTCCATCCGCGCAGAACTGAAAACCATGTTTGCCAAAGGCATCTCCTCCTTCAAGATGTACATGACCTATCCCGCCATGATGGTGGGTGACCGGGATATGTACTGGGCGCTGAAAGAGCTGAAATCTTTAGGCGGCATCTGCGGCGTCCACTGTGAAAACGCCGGTGTGATCGACGGCATGATCGCAGAGAAAAAGGCTGCCGGAGAACTGTCTCCCTCCTCTCATCCGCTGACCCGTCCACCCTATTTAGAGGCAGAGGCCGTTTCCCGTCTGCTGCGGATTGCCGAAGCAGCCGACTGTCCTGTGGTCATTGTCCATCTGACGAATGCCGAAGCCCTGAAAGAGGTAGAGCACGCCCGCAAGCGGGGCCAGAAGGTCTATGTGGAGACCTGCCCGCAGTATCTGCTACTGGATGAGAGCGTCTATTTCAACGAGGACTATTCACAGGCCGCCCGCTATGTCTGCGCACCGCCCATTCGTTCCACGGAGCATCAGGATGCCCTGTGGAAAGCACTGCGCCGGGGCGATATTCAAACCATCTCCACCGACCACTGTTCCTTCACCCTACAGCAGAAAGAGGCCGGACGGGGCAACTTCACCGCAATCCCCGGCGGTTTGCCCGGCGTAGAGACCCGCGGTGAGCTGATCTACTCCTACGGTGTAGCCAAACGCCGCATCAGCGTTCAGAACATGTGCCGTCTGCTCAGCGAAAATCCCGCAAAGCTGTACGGCCTGTTCCCCCGCAAGGGCATTTTAAAGCCCGGCAGCGATGCAGATATCGTCATTTACGATCCCGGTGCCAGCCATGTCATCCGCGCCGATGACTGCATCGCCAATGTGGACTACAACCCCTATGAGGGATTTGTCACTGCCGGCGGTATCCGCGAGGTTTGGCTGCGTGGCCGTAAGGCTGTGCAAAACGGCCGCGTACTGGATGAAACACCCCAGGGCAAGTATCTGGTACGAGGCAAGTGCAGCCTGTAAGAAAAAAAGAAATCCGGCGCTCAAGCGCCGGATTTCTTATGTTTTCATTCGCCCCACTGGACGTCAATGATGATGGTGTCCATCACCTCTACAAATTCACTCTTGATGATGTGCTGCTTGCCCACACGAATCTCCTGCTCACCGACTTTGCTGAGCATAATGCCACCGCCGGCAACCTCTGTCTCAGCCGTGAAGATCAGATTTACATGGTACGGATCCTCCACCCACTGGCCATCAGGACCCAGCACATAATAGGGTCCTTTCTCCACGTCGACGATCTCGCCGCCCACATAAGCGCCGGAGGCCATCATCTTGGAAGGCAGATGCTTCTTGGTATTCTCATACAGCTCTACAGGGACGCCCTCAGCCTTGACCTGATAGGTGACCTTCACCTTCTCCGCCTGCGTCTCTCCGCCGCCTCGGTTCATCAGTTTATAACCGGCGAATACCACAACTGCCAGAATCAGCACCACAGCAATGATATCGATCACATTGAACTTTCCAATGCGCTTTGCTTTCTGTTCCATATGTCCCTCCGTATATCGGGTTTCTTCTCTTATTGTGGACAAGGTCCGTGAAATATTGTATACTAATTCCCATAATTCCACAAGACCAATTTTACAAAAGGAAGGTCTTTTCCATGAAAGTCATCCACCTGATCAGCGGCGGCGACTCCGGCGGTGCCAAGACCCATGTGCTGAGCCTGCTGCAGCATCTGAACAAAACCATCACCGCCCAGTTGGTGTGCTTCCGGGACGGTCCCTTTGCGGACGAAGCCCGCTCCATGGGTATTCCCACTGAAATCATGGGCGGAAATAATATCCCCCGCCTGCGCCGTCAGCTGACCGCCTATATCAAAGACGGTGGCTACCAGTTGATCCACTGTCACGGTTCCCGTGCCAACATGATTGGCGCACTGCTGCGCAGCACCACCGGCCTGCCGGTGGTCTCCACAGTCCACAGCGACTACAAACTGGACTATATGGGCCGTCCTCTCAGCCACCTCACCTTCGGTACCATCAATGCCTATGCCCTGCGGAAACTGGATTACCGAATCGGTGTGTCCGACGCCATGGTGGATCTTCTGATCTCCCGTGGCTTTGCACCGGATCGGTTCTACGCCATCTACAACGGCATTGACTTCACGCCCGCCCCTGATCAGGGCGACCACCTTGCATATCTGCGCGATCTTGGCGCTGATGTGGACGAAAACAGCGTCGTGGTGGGCATCGCTGCCCGTCTGAATCCCGTAAAAGACATGTCCACGCTGATCCGTGGCTTTGCTGCAGGCTATCGGGAATGTCCCCGTCTGCGGCTGGTGATCGCAGGTGACGGTGAAGAACGGGAAAAGCTGGGCAGCCTCGCCAAAGAACTGGGCGTGGAAAAGCAGGTGACCTTTGCAGGCTGGATTTCCGGCGGCATGGACCGCTTCTACGCCGCATTGGACATCAACGCGCTGACCTCTCTTTCCGAAACCTTCCCCTATGCACTGACAGAGGGTGCCCGTTTCCATCTGGCCACCGTGGCCACTACCGTGGGCGGCATTCCCTACCTCATTGATCCGGGCGTCAACGGCTATCTCTTCCAGCCCGGTGACTGGGAGACACTGGGCCGCCATCTGGCCACGATGGGCAATGATGATACCCTGCGGAAGAAAATGGGCGAAAAGCTCTATGAAAAGGCCTCTGCCAAGTTCTCCATTCAAAAGACGGTGGACACCCAACTCTACATTTACCGGGAAATCCTCCGCCGCCACGCACGCCACGCCGCCACGCGGGATGGTGTGGTGATCTGCGGTGCCTACGGTCGGGGAAACACCGGTGATGACGCCATTCTCGAAGCCATTCTACAGGAGATGCGCTCCATCGATCCCGATATGCCCGTCACCGTCCTTAGCAAGAATCCTCAGTCTACCCGTCTGACCTATCGGGTGCAATCTCTCAGCCGCACGGATTTCTTTGCATGGTTCCGTGCCATGCGCCATGCCCGGCTGTATATCAACGGCGGAGGCAGCCTCATTCAGGATGTCACTTCCCGACGCTCCCTATGGTTCTACCTGTTCAACATCTGGGCCGCCAAACGCGCCGGATGCGCCGTTCAGATGTACGGCTGCGGCATCGGTCCCGTACTGCGTGATAGCCTTCGCAAACACGCAGCCTCTATCTTGAATGCCAATGTGGATGTGATCACACTTCGCGAACCGGACTCTTTAGAGGAACTGAAGATCATGGGTGTGACAAAGCCGGAAATTTTGCTGACCGCAGACCCGGCTCTGACACTGCAGCCTGCTGTTGATGATGAGACCGACAGCATTTTGCTGCGTTCCGGTATCCCGACCCATGGCAAGTATATTTGCTTTGCACTCCGCGAATGGAAAGGCTTTGATGAAAAAGCCCTCCTATTTGGCAAGGCCGCAAAATATGCCTATGACACCTATGGTCTGACACCGGTGTTTTTCTCCGTGGAAAAGCATCTGGACCCCGCAGCGTGTCGAAAAGCCGCCCACGGTTTGGACATTCCCCATTACTTTTTAGACGATGCGGGCAGCGCAGGCACCATCATAGGCGCACTGTCCCGCATGGAAGCGGTCGTTTCCATGCGGCTCCACGCCCTCATCTTTGCAGCGGGCCGCGGCACACCGCTGGCAGGCGTGGTCTACGACCCCAAGGTATCCGCCTTTCTGCGCTATATCGGTCAGGATATTTTTACCGATTTGCAGGCGCTGACGGAGGAGTCTCTCTGCGGCATGATCGACCGCGCCGTGGCACAGGGAGCGGCAGATCAGGCCTCCGCTGTGGACCATCTGCGCGGTATGGCCCGAAAGAATGTGGACGTTGCCCGACGGCTGATGCAGCTGTAACCGTCATTTTCCCGAAACAAAAGAACACCTCCCACAGCGGGAGGTGTTCTTTTATTTCGTCATATCACATTCCTCGAGGGGGACATCTTCCGGAAGTCCCGCCTGATAGGAATTGGTATATACATTGATATACTGTGACTTCAGCTTGGAATGCAGAATCGTCTGACTGGAATATAGGCCCGTATAAGCAGAAAGCATATAGCTAATGCCGCAAGCCAGGGCATAGTACAGCAAGCCGCTATCACCATACATCTCTATGGCAAGGAAAATGGATGCAATCGGACAATTCGTCGCACCGCAGAAAACTGCCACCAAACCCAGCGCAGCGGCAAATCCGGCCGGAATCCCCAGCATCGGGCCAACCAGAGCACCAAATGTGGCACCCACAAAGAAGGAGGGGACCACTTCGCCGCCCTTAAAACCTGCCGCCAGCGTAATGGCAGTGAATAACAGCTTCAAAAGGAACGCCTCCGGCCGCACACTGCCTTCCTCCACTGCGGCGATAATCACTTCCATGCCCGCACCATTATAATCCGTGGTGCCGCAAAGATATGTCAGGCCTATAACCGCCATGCCTCCAACCACAACGCGCACCCATGCATTGGGGATCCGGTGCTTCATCTCATGCTCCGCAAAATGGATCACCCCGCAGAACAAATCGGAAACCAGTGCGCACAGGATAGAGAATACCATGACCCGCACCAGCATGCCGGCTTCTGTGGCAGGAACCGCTACTGCCAGTCGGGTAGGTTCCACACCCATGGCCACGGAAACAAAAAACGCCGTCAGCGCCGCTGTGATACAGGGAATAAACGCAGCCTGATACATGATGCCCACACTGATAACCATCAGCGCAAACATGGTCGCCGCCAGTGGCGTACCAAATAATGCAGAGAAAAATGCCGCCATACCGGCCAGTGTAGCTGTGCGCAGATCCTGCTCATCCAGCCGGAACAACCGGCCCGTATGCTGGCCGATAGTTCCGCCCATTTGCAATGCCGCACCCTCTCGTCCTGCACTGCCGCCGCCCAGATGGGTCAGCACAGCGCCGATGAAGATGGCCGGCAGCAGAAAAATGGAAATCTTTTTTCCCTTGTAGACTGCATCGATGATATCGTTGGTACCAAGGCCTTCCGTTTTCGTCAGCTTGTAAAACGCCACAATACCAAGGCCCAGAACCGGCAGACACCACAGCAGCCACGGATGCTCTGCGCGCAACTCCGTGGCATAGTGGACGCCGATATGGAATGACGCGCCGATCACGCCACAGACCGCGCCGATGCAAATGGAAATACACAACCACCGAAGCAGAACACCCAAATACTTTTTTCCCCGCTTCAGCCAGTCCAGAAACCACTGCACGATTCCTTTCACCGACAGTTCCTCCTTACACAAGCGCAGGTTCGCTCTGTGCTGCTTCCTTGCCGTCCAGACGGGTCTCCAGCAGTTCAGGATGCTTCAGATACCGCTCAAAGGCGGCAAAAACACGGGAGTACTCAATGCCGGTAGCGATCCGTTCGTCCATGACCACGCCCAACGGCAGCTGCTTTTTTCGGGAACCCTCAGGTGCCATGGGATCGGGCACCGGCTTACCCATGCAGATAAACACACTGGTGGTGCCGAACTCATAGGTGTGGTGATAGATAAAGCGGGTATTGATGGACGCCAGATTGGTAATGAACAGGCTGGTATGGAATGGGCTCAGGTCGATGATCTTACGGGGCAAAAGGCCGATCTGATCCAATCCGTAGGCAATCTTAAACACCATGCGGGCAAGACCGGGGACAGAGAACGCCCAGTTGACAAATTTATCTGTGTTATTGTTATGCTCTGCCTGCAGATTCTTATCCACCAGTTCCCGAATCCGTTCGCTGATGGTAAACAGATCGTCCTCGGGCTTTAAAAACAGTTTGACCACCGTTTCATCCGGCGTGCCGTCAGCTCGGGTCTTTAACACTACAAAGCTGACACAAAAGTGATTGCGCTTGTAGATCTTCCGATTCATGATAAAATAATTCATCTTCGGATTTTCCAGCGCCGCCTTATAATATGCCGCGACCAGCAGGCTCATATGGGTCACCGTACGGCCCTCTTTCCGCTTCTGGCGAATATATGCCTTGATGATATCCTCATCGATATAGTCATTGGCCCAGTTCATGGCGTCATAGCGCTTGGGCATGATGTGGGGCAGGGCCTGCATCACGGGGGTCAGGCCGGTTTTGACACGGGTTCCGTCCGGTCTCATAAACGTTTCCTCATTCTTTCCTAAATTAATTCTCCACATTGCTTACACTTACATTGAAGGTCATTATAGTTTATTTTTCGCTAAAATTCAATAGTTCTCTACCGATTGCACCAAATTGGTGAATTCAATATAATAAAAATAATTCTCTCTGCGAAACCAAGCATTTTCTTTCTCGTCTATATCATCAGAAAGAAAGGAGGCCGCCTATGGACGACGATATCATCATCCGGCTGTACTGGGACCGCGACCAATCCGCCATCCGTGCAACCGCCGAAAAATACGGAAGCTTTCTGCACAGCCTTTCATGGAACATTCTCCGCAGCCATACTGACGCGGAGGAATGTGTCAACGACACCTATCTGCGTACATGGAACGCCATCCCCCCTGCACGGCCCACAGCGTTCCGGGCCTGGCTGGGGCGGATCGTTCGGAACCTGTCACTGGACCGCTGGAAAAGCGCCCGGGCGGAAAAACGGGGCGGTGATGCGGTCGAGATGCTGCTGGGCGAACTTGACGACTGCATCCCCACCCCTGATCAGATTGAAAAACATCTGGAGGATCAGGAAATTGCCTGTTTGATCAGCGTTTTCCTGCGTACACTTTCATCGGAAACCCGTACCATTTTCCTGCGACGGTACTGGTACGGCGACTCCATGACGGAAATCGCCGCAAAGCTGCACTGCAGCGAGGGAAAAGTGAAATCCTCCCTGTTCCGTACTCGCAAAGCCCTGCGAAGCTATTTAGAAAAGGAGGGCGTGGCCTTATGAAAAACGAACGGCTTTTCCGCATCCTCGGCCTGATCGACGAAGAAATCATCGAAGAAGCTGCCGCACCGGCGCCCGCCCGCAAAAA
>JAZRCP010000118.1:0-14447 GCA_045659825.1 Dysosmobacter sp. | reverse complement strand
ATGATTATGCTGGTGGCCGGCGGCTACGCCGCAGTCATGACCGCTACCGGTGCGGTGGATGAGCTGGTTTCTGCGGCCATTGACGTCATGGGCGGCAGCAAGTGGATCGCAGCCATCGTCATCACTCTCATCGGCCTGCTGGTTACCATGGGTATCGGCAGTTCCTTCAGCACTGTGCCCGTGCTGGCGGTACTCTATGTGCCCCTCTGCCAGCAGATCGGCTTTTCTGTTCCCGCGACGATCCTGCTGATGTCCGCGGCTGCCGCGCTGGGCGATGCCGGCTCTCCTGCCTCCGATACGACCCTCGGTCCCACCTCCGGCCTCAATGCCGACGGGCAGCATGATCATATCTGGGATACCTGTGTGCCCACCTTTTTGCACTTCAACATCCCGCTGATGGTGGTTTCCATTATCGTTGCGCAGTTTATTTGACGGAAAGGAAGAAGCATGATGAAAAAGATTCGCGTTGCCATTGCAGGACTGGGGCGGCTGGGCCGCGTCCATGCCGAGAATCTGGCATTTCGGATTCCCAATGCGGAGCTATGCGCCGTCTGCGCGCAGACGGAGGATTCGCTGAACTGGGCTCGTGAGCGGCTGGAGACCTGTGCCTGCTATCAGGATTTTAGTGAGATGCTGACAAAGGAAGCGCCGGATGCTGTTGTGCTTGTCACGCCGTCCGATTTGCACTGTGAGCAGATCGAACTGGCGCTGGAGGCCGGTGTGCATGTGTTCTTTGAAAAACCGCTGGGAACGGACCCGGCCCGCTGCGCTGCCACACAGGCGGCTGCGGAGCAGCATCCGGAACTGGTGTGCATGCCGGGCTTCATGCGGCGCTACGACAAAAGCTATGTCTATGCAAAGCAGCAGATCGATTCCGGCGCCATCGGCATACCCTACATGATGAAGTGTACCGGTATCGATCCGGAATCTGCCATTGAGGGAACCCTGCGCGTGACCGGAAGCTTCGGCGGGATTTTCATGGATCTGGGTATTCACGATGTGGATCTGATGCGTTGGCTGCTGGGCTGCGAACCGGCACAGGTGCATGCTGTTGGAACCACGGTGAAGTATCCCGCATTCCGGGAAGGCGGGGATTACGAGACTGCTGCCGCCCTGTACCAATTCACAAACGGCGCCATCGGCATGGCCCATGCGGGCCGCTGCTCTCCCTACGGATACCATGTGGAGACAGAGATCATCGGTACCGAGGGAACCCTTCGTATTTCCGGTGTTCCGGCAAAAAACCTGACCCAGCTTTACAAGGGGAACGGTGCGGCTACGGAATGTGTCGGCTCGTTTCAGGAGCGGTTTGAGGAGGCGTATCTGGCGGAGGTGCAGGAATTTGTGGACTGTGTCTGCGAGAACCGCCGTCCGGCTGTGACCATGGAGGATGCCGTGAAAGCTACCGCCATCGCCCATGCTGCGGGACAGGCGCTGCGTTCCGGCGAGATCATAAAGTTGTAAATTGAAAAAGACACCGTCCGGATTCCCGGACGGTGTCTTTTGTTATGCAACGAGAAATTTGTGCTTTTCCACGCTATACAGAGGCACAAAGGGAAGCAGAATAGGTACCGTTTTTACATAGTGCTGGTACTCGGGATCGCTGCCGTAGTTCTTGTTCTGGCGGATCTCCAAGCGGCGGGCACCGCTGAACATGACAAAGATGATGCCTGCATATCCAAGCAGCACCATGATCCGTTGTCCCGCACC
Source organism: Dysosmobacter sp. (assembly GCA_045659825.1). Lineage (GTDB taxonomy): Bacteria > Bacillota > Clostridia > Oscillospirales > Oscillospiraceae > Oscillibacter. Next base: position 12,737 of record JAZRCP010000118.1, on the reverse strand, counting down.
GGATACAGCGCCAATACCGGAGAGCACCACGCCGGTCCAGAAAATCATCTCGCCCAGATAGTTGGGGCAGCGGACGATGCGGTACAGGCCCGTATCCACAAAGCGGCGGGGATTCTTCTTTTTGGCCTGATTCTTCTGCCAGTCTGCGAGGGATTCAAAGGCAATGCCGAAGGCCATCACCGCTGCACCGATCCAGACCCAGAGGTTGTTGCTGCTGCCATTGAGGAGACGGTAGAAAACAGCCGTCACCTGCAGAACATACAGTGCGGCGCAGGTCACCCAGATGGCGATTTTCACGCCAAGGGGAATAACCTTTCCGTCCTTGATCTCACCCTGCATGTTCTTGGCGTAAGAGGCACTTTTTGCCTCACGAATCGCCAGATAGCCGCCCAGCCGGCAGCCGTAAATGATGAACAGCAGACAGCATACGGCAGCGCCCGCAGGGAGAGCCTGACGGTACAAAATCAGCATCAGCAGGCCTTCAGCGGCGATGGAGAAGCCATAGCCCAGAGAGATAAACCAGACGTAGTTCTTAAAACCGATGGAACTGACCAGCATGGCTGCGGCAAACAGCAGCCAGAAATAGAGCGGGAAAATCATGAGCGGACTCCTTTCGCGTAAACAGAATTTGTCTTATTGTAGCACAGCGGTAATGTTTCGGCAATGGCGCAGAGAAAGTTTTAACACTTATAGAGGAAAGACGCGATGGAAGAATTGACTTGCAGGTGGGAGTGGGTGTAAAATGGGAACGTCTTTTTTGAAGAGGCTGAGTTCATAAAGAGGGTGAATCGTATGCAAGAACAAATCAGAGTTGGCATTTTGGGATATGGCAATTTGGGCCGCGGTGTGGAACTGGCCCTGCGTGCCAATCCGGACATGAAGTTGGCGGCATTTTTTACCAGACGCGACCCCGCTGCGCTGAAGACCCTGACACCGGAGGTGCCGGTGTTCGGTGTTGAGCAGCTGAAGGAGATGCAGAACGAGATCGATGTGCTGGTCCTCTGCGGCGGCAGCGCCACAGACCTTCCGGTGCAGAGCGCGGAGTATGCCAAATACTTCAATATTGTGGACAGCTTTGATAACCATGCAGAGATCCCCAATCATTTTGCACGCTGCGATGCAAGCGCCAAGGAAGGCGGCAAGGTGGCACTGATCTCGGCAGGCTGGGACCCCGGCATGTTCAGCCTGCAGCGGCTGCTGGGCAACTGCATCTTACCCAACGGCAACGACTATACGTTCTGGGGCCGCGGCGTCAGTCAGGGACATTCCGACGCCATTCGCCGCATTGAGGGTGTGCAGGACGCCAGACAGTACACCGTCCCTGTGCCTGAGGCATTGGAGCGGGTGCGTAAGGGAGAAAATCCTGTGCTGTCCACCCGTGAAAAGCACACTCGCGAGTGCTATGTGGTGGCAAAACCCGGCGCAGATCTCGAGCGTATTGAGCGGGAGATCAAGACCATGCCTAACTATTTCGAGCCCTATGACACCACAGTGTATTTCATCTCTCAGGAGGAACTGAACCGCGACCATGCCGGCATTCCTCACGGCGGATTTGTCATGCGCAGCGGTTCCACCGGCGTGAACGGCGAGACGCCCCAGATGATCGAGTATGCCTTAAAGCTGGGCTCCAATCCGGAATTTACCTCCAGCGTGCTGGTCTGCTGCGCCAGAGCGGTGTATAAGCTGCACGCCAAGGGCGAGACAGGCGCTGTGACCATCTTTGATGTGCCGCCTGCATTCCTCTCGGCCAAGAGTGGCGAAGAATTGCGCAAGACATTGCTGTAAGGGAAATAAAAAGCATCCACGCATTTGCGTGGATGCTTTTTTGTTATGTAAGGGATTCCTTGGGCAGGCTTTCTAAATAGTGGATAAACTGCTGGGCCACGCGGCCGGAGAAGCCGCCGTGGCGAATCTCCCAGGTATTGGCCATGGAGAGCAGCTTTGTCTCGTCCATCAAAATGCCGTGGCGCTCTGCCAGTGTCAGTACGATCTGGTCGAACTCCCGCTTGGTAGGGGCGTTGAAGTTGATGGAGATACCGAAGCGGCTGGCGAGGGACAGTTTTTCCTCCATGGTGTCGGAACGGTGGATGTCGCCGTGGTGCTCCATATCCGACTTGTCCTTCCACGTCTCGCGGATCAGATGGCGGCGGTTGGAGGTGGCATAGATCAGCACATTGTCCGGACGGGTCTCGACGCCGCCCTCGATGACGGCTTTCAGGAACTTGTACTCCACCTCATTTTCCTCAAAGGACAGATCGTCAATGAAAATGATGAAGCGGTAGTTGCGGTTCTTGATATAGCCCAGCAGCGCAGAGAGGTCCTGGAACTGGTGCTTGTAAAGCTCGATCATGCGCAGACCGCGGTCATAATACTCGTTAATAAGCGCTTTGACACTGGTGGACTTGCCGGTGCCGGCGTCGCCGTAGAGCAGAACATTGTTGGCCCGCTTGCCATCGAGGAAGGCTTCCGTGTTGCGGCGCAGCTCCTGCTTCTGGAAGTCGTTGCCCACCAGATCGTCCAGTGTGACGCGGTCGATGTTGCTGATGGGCAGGAAGACGGGGAGACCGTCCTGCGTGCCGTCAATGCGGAAGGCACGATTCATGGCAAATACGCCGTAACCGTATTGGCGGTAATAGCCTGTCACCAGATCAAATATTTCCGCTTCGTCAGCAGCCGCTGCCAGCTTGGCACGCAGGGCACGAACCTGCTGGCTGATGTCCCGGTTATACATCCGATCCCGTTTGGGGATGGCCTGATAGCGGCAGACCGTGGAGAAGCAGTCAATGCCCAGATCTGCCTCAATGGGAGAGAAGTCGAAGTGCATCAGGCGGTGGAATACGGCAAAGTCGCCCTTGGCAAAGTGGTTCACGCTGCCGTCACTGGCGCCGATTCGCTCACAGGTGCGGGTGAAGGAGTTCTCGTTGGTCATCAGCAGCCATGTCAGATAGCACTGCCACAGGTTTTCATCGAAACCACAGGCAGTGGCCAGATCCAAAAGCCGCTTGATCTGACCGTAAATACGGCCAACCAGTTCTTCCTTGGCGTGGTAGTTGTGTGCCTCCCAGTCCTGAAAAACGGCGGCAAGCTGCACTAAAATTTCGTCCTCTTTCAGGTCACTGAACAGCAGCAGGTGGGAAAGTTCACGGTACATACGATCAAATCCTCTCGGAGTCCGCCCTCCGGAGAGGGCGGAACAGTTTTGCGTGGTTATTCCAGAATGGCGCCCTTGTCGGCACTGGAGACCAGTTTGGCATATCGGGCGAGGTAGCCGGTCTTGATCTTGGGCTCGGGGCAGACCCAACGGGCCTTGCGTGCGGCCAGCTCTTCATCGCTGACGCGCATGGAGATGGTGTGGTTCGGGATGTCGATGGCGATGATATCGCCATCTTCCACCAGACCAATGTTGCCGCCGGAGGCTGCCTCGGGGGAGACATGACCGATGGAGGCGCCGCGGGTGGCGCCGGAGAAGCGGCCGTCGGTGATGAGGGCCACATCCTTGTCCAGTCCCATGCCTGCGATGGCAGAGGTGGGATTCAGCATCTCACGCATGCCGGGGCCGCCCTTGGGGCCCTCGTAGCGAATGACTACCACATCACCGGCCACGATCTTACCGGCGTAGATGGCGGCAATGGCATCTTCCTCGCTGTTAAAGACGCGGGCGGGGCCCTCGTGGACCATCATCTCGGGAGCCACGGCACTCTGCTTGACCACGCAGCCATCGGGAGCCAGATTGCCCTTCAGGACGGCAATGCCGCCGGTGAGGGTATAAGGATTCTCGATGGGACGGATGACCTCGGGATTGCGGTTGACTATGCCCTCCAGATTCTCGGCAACGGTTTTGCCGGTGCAGGTCATGACAGAGGTGTCCAGCAGACCCTTTTTGGCCAGTTCTGCCATGACGGCGTACACGCCGCCGGCGCGGTCCAGATCTTCCATGTAGGTGTCACCGGCGGGAGCCAGATGGCACAGGTTGGGGGTCTTGTCGGAGATCTCGTTGGCCATATCAAAGCTCAGTTCGATGCCGCACTCGTGAGCAATGGCGGGCAGATGGAGCATGGTATTGGTGGAGCAGCCCAGCGCCATGTCGATGGTCTCGGCGTTGTGGAACGCGGCCTCGGTCATAATGTCGCGGGGGCGGATATCCTTCTCCACCAGTTCCATGATCTTCATACCGGCATGCTTGGCAAGACGCAGACGGGCGGAATAGACGGCGGGAATGGTGCCGTTGCCGCCCAGACCCATGCCGATGGCCTCGGTCAGGCAGTTCATGGAGTTGGCGGTATACATGCCGGAGCAGGAGCCGCAGGTGGGGCAGGCGTTGTTTTCGTAGTCTTCCACCCCGGCTTCATCCAACTTGTCGGCGTAGTAGGCGCCCACGGCCTCAAACATGTGGCTGAGGCAGGTGCGGCGGCCGCTGGTCAGCGTACCGGCCAGCATGGGACCGCCGGAAACGAAGATGGTTGGGACGTTGACACGGGCAGCGGCCATCAGCATGCCGGGGACGTTTTTGTCGCAGTTGGGGATCATCACGAGACCGTCAAACTGGTGAGCCTGTGCCATGGCTTCGGTGGAGTCGGCGATCAGGTCGCGGGTCACCAGAGAGTACTTCATACCCACATGGCCCATGGCGATGCCGTCGCACACGGCGATGGCAGGGAACTCCACGGGGGTGCCGCCTGCGGCACGGATACCGGCCTTGGCCGCCTCGGCAATCTTGTCCAGATTCATGTGGCCTGGAACGATCTCGTTATAGGAGCAGACCACGCCGATGAGTGGGCGCTCCAGTTCTTCTTTGGTATAGCCCAGTGCATAGAGCAAAGAGCGGTTGGGTGCGGCAGGAATGCCGCGTTTGATGACGTCAGAACGCATGGGAAAACCTCCTGTTAGATATGCGGAAAGGCCGTCCTCCTGTGAGCGGCGGCCTTTTCGCAAGGAAAATCAGTTGGAAGCGGTGTCCAGATTGGTGTCGTTACCCCAGAGCATGTTCTTGCGCAGCTCAGCGCCGACGGTCTCCATCTGGTGCTTGGCCAGAATGCTGCGGGTGGCGTTGAAGAAGCAGCGGCCGTTCTTGTTCTCGGCGATCCACTTGCCGGCGAAGGTGCCGTTCTGGATGTCGGTCAGGACAGCCTTCATGTTCTTCTTGGTCTCCTCGTAGGGCAGGATGCGGGGGCCGGAGACATACTCGCCGTACTCGGCAGTATCGGAGATGGAGTAGTTCATGGCTGCCACGCCGCCCTTGTTGATCAGGTCGATGATCAGCTTCATCTCGTGGATGCACTCGAAGTAGGCGTTCTCGGGAGCGTAACCGGCTTCCACCAGCGTCTCGAAGCCCATCTTCATCAGCTCCACAACGCCGCCGCACAGAACGGCCTGCTCACCGAACAGGTCGGTTTCGGTCTCGTCCTGGAAGGTGGTCTCCATGACGCCGCCGCGGGCCCCGCCGATGCCGGCCGCATAGGCCAGACCGATGTCATAGGCCTTGCCGGTGGCGTTCTGCTCCACAGCGATCAGGCAAGGAACGCCCTTGCCTGCGACATACTGGCTGCGCACGGTGTGACCGGGGCCCTTGGGGGCGATCATCAGCACGTCGATGTCAGCGGGAGGAACGATCTGCTTGAAGTGGATGTTAAAGCCGTGGGCAAACATCAGGGCGTTGCCGGCCTCCAGGTTGGGGGCAATATCCTTCTTATAAACCTCGGCCTGGGTTTCGTCGTTGATGAGGATCATCACAATATCAGCCCACTTGGCAGCCTCGGGCACGGTCATGACCTTCAGACCGGCGGCCTCAGCGTTGGCCCAGTTTTTGCTGCCTGCGCGCAGACCCACGCACACGTCGCAGCCGGAGTCCTTCAGGTTCAGTGCGTGGGCATGGCCCTGAGAGCCATAACCGACGATGGTGATCTTCTTGCCATCCAGCTTGCCCAGATCGCAGTCCTTCTCATAATACATGTTTGCCATAATCATATTCCTCCCGTAATTTGTTGTTGTCGTAAATTGTATTTCGTCCTCTTTCGATGGCGATAGTACCGGTTTTTGCAATTTCTAAAATGCCGAAATCCTCCAGCATTTCAATGAGTGCGGTGTTTTTGCTCTGGCTGCCGAAGACCCAGATGGTCAGGGCTTCCTTGCCTACGTCGATGACCTTGGCGCGGAAGATGTTGACGATCTGAATGATCTCGTCCCGTGCCAGTCGGTCCGCGGCACGCACCTTGATCAAGGCGATTTCGCGGCGGATGCAGCTTTCCTCGTCCAGAATCTTCACGGCCTTCACCGGCAGCAGCTTGCTGCACTGGGCGGCGATCTGGTCGATCATCAGCTCATCGCCCAGAATCTCGATGGAGATGCGGGTGATGCCGGGCTTGTCCGTGGCGCCGGAGACAATGGATTCAATGTTGTAACCCTTGCGGGAAAAGAGGCGTGCTACCTGACTAAGGACACCGGGGGTGTCATCCACCAGAATGCACAGGGTATAGAGCTTATGCTCTGTGTTGAATTCTCGTTTCAAAACCATCCCTCCTTAGTCCAGCAGGAATTTGGTGATGGGGGAACCCGCCGCCACCATGGGGCGGACCATCTCGTCCATATCCAGCACGCAGTCGATGACGGCGCCGGTGCCGCAGGCGAGGGCCTGACGGATGCAATCCTCTACTTCCTGGAGGCAGATGGCACGGTAGCCGTGGAGTCCGTAGGCCTCTGCCAGCTTGACGAAGTCGGGGCCGCGGTCCAGCGTGGTCTGGGAGAAACGGCTGCCGTAGATCAGGTTCTGCCACTGGCGAACCATGCCCAGCGTGCCGTTGTTGAACACCACGGAGATGATGGGCAGGTTGTAGTGCTGCACGGTGCACAGTTCGTGGCAGTTCATGCGGAAGCAGCCGTCGCCCGCGATGTGAATGACCCGCTTGTCTGGATTACCCATCTGTGCACCGATGGCAGCGCCGAGGCCAAAGCCCATGGTGCCGAAGCCACCGGAGGTCAGAAGCTGGCCCGGATAGTTGAAGTGCAGATGCTTAATGGCCCACATCTGGTGCTGGCCCACGTCGGTGGCCACGATGGTGTCCTCCGGCGTGTTGAGACGAATGGTCTCCATGATCTGCTGGGGATTCAGGTGGGCGCTGTCCGCCGCCACAGAGGGGGCGCGAAGGGGAAGGATGTGCTGCTTCCACTCGGTGTGGTCGTACTGGGGAAGACCCTCGTTCAGCATTTCCAGCACGCGGCGGGCAGAGCCGATGATGTGGTGGTCTGTCAGTACGTTTTTGTCGATCTCCGCGCGGTCGATGTCGATCTGCACGATCTTGGCCTGTTTGGCAAAGGTGGCGGGGGCCAGCGCCACACGGTCGGAAAAGCGGCAGCCAACAGCGATCAGCAGGTCACACTCATCCACCGCGACGTTGGAGGCGCGGGAACCGTGCATGCCGATCATGCCGGAGGTCAGGGGGTGAGCGCCGGGGAAGCCGCCGCCGCCCATGACGGTGATGGCGACAGGGGCGTCCATCTTTTCTGCAAAGGTGCGGAACTCCTTGTGGGCACGGCTGCGGACCACGCCGCCGCCGCAGATCAGCAGAGGACGCTTTGCCTCAGCGATCATCTCCAGCAGGGTATCGACGTCCTGCTGGTTGATATTGGTATTCTTCAGCTGGTGGCTGGCATTGAGAGAGCGCATGCTGGCACAGCTGCGGTTTTCCCGCCAGGGGATGAACTCGTAGTCAACCATCTGGTCAGGTGCGGTGACGTTTTTCAAAAAGTCGATCAGCACCGGGCCGGGGCGACCGTTGGCAGCCACGGCAAAAGCCTGCCGCATGATGTCGGGGATTTGCTGTGCATCCCGCACCAGAAACGCGGCCTTGGTGATGGGCATGGCGATGCCGGTGGAGTCGACCTCCTGGAAGGAGTCCTTGCCCAGCAGGTTCTCACCCACGTTGCAGGTGATAAACACCACGGGAGAGGAGTCCAGATAGGCGGTGGCGATACCTGTGGTCAGATTGGTGGCGCCGGGGCCGGAGGTGGCGAAGCACACGCCTACCTTGCCGGTGGAACGGGCATAACCGTCTGCCGCGTGGGCAGCGCCCTGCTCGTGGGCGGTCAGTACATGGGTGATTTTATCACCGTAGTGATACAACTCATCATACAGGTTTAGAATGGTTCCGCCCGGATAGCCGAAGATCGTATCGACCTCCTGCTCCAGCAGGCATTCCATGATCGCCTGCGTTGCACGGATCTTCAAATAATATTCCTCCTTGCGTGCCGCAAAAGCGGCCCGTTGATTCAGATTTTTCCGCTGCCCTTCTGTAGGGCGATAACGCCGGTTCGCACGACCTCTAAAATACTGAAGGGCCGCATCATCTCCTGGAAAGTATCCAGCCGGTCCGGTGTATCGGAGACTTCCAACGTCATGGATGTGGGGGAGATGTCGGCAATCTTGGCTCCGTAAATGGAGCAGATGGTCACGATATCCTGACGGGTCTTGGCGTTGGCCGTGACTTTCAGGATCATCAGTTCACGACTGATGTGATGGTGTTCTTCCAACGTACGGACTTTGATGACCTCGATCAGCTTGTTCAGCTGTTTTTCCACCTGCTCCACCATGTTGTTGCCATTGTCCACAATGATGGTGATGCGGGAAATGGTGGGGTCATCGGTGGGGCCCACAGCCAGAGATTCAATGTTGAATGCGCGGCGGGAAAAGAGTCCGGTGATGCGATTCAGCACACCTGCCCGGTTTTCCACCAGAACAGAAATGGTTTGCTTCATGTTCCCGCCTCCTCTAATCGTTGGTGGTGACATCGGGGTGGACATTCACGATCGTCAGCGAGCTGCCCTTGCAGGTGAGCATGGCATCGATGGCGCTGTCGATCTGCGTTTCGTCCTCCACTACTGTGCTGGGGATGCCATAGGCTGCGGCAATGGCTGCAAAGTCCGGCGAACCGTCCAGTGCTACGCCGATGGGACCGTGGTAGGGTGCGGAACGCTGGATCTGGTGGACCAGTCCCAGCACGTTGTTGCGGAACAGGACGATCTTGATATCCAGATTCTCACATTTCACAGCGGCCAGTTCGTTCATTGCCATCTGGAAGGAGCCGTCACCGCAGATGACCACGGTTTGCTTTTCCGGCTGGGCGATTTTTGTGCCAATAGCGGCCGGCAGGGCGTAGCCCATGGTGCCAAGGCCTCCGGAGGTCAGCAGGCGTCCGTGCTTCTGTGGCAGATATTTGCAGGCAAACAGTTGGTTTTGGCCCACGTCCACACAAACGGTGGCATCATCTGCCAGCTTTTCTCCTAACTTGCGAAGAAAGGTGCCGGGGAACACATAGCCTTCCCGCCGGGGGAATACGCGGTCCAGCTCCGCCTTGCGGTAGCTGCGCAGTTTTTCCAGCCATGGGTTGGAATCCGGAGGAGTCAGCTCCCGCTCCAGAATCTGGCGCAGAATGACTTTCACATCGCCCACCACCGGAATGGCGGCGGTCATGTTCTTGCCGATCTCTGCCGGGTCCACATCAATGTGGATGGTGGCCATGCGGCGTTCAATGTCTTCGGGATGTACCATGGCGCGGTCAGCGGCGCGGGTACCCACCATGATCAGCAGATCAGCCTTGGCCAGCGCCTGATTGGCGCAGAGGTTTCCGTGGGCACCGATCATGCCCAGATTCAGCGGATGGGCCGTAGGGATCACGGAAATGCCCATCATGGTTTTGACCACGGGGATGGAATACCGTTCCGCCAGTTCCAGCAGTTCCTCCCGCGCATGTGCCAGCCAGACACCGCCGCCGGCACAGATGAGCGGCTGCTTTGCTTTGCCGAGGGCCTCCGCCACACGTTTGATCTGCAGCTCGTTGCCTTTGACGCTGGGCTTGTAGCCGCGGATGTTTACCTGTTCGGGATAGTGGAACGCCTTGACGGGCTGCGTCTGAATATCGATGGGAATGTCAATCAGTACCGGACCGGGGCGGCCGGTGGTGGCAATGTGGAATGCTTCCTTTACCACGCGGGGGATGTCGTTGGCATCCTTGATCAGGTAACTGTGTTTTGAGAAGGGGGCTACCGCGCCGGTGATGTCTACTTCCTGAAAGATATCACGGCCCAGCAGGTGGCTGGGCACCTGTCCGGTGATAGCCACCAGAGGAATGGAGTCCATGTAGGCGGTGGCAATGCCAGTGATCAGGTTGGTGGCGCCCGGACCGGAGGTCACCATGCAGACGCCTGCTTTTCCGGTGACCCGGGCGTAACCGGAGGCCATGTGGCCTGCATTCTGCTCCGTGCGTACCAGCGTGTAGCCGATGTCGGGCATCTCCCGCAGGACGTCCATCACGGGGCAGATCGTCGCGCCGGCGTAACCGAACATATGGGTCACACCCGCCTGACGCAGGCTTTCCATAAGAATGTGTGCGCCGGTCAGTTCCATAGCTTGTCCTCCTTTGCTTAATGCGGCTTCAGAGCCGCCTGAATGTGAAAAAACCTGTGGTCCTCGTGTCGGACCACAGGTTTTCAGATAGCTTTGTTAAGCAAACCGTTTACACAGATGCGGGGTATAAAAACCGTTCACTTTGCTGTCTGCTCCGGGCACGACCACAAGCACTATTCTGCAGGGATACCAGACGTACCAGTACCGGAATAGTGTACAGGGCCAAAATAATAATCAGAGCGATCAGCATGAACATGGAAAAGGCCTCCGCTGTTTCAAAACGGGAAAAGCATCCGTGCATATCGGCACCGGATTCTTTTGTTGGTTTATTATACATAGAGGAAAATCAAAATACAATCAAAAATCATACCTTTGGAAAATCTTCTGTTCTTTTGCTGAAAACAGTAGAAAATAGCGCCAAAAATCTGGCACAAACAGATAATTTTTAAGAAGATTTTGGCGGCATGACCGATGCCTTTGGAACAGGGACATCTCAAAAAAGAAGCAGACAGCGTGAGCTGTCTGCCAGTATGGTTTTCATGCAGGAGAGGGATAAAGGGACATCAGACCTTGATGCCCTTGTGAGAGAGCCATTTGAGGAACAGAAATTTTTTCAGACCAAACGCTACTGTGTCTTCAAACGTCAGCGGATAGGGGGGCAGAAGGACTTCTCCAACCTCGGTGTTGAAGATCCGGTACCCCTTTTTCTCCAGAAAAATGCTGCGTGTCTTAGGATCTGCCAACCGGACATGCAATTCGGTGATTTCCAAATCAGAAGAGGTGACTTCCACCAGCTCCACTAAAACACAGGTGTTTCCGGTTTTCTGCATGTGCTCCAAAAGCTCGGGAGAATATTGAATGTTCATCGCGGGCTCCTTTGTGTCAATTTTGTTTATAGGATCATTATATCTTACGATACACGCAGTGACAAGGACTTTCCGCGCATGAAATCCCGCGGCGGGGGAACCCTTTTGAGAGAACAGGAAAGGTGGGAAAGCCAATGTGCACAGCTGTGACCTATCAGACAAAGGACCATTATTTCGGACGAAATCTGGACTTGGAGTTTTCCTATGGAGAGTCCGTGACGGTCACTCCCAGAAACTATGCGTTTTCTTTCCGGAGTGGGAAGACCATCACGTCCCACCATGCCATGATCGGTGTGGCGTATGTGCAGAAGGGGTATCCGCTTTACTATGACGCCGTCAATGAAAAGGGACTGGCCATGGCGGGACTGCGCTTCCCGGAGTATGCGTTTTATGAGCGGGTGGAAGACGGAACGGAAATGGTTGCACCCTTTGAATTGATCCCGTGGGTACTGGGACAGTGCGGGGATCTGCATGGGGCGCTAAAGTTGCTGGAACAGACGCGAATCGGAAGCATTGATTTCAGCGAAGCCCTGCCGGTCACGCCGCTGCACTGGATGCTGGCTGACGAAACAGGAAGCATCGTAGTTGAGCCGTTGAAAGAGGGCCTGCGGATTTATGAAAATCCTGTGGGTGTGCTAACCAACGCACCGCCTTTTCCTTACCATCTGAGCCATTTAGAGCAGTTTCGAAATCTCACGGCCTCGGAGCCAAAAAATCCGCTGCTGGACGCGCTGGGCCTGACACCCGACAGCCGCGGTATGGGTGCCGTCGGATTGCCGGGAGACTTGTCCTCCGATTCCCGCTTTGTACGGGCGGCATTTACCAGACTTCATTCCCTCTCCGGGGAAACCGAGGAGGAGAGCGTTAGCCAGTTTTTCCACATCCTGCAGACGGTGGCCCAAACCCGCGGCTGTGTCCGGCTGGATACAGGAAATGAGATCACGGTCTATTCCTCCTGCTGCAACACCGACAAGGGAATCTATTACTACACGACCTACCAGAATCATCAGGTGCTGGGCGTGGATCTGCATCAGGAAGACCTGGATGGAATGGAACTGGTCTGCTATCCAATGGAGACCCAACTGCATGTTCAAATCCAGAATACAAAAAGCCGCCCCGAATAATGGGGCGGCTTTTGCTAACCGCAGCGGAGGGCGAAAATCAAATACAGGATGATCAGGTGCAGGGGATAGAACCCATAGGCGGCGTATTGGAAGGCCTTTCCGCCAAAGCCGCGCTTGCCGTTATACAGCCAGATGGGGATCAGCGCCAGAATGGCAAGGCTTTGGACCGGAAGGGAATACGCCCCGCCAAATAAAGGGAAAACCTGTCCTTCCATAAGCAGGCTGTGCAGAATGACCATGGCTGCCAGCTGGCAGAGGCGGGCACCGCGGAAATCGCGAAGCAGGTAGAAAACCACCACGGTGGCAACGCCTTTCCATCCGTAATCCACCATACCCACAAGAGACAGCAGC
>JAZRCP010000117.1:0-12973 GCA_045659825.1 Dysosmobacter sp. | reverse complement strand
AGAGCCGCAGCATACGAGCTTTGGATGAACGCCCCGAATCCCATGGTCACGCTTTTTAAAACGCTGGATGTGACAAAACTGATTCGGATCTCCAAAAAGAAACATTTGAAATTCAACATGCTGCTTGATTATTGTATCGGGAAAGCGGCTGTGGGTATCCGCGAGTTCTATCTTCTTCCCGTTGGTGAAAAGCTGATGCAATATGATACCATTGCGGTCAACACGATTGTAGAAAATAAAGATGGCGGAGTAAGTTCCTGCGACATTCTATATACAGACGATTTGGAAACATTTAATCTCGACTACCTGAACTATACAGTGCAAACAGCTAAAACGTCTCAGGACAGAGACTTGTCGGCTGACAGTATGGTAATCGGAACATCCGCGATTATTGCTACGGAAATTGACGGCGCCGTTGGCATGAACAGCGGCATTTATAACAATCCGTTTATCATCTGGGGGAAATACCGCAAGAAGTTCTTCAAATATGCACTTCCGATTTCTTTCCAATTTCACCATACGCAAATGGATGGCGCTCATGCAGGCAGATTTCTGGAAAATTTGCAAAATGAAATCAACAGGCTGAAATAACCAAAACGAACTCCGCCAAGTTGGCGGAGGTCGTTTCTCTATACAGCGAATCAAAATAAATGGAACACAGGCTCCCAAAACAAGGATCAGGCCGTGGCGATGATGTCCTTGTTCTTCACAAAATACTCGATACCGGAATACAGGGTGGTCAGGGCGATGATCCAGACGCAGATGGTATTCAGGATGGCAGGAATCGGCAGGAACATCAGAATGATGCACACCATGGTGGAGGCAGTCTTTACCTTGCCGGACCAGCCGGCGGCAATGACACGGCCCTTGTCTGAGGCAATCATCCGCAATCCACTGACGGCAAACTCGCGAATCAGCACGATCAGCAGCGCCCACGCGGGCATCTGACCGGCTTCCACGAACCACAGCAGTGCGGCGGTGGTCAGCATTTTATCGGCCAGAGGGTCGGCAAACTTGCCGAAGTCCGTCACTAAATTGTACTTGCGGGCGATCTTGCCGTCCAGCAGGTCGGTAAGGCTGGCGACGATGAAGATAGCCAGCGCCACCCAAGCCGCCCCGGCAAAGTCCAGATACAGCACCGCCATAAAAACGGGCACTAAAATGACGCGCAGCAGCGTCAGCTTGTTGGGTAAATTCATGGTCATTCCTCCTTAAACCATTTCGCCGGTCAGTTCGCCGTCCATGGTATCGGTGAAGCGGACGGTGACGAAGGTACCGGGCGGCACTTCCCCGTCGGCGGTGAAATACACCCGTCCGTCAATGTCGGGAGACTCGGCATAGGTGCGGCCGAAGAACATCTGCGCCTGACCGTCAAAGCCCTCGCACAGCACTTCCCGCTCCTCGCCCAGCACGGATTCGTTATAGGCATCGATGATGTCGGACTGAACATCCACTGCCAGTTCCGCACGGCGGGCAGCCTCCTCGCTGTCCACATGCTCCATCAGCGCCGCCTTCGTGCCCTCCTCCGGAGAGAAGGGGAACACACCGGCCCTTTCGATCTGCATGTCCCGCAGGAATTCGCACAGCTCCTCGAACTCCTCCTCGCCCTCACCGGGGAGACCTGCGATCAGGCTGGTACGCAGCACCAGACCGGGAATGCGGTCCCGCAGCTTTTCCACCAGCGCCGTCAGGGACGCCTTGGTGTCGCGTCGGTTCATCAGCTTCAAAATCTTGTCATTGCAGTGCTGCATGGGGATGTCCAAATAGGGCAGGATCTTGGGTTCCTGTGCGATGGTGTCGATCAGCTCGTCGGTGATCTCATCGGGATACAGGTAGTGCAGGCGGATCCAGCGAAACTCAAATTTGCACAGCTCCCGCAGCAGCTTTGCCAACTGGTGTTCTCCGTTGAAGTCCGTGCCATAGCGGGTGATATCCTGCGCAATCACCAGCAGTTCCTGCACGCCGGCGGAGGCCAGCTCTGCCGCCTCGTCCAGCAATTCGTTCATGGGACGGCTGCGGTACTTGCCCCGCAAAGAGGGGATCACGCAGTAGGCACAGTGGTTGTCGCACCCCTCCGCGATCCGCAGATAGGCGTACCACGGCGGGGTGGACAGGATGCGGGAGCCGCCCTGTTCGGCCGTATGGATATTGCCCAGATGGCAGGGACGCAGGCCCTGCTCCATCACCTCGCCGATGGCGGCGGCGATGTCGCCGTAGCTGCCGGTGCCAAGGATAGCGTCCACCTCCGGCAGCTCGTTCAGCACGTCCTCTTTATATCGCTGGGCCATGCAGCCGGTGACGATGACCTTCTTCAGCTGACCGTTTTTCTTCAGCTCCGCCATCTCAAGAATGTTGTCGATGGCCTCCTCACAGGCGGACGCCAGAAAACCGCAGGTGTTGACCACGGCCACCTCCGCCTCAGCGGGATCGGCCACCACCGTGTGGCCGGCATGCTGCACCGTAGCCATCATCTGCTCGCAGTTGACCTGATTCTTGGCACAGCCCAAAGAAATAAACGCAACTCTATAACTCAAAACGCTTCTCTCCTTACGTTTTATGATCGTATTCAGCGGATCACCCAGCGATCCGGCTTGCGAGATGGGGTTCGGGGCTTCTGGTCCGGCCAACCTAATGCGATCATGCTGAGGAACTCCCCCTTCTCCGGAGCAAACTGCTCCTGCAAAGCAGGCCCGTATCCCAGTCCGGTCACAGCGTTGACCCAGCAGGTGCCAAGCCCCCGTTCATGGGCTGCCAGCAGCAGATTCTGGATGGCCGCCGCCGTGCTTTCCACCATGGCGTCCCGCACAGCGCCGTAATCCTTCTGCAAAAAGGCCAGAATATAGACGGGCGCACCACCCATCCGGTGCAGGAACGCGGTGACTTCATTGACCACCCGCGGGTGCCGGGGAAACAGCTGCTCCAAATGCGGGCGGATATCCACAGAAACCCGCTCCAATGTTTCCCGCAGTGTTTCAATCTCCTCCGGCTTTGTCAGGGCCACGAAATACCACGGCTGGGCATTGTCCGCCGAGGGAGCCCAGCAGGCGGCCTCCAGCACTTCCACCAGAAGGTCTTTCGGCACTTCCCTGCCCGCGTATTTACGGACAGACCGCCGCGCGGTGATGGCATCCATCAGTTCCATGTCAATCCTCCCATGTGTCTGACCCCAAACCGTTCCACGCGCTTCTTACCTCGCCCCACGAAAAGCCCCGCCGAAGCAGCGTGTCCGTCAGGCGTTTTTTCTCCTTTTCGTCCGGCAGACGGCCGTGGAGCTTACTTTCCAGAAAACGGCCAATATGCTCTGCCGCATCCGGCAGAGCATCCATGGCTTCGTCCCACAGTTCCCGTGGAATTCCCTTTTCATACAGCTTCTGGCGTACATAGGCGGCGCCGTAGCCCAAATTTCCGTAATGCCGCACCAGCATGGCGGCATAGTCGGCATCGCCAATGGCACCGATGGCCTCCAGCCATTCGGCGGCATACCGCGCCTCCGCTTCCGAGGCACCCTTTGCCTGCAGCTTCTTCTCCAGATCGCAACGGCTCATAGCCCGCTTGCCCACAAGGTCCGCGGCGGTGGTTTTGACATTGGACACACCGGCAGCCTCCTTCAGCCGCGCAAGGGTTCCTTCGTCCAGTTCATCGCCGCTGCGCAGGCCGAAGTCCAGCAGTTCCTGCTCCGTGATTTTCAGGCAGGCGCCGTCCTCTAAAAACACCAGCACACGGCCTTTCTTCCGCGCAGACGCCTCGATGCGCTCAATCCGCATCGTCGAAATCGTCAGCGCTCACATCCACAGCCCGACCGGCCGCGCGGGCAGCAATACGGGACTGGTTGCTCATCAGCTTGTCAAAATTCTTGCGGATATCGGCCTCCAGCTTGGCGGCTACATCCGGATTCTCTTCCAGATACCGCTTGGCGGCGTCGCGGCCCTGACCGATGCGCACCTCGCCCATGGAGAACCAGGAACCGGCCTTCTGCACCAGATCCAGCTTCACACCCAGATCGATCAGTTCGCCCAGACGGGCGATGCCCTCGCCGTACATGATATCAAACTCCGCCTCACGGAAGGGAGGGGCCACCTTGTTCTTGACCACCTTGGCGCGGGTGCGGTTGCCCACCACCTCGCCGCCGTTCTTCAGCGCCTCGATACGGCGCACGTCGATACGGACAGAGGAATAGAACTTCAGCGCGCGGCCGCCGGTGGTGACCTCTGGGTTGCCGTACATCACGCCCACCTTTTCGCGCAGCTGGTTGATGAAGATGACGATGGTGTTGGTCTTGCCGATGGCGCCGGTCAGCTTGCGCAGAGCCTGACTCATCAGACGGGCCTGTAGGCCCACATAGCTGTCGCCCATTTCGCCCTCGATCTCGGCGCGGGGGACCAGCGCGGCCACGGAGTCCACCACGATCACGTCAATGGCGCCGGAACGCACCAGCGCTTCGGTGATCTCCAGTGCCTGCTCGCCGGTGTCGGGCTGGGAGATCAGCATCTCCTCCACGTTCACGCCCAGCGCACGGGCATAGGTGGGGTCCAGCGCGTGCTCCGCGTCCACGAAGGCCACTTCGCCGCCGCGCTTCTGGGCCTCTGCCACCACATGCAGGGCCAGCGTGGTCTTACCGGAGGATTCCGGTCCGTAGATCTCAATGATACGGCCCTTGGGCAGGCCGCCGATGCCCAGCGCCACGTCCAGCGCCAGAGAACCGGTGGGAATGTACTCTACATTCAGCTCCGTGCGGTCGCCGAAGCGCATGATAGAGCCCTTGCCATACATTTTCTCGATCTGGGACATTGCGGACTCAATGGCCCGCTTCTTGTCATCGGCCGGTGCCGCGGCGGGCATGGGAGCCTTCTCTTTTGCCATTGTACCGTTCCTCCTGTATGTGAAAATCAGTTTCTTTCTCTTGTTGACGCCGTCAGTTTACCGCAGCTTCTGTCCCATAAACAGGACTTTAAATCTCCTCCATCAGGGTGCCGAACACCACGCGGGGGATATCTGCGGGATCCTTGACGATTTGAATGTCACCAAAGCCTCTGGCACGCATGATGCGCAGGACGCTGTCCGCCTGGCCGATGCCAACTTCAAAGTAAAGCCGTCCGCCGGGGGCAAGAGCGGCTGTCCACTTGTCCACGATGGCACGGTAAAAATCAAGGCCGTCCTCGCCGCCGTCCAGCGCAAGATGGGGCTCGTAATCCCGCACAGACGCATCCAGCCCCGGAATGTCGGCGCTGGGAATGTAGGGTGGATTGGAGACGATACACCGGAATTCGCCCAGTGCCTTCTCCGGTTTTTCCAGCGCATTGGCATGCATGGGCACCACGCGGCCGGTCAGGCCGTTGCGCCGGATGTTCTGGCGGCAGACCCGCAGGGCAGCGTCAGAGTATTCGCCCAGCACCACCCGGGTCTCCGGGGCCTGAGAAGCCACCGCAAGACCGATGCAGCCGCTGCCCGCGCACAGGTCCAGCACGCGGCACTCGCCGAGGGTGCGGACATATTCAATAGCCTGCTCCGCCAGCACCTCCGTATCGGGGCGGGGGATCAGCACATCATCGGAAATATCCAGCGGCAGGCCGTAAAACTCCCACTCGCCGATCAGATACGCCACCGGTTCACCGGCCAGATGGCGGTCCACCAGTGCCCGCACCCGCGCTTCCGTGGCGGGTGCCACATACAAGCTGCCGTCACGGGTGAGCTCGTCGCGGGTCTTATCCGCGCCGAAGCAAACCAGTTCCCGCGCCTCCAGCGTAGCGGCCTCGATGCCGCTGCGTTTCAGCTGCTGACGGATGTCCAGATATAAGTTGTTATATGTGATTGCCATAGTGTCGTCGCAACGTCCGTTAAACTCCGCTTCGCCCTGCAGACAAAGCCGCGTCCACTTCCTTGTTCCTCCTCTTTACCATTCATCCTTGCCCTTTTCGCTGGGCAGCACCAGTTCGATGGAGCGAATCGCCACCTCGATCATGCCGTCCTCCGGCTCGTTTGTGGTGAAGTTCTGCATCCACATGCCGGGTGCGGTCAGCAGCTTGGCAATGCCGCCCTCCTGTACATGGCGGCCCACCCAGCGGTTGAACTCATAGGTCACGCCCACCACCAGCGGCAGCAGCAGCAGATGGATCAGCGTCCGCAGCAAGGCGTTGGTGATCGGCCAGATGCCGAAGACCACGCTGGAGAAGAGGATGGACACGAAAATGACCACGAACAGGAAGCTGGTACCACAGCGAGGATGGTGCATGGGCTGCTTGCGAACATTCTCCACCGTCAGCGGCAGCCCCGCCTCGTAGCAGAAAATGGTTTTGTGCTCCGCACCGTGGTACTGGAACACGCGGTAAATATCCTTCTGCTTCGAGCAGAAGATGAGATAGAGCAGGAAGATCACGATCTTCAAAACACCCTCGATCAGGTTGCGCACCCACATGGGGCAATCGGGGAAAAAGTGCAGGACACCGCCGGTGACGAGGGTAGGCAGCACCATGAACAAAAACACGCTCAGGCCCACGCCCAGCACCACAGCCAGCGCAATGATGGCCTTTTCCAGTGCCTTGCTGGACAGGTGCTTTTCCAGCCACAGCTCAAATTTAGAGGGCTGGACCGATTCTTCCTCGGGATAGAACTCCGCGGAGTACATCAGCGCCTTGACGCCGTTGACCATAGAGGCGAGGAAGTTGACGGTGCCGCGGATCAGGGGCACGCCGAGGATGGGGTAGCGGTCCTTGATAAACTTCAGGTCCTCTACCTTTTCCACCAGTTCGCCGCTGGGGTCCCGCACCACGATGGCCTGCTTTTCAGGCCCGCGCATCATAATGCCTTCGATCAGCGCCTGTCCGCCGATGCTGGTGCGGAACGCGCAGGATTTTTCTTCAGCCATAGGGATTCCTTTCTATACTTGGGATTTTAACACAGCCGTTCGCAAAAAGCAAACATTTGTTCGATTTTTCTGTCAATTATTTTTTCCGGGCAAGCGGATCGTCACCACTGCACCGCCGCCCCCGGCATTGCCGATCTCAAAGCTGCCGCCGTGGAGCTGAATGATCTCATCGCACACGGCAAGGCCGATGCCGCTGCCGCGTGCCTTGGACGAGCCCTTGTAAAACTTCTGCTTGACGAAGGGCAGTTCCGCCTCGGGAATACCGGGACCGAAGTCCCGCACACAGATAATCTGATCGCCGCCGGACCGCTCCGCCGTGACCACGATACGCTTGCCTGTGCCGCCGTGCTTGGCAGCATTGTCCAGCACATTGCAGAACACCTGCTTCAACCGCTCGGGATCGCCATCGATCTCCGGAGACAGTTCATCTGCCGGCTCATACTCCAATGCGATACCCTCCTGCCGGAACAGTTCCCGGTAGGTGAAAATAGCGTCTTCCAGCTCTGCCTGCAGGTCCACCGGCTCAATACGAAGGGTGAACCGGCCATCCTCCATCTTGGAGAACTCCAGCAGTTCCTCCACCATGGTGGACAGGCGGCGGGATTCGTTGAGAATGATACGAATGCCCCGCCGCATCTGCACGGGGTCCCCGGTAGGATCTTCGAGAATGGTCTCACCCCAGCCGCTGATGGCGGTAAGGGGCGTACGCAGTTCGTGAGACACAGAGGAAATGAACTCCGTTTTCATCTTTTCGTTCTGGCCGATCTTCATGGACATATCGTTGATATGGTCCACCAGTTCCCCCAGTTCGTCAGTATACTTGTTCTCGATGCGGATGCCGTAGGTACCCGCAGAAATACGCTGGGCGGCCTCGGACACCACCGCCACCGGCTCCACCACGTTGTTGATGAACAGCAGGTTGGAAATCAGCACCATCACCATGCACAACAGAGCCACCAGACCGATAACCAAGATGGTCAGCATCACCTGATGGTTGGCGGCCTGCATGGAAGTGACAAACCGCATGATGCCCACCACGCGTCCGTTGTAGATCAGGGGGTGGGACACAGCCATGATGGGTTCGCCTGTCTCCGGGTCCGGTCCGCGGAAGGGGGCCATCTCGTTCATCGTCAGGGCGCGGTTAATATCATCCGTGCCGGGGGTGGTGCCCGCCGTCAGGCCCGAGGTGGATACCTGAATACGGCCGCTGCTGCCGATAAACTGCAGCTCGATGTGGTCCTTGTCCTCAAAGGTCTCGGCAGTCTGCACGGCCTTCTGGTAGTAGCTGTTGTAGCCGCTGTCCATAAAATATTCATTAAAGGAGTTTGCTACGGCCTGAGCCCGGGTCTCCAACCCTTTCTGGAGGGAGCCGTAATAATAGCTGGACACACCGGCTGCAAAGATCAGCACGATCATCGCCAGCACCAGCGCCACCGGCATCACGGTGTTGAAGATCCACCGCTGCCGCAAGCCGCGCAGCCGGATCATACTGCGTCTGCGCTTTTTTTCTTCGGACATTCGCTCCCTCCTTCCTCCAAACAGTCAGCACTTGTTCAAAATGCCCTCAGAATCCCCACTTATAGCCGTAGCCCCAGACCGTTGTAATGTAGACAGGATTCTGCACATTGTCCTCGATCTTCAGCCGCAGGCGGCGGATGTTGACATCCACGATCTTCAGCTCGCCGAAGTAGTCGCGGCCCCAGACCATATCCAGCAGTTCCTCACGGGAGAGGGCCTTTCCGGGATTTTCCATAAAGACCCGCATAATGGAGTATTCCACCTGCGTCAGCTTGATGCGCTGGCCGTTTTTCTCCAGCGTGCGGTTGCGGGTATTCAGCAGGAAGGGATCCTGCCGGATCTCGCCTGTTTGCACGGGTTCCTCACCGCCGGCGCGGCGGAACAGAGCATCCACACGGGCCGTCAGTTCCGCGGGAGAGAAGGGTTTGGTCACATAGTCATCCGCGCCAGTCATCAGACCGGTAACCTTGTCCATCTCCTGCGAACGGGCCGTCAGCATGATGATACCGATTTTCGTATTGGTGGCGCGAATGCGGCGGCAAACCTCAAATCCGTCGATGCCGGGCAGCATAATGTCCAGCAGCGCCACCTTGGTGTCGGGATTTTCCTTCAGCTGAGAAAGCGCATCCTCGCCGGTCTCAGCTTCGATCACATCATAGCCCGCGCGGCGCAGGTTAATGACGATAAAACTGCGAATACTGGATTCGTCTTCTAAAACCAACACTTTTTTCATGCTGTGCATCCCTTTCTCTCAGTTATTTCCCGTCGCCCATTCGGACAGGATCAGGCTGAAGCCTGCACGGATCTGGTCCGCCGTCACGCCGTCCTCCCAGCTCTCATTGGCCTCCAGCAGTTCAGCGGTATAAATGGTCTCGGGCTGTCGGCTGAGGAGAAACTGGTTCCCCCGCACAGCCCGCAGTTCCCGGTTGGTGCCGGTATAAGCCGCGATCCGCAGGAACGGCTGCGCCTCTTCCTGAATATAAAACACCACACTGCTCTCACCGGAAGCAGCGGAACGGCTGCTCCGAACAGCATCACGCCACTCCTCCGGCATCCGCAGGAACCATCCATCCGCGGTATTGTGGCAGGTCTGCAGCACAGTCTCAGACGTTCCGTCTGTTTCGTAGCGGTACCAGTCCACGATGGCACAGGTGCCGTTCTGATTCTCCAAATACACGGCGTGGGGAACCTCGGTTACTCCATCGTCATTGATGTCGGAGGGATACAGCCCGCAGAACCTTGCAATCTCCGTGGAAACGCCGCTTTGCTCCGAGAGGGCAATGTTCGTCAGTTCCCCATTCCGCAACGTCAGAATATCCGTGATACTCTCCGCGGTGTCCGTCACACCGGTGACATACAAAGCAGGCGTTCCATCCTGCAGGGTGCCGGAGGTGACCCGTCCCTGCTGGCTCAATTCCGCCATCGTGACGGAAATGCGTGCGGAGGTCTGCCCGGCAAAGGTCCCGTCGGGTTGCCAGCGGTAATAATCCGCCACGCTGCCGCCTTCCTCATCAGCACGCAGCACCACCAGCTCCTGCCGCTGGTCCCGTTCCAGATCTGCTGTGATATAACGAACATAATTGGTCCGCACGAGGGTCTCCGTCTCGCCGGATGCCCGGCCATAAAGGCTGTAAACCTCCAGCACCTGCAACTCCGCGGCAGCTTTCCAGCCCACGATCAGTTCCGCTTTCCCGTCGCCGTTGAGGTCATTGTAGGCAATGCTGGAGATGCTGGTGCCGCTGGCTTCGATCAGGTCGCTGCGCTCATAGCTGTCGTCATTACCTGCAAAAATATAGATTTTCAACGGCTTCTCATCCGCGGAGTTGCGGAAAAAGGCCAGTGCCTCCTCCCGTCCGTCACCGTCCAGATCCACCAGCTGCACCGGCTGGATGTTGGTGCCGCTGGTAGGCGCCGCATACTCGGCTCCGTCTTCCAGGATGGCGTTGATCTGCTTGTTCAGCTCCGTATATTTGGCAGGCAGTTCCGGGAGGCTGTAAAGCTCCTCCGGATTGAACACCATTTCCGGCATACTGCAGCCGGAAAGTCCCGTTGCCGCAGACAAAAGCAGCACCAACAGCACGATCTGTCCCAGCAAATTCTTCACAGGCCTCCTCCTTTCTCTGCGCATAATTTAACGAGTATCATCATATCATATTTCCCTCGGATTGGGTAGCCTTTCTTCCGGATTTTAACGATCTGTTCATTTTTTTGCAGAAGTAAAAATCCCCTCTTGAATTTCACATCGGTATCCTGTATAATGAACGGGTCTCTAAATGCCGGTGTGATGGAATGGTAGACGTGACGGACTCAAAATCCGTTGGTGGCGACACCGTGTGGGTTCGAGTCCCACCACCGGCACCAAAAGAACCGTGGCCCAATGGGTCACGGTTCTTTTGCTGTTGTGGGGGACTGTAAAGAATCCGTCCCCGACGGGAGCCCCTGGGGCAATCCAACAAAGAGATGGTCCCGGGGAAAGGAGCCGCAGCCCAGGATGCGCAGCTTGCGGCGACGCAGTCCCACCATCGGTGCCGTGTCAAAGCAAGCATTGTATCGCTTGCTCCGATTTTTCGTGTAATCAGTACCGGTGGTATGCAAAGGCTCCAAGGGGCCTTTAACAGCAAAATTTGCACGCTGAAGTGCAATTTTCTTAAAATCCCCCCTTTCAAAGCCGTCATTTTCGTTCCTGCGCAAAAAAGCCCTTTTTCCTGTGAAGGTCCCGTTAATATTTTAGCGGCAAATTTACAAGCTTTCTGCTATAATGTATGTTACAAAAGAAAAGGAGGGTATGTTTTGTCCTCTCAGAAAAAACAACTGCGCCACTTATTCCCGTTTTCCTGGCGCGATCTGTTCGTTTCCATCGGAATTCTATTTCTCGCCGCCATCCTGTGTATCTTCCTTCAGCAGTTGGATGGCCGTGAAGGATTTGCCTCTCCCATCTTCGTTCTGGCAGTTCTGTTAATTTCCCACCTGACCACCGGATATCTCTTCGGTCTGCTCTCCTCCGCAGCGGGTGTAGTCTGCGTCAACTTCATCTTTACATATCCTTTCTGGGTGGTGGACTTTTCCATCACTGGTTATCCCATCACCTTTCTCTCGTTCCTTGCCGTTTCCGTCATCACCTGTGCACTGACCAATCAGGTGCGTGACCAGCAGCAGCTTCGTGCCGAAAACGAAAAGGAAAAAATGCGGGCCAATCTGCTCCGTTCCGTGTCCCATGATATCCGCACCCCTCTGACATCCATCGTCGGCTCCACCTCTGCCATTCTGGAAAACCCGGATCTTTCCCCGGAAGAACAGAAGGAACTGCTGGAGGATGTCCGTGACGAGGCGCAGTGGCTGATCCGCGTGGTGGAAAACCTGCTTTCTATCACCCGTATCGGCAACGAGCAGACCGCCCGTATCGAAAAAACGACAGAGGCCGCCGAAGAAATTCTGGGCGATCTGGTGGCAAAATTCCGTCGCAGATTTCCGGATGTAGGGGTCATCGTAGAGGTTCCCAACGAACTGCTGATCGTTCCCATGGACCCAATCCTGATTGTTCAGGTTCTGTCCAATCTGCTGGAAAACGCCGTGATCCATGGTCACAGCACCACAATCATCCGTATTTTGCTGCAAAAGCAGGGCGATTTTGCCCGTTTCACTGTCATTGACAATGGCGACGGTATTCCTGAAAAAACTTTGCCCACGCTGTTTGACGGTGCCCTGACTCATACCGTCTCCGCATCCTCTGCGGACGGAAAGCGCAATATGGGTTTGGGGCTTTCGGTCTGCAATGCCATTGTACGCGCCCACGGCGGCAGCATGGAGGCACGCACCTCCGCAGACGGCGCCGAATTTTCTTTCTCTCTTCCCCTGAATTTTTAAGGAGGCTCTGCTATGACGATTCGTGAAAAAATTCTGGTCGTGGAGGATGAAAAAAGCATCTCCACACTGATCTCCACCATTTTGAATAATAATGGCTACGAGGTGATGAAGGCCCGTACCGGCAGCGAAGCACTTTCCATGATCTCCTCTCATTGTCCCGATCTGATCGTGCTGGATCTTGGTCTGCCTGATATGGACGGATTGGATATTCTCCGCCAGATCCGCAGCTGGTCCACACTTCCCGTCGTGGTGGTCTCCGCCCGCTCCCACGAGCGGGACAAGGTCACCGCTTTGGAACTGGGCGCGGACGACTATCTCACCAAGCCCTTTGGAACCGGTGAACTGGTCGCCCGTATCCGCACCGCTATCCGCCACACCCGCACCACCAGCACCAATAATGAAATCGCCCAGAGGGGCACATATACCGTCGGTGAGCTGACCATTGACTATAACAAGCATCAGGTACTTCTTCGTGGTGAAAATGCCAAGCTGACACTCAGCGAATTCCGTATTGTTGCTCTGTTAGGCAAACACGCAGGCAAAGTGCTGACCTACGACTATATCATCAAGGAGCTGTGGGGGCCCCGCGCCGGCGGGGACAACCAGATCCTCCGGGTCAACATGGCTAACATCCGCCGTAAAATCGAAAAGAACCCCGCCGAACCGGAATACCTGTTCACAGAAGTGGGCGTTGGTTACCGCATGGCCGAGGGCGACTGACCCAAAACC
>JAZRCP010000116.1:0-2333 GCA_045659825.1 Dysosmobacter sp. | reverse complement strand
ACCCCGCCCTACGAAGCACTACCAATCTGTGCGATAAACTGAAATTTGCAATCTGCCGGCAGAATTTTCCCGCTAGGCAAACTGCCTGCGCTGTGCTATAATCACCATACGACAAAACAGGAGGCATTCGTATGATCATTTCCGGACTGCAAAAGATGACGCTGCTGGACTTCCCCGGCAAGGTCGCCTGCACCGTTTTTCTGCAGGGCTGCAATTTCCGCTGCCCCTTTTGCCACAACAGTGACCTTTTAGGCGGCAGTTCCGCGCCTTTTATGACCATGGAAGAGTTTCTGGACTTCCTGAAAAAGCGCACCGGCCTTCTGGACGCGGT
Organism: Dysosmobacter sp.; assembly: GCA_045659825.1. GTDB lineage: Bacteria > Bacillota > Clostridia > Oscillospirales > Oscillospiraceae > Oscillibacter. The sequence continues at coordinate 2,002 of JAZRCP010000116.1, read as the reverse complement.
CTGCGTCAGCGGCGGCGAGCCCACCCTGCAAAAAGATCTGCCGGAGCTGCTGAAGGGCATCAAGACCCTGGGCTTCAGCGTGAAGCTGGACACCAACGGCAGCCGCCCCGAGGTTCTGAAAAAGCTGGTGGCAGAGGGACTTGTGGACTATGTTGCCATGGATGTAAAGAACAGCCCTGCCCGCTACGGGGAAACCACCGGCGTTTCGCATTTTGATATTACGCCCATTGAGGAAAGCCTGCGCTTTCTGATCGAGGGGAATGTGGCTTACGAGCTGCGCACCACCGTTGTTGCGGAGCTGCACAGCGAAGCATCCATCACCGAAATGGGCCAGTGGCTTGCCTCCCTCGTCCCCGGAAAAAAGCCCGAAAAGCTTTACCTGCAGTGCTTTGTGGACCGCAGCAGTGTGCTGCAGGGCGGTCTGCACGCGCCGGAGGAAGCAGAATTGCGAAAATACGCTGAAATCTTGACCCCATATGTGGGGTTTGCATCGGTTCGGGGCACTTGATACACAACATATTGTGTTTTAGTCAAAAAATAAATCCCATATATTGCGATTCCCTATTGACAATTGAAATACGGTTTAGTATAATACAGGCACTTCGGTTTTTTCAGGCTGGGAAAACCATGCCTGTATTTACTATTATTATGGAGGTAGAATTATGTATCAGGTACTGAAGCGTGATGGTAGCACCATGGATTTTGACATTTCCAAAATCAGCGCTGCTATGATCAAAGCCTTCGAGGCGCAGAACAAGAACTATCACCCCAGTGTCATCAATATGCTGGCGCTGCAGGTCAGCTCCGATTTTGTGCCCAAGATCAAGGACGGCTTCATCGCCGTGGAAGACATTCAGGACAGCGTGGAAAAGGTTTTGTCCGCTGCCGGTTATTCCGATATTGCCAAGGCTTATATCCTGTACCGCAAGCAGCGTGAGAAGGTTCGTAATGTCAACTCCGCTCTGCTCAACTACAAGGATCTGGTGGATAACTACCTGCAGATCAATGACTGGCGCGTCAAGGAAAACTCCACCGTCACCTACTCCGTCGGCGGTCTGATCCTTTCCAATTCCGGCGCCATCACCGCCAACTACTGGCTTGCCGAGATCTACGACAGCGAGATCGCTGAGGCGCACCGCTCTGCCGCGCTGCATCTGCACGATCTCTCCATGCTGACCGGCTACTGCGCAGGCTGGAGCCTGAAGCAGCTGATCCAGGAGGGTCTGGGCGGCGTTCCCGGCAAGATCACCTCCTCCCCCGCAGGCCACCTGAGCACCCTGTGCAACCAGATGGTCAACTTCCTGGGCATCATGCAGAACGAGTGGGCAGGCGCACAGGCCTTCTCCTCCTTCGATACATATCTGGCTCCCTTCGTTAAGGTGGATAACCTGAGCCAGAAGGAAGTCAAGCAGTGCATCCAGTCCTTCATCTACGGTGTCAACACCCCCAGCCGCTGGGGCACCCAGGCTCCCTTCTCCAACATCACTCTGGACTGGGTCTGCCCGCCTGACCTGGCCGACCAGCCCGCCATCGTCGGCGGCAAAGAGATGGACTTCACCTACGGTGAGTGCAAGAAGGAAATGGACATGGTCAACAAGGCCTTCATCGAGATCATGATCGAGGGCGACGCCAATGGCCGTGGCTTCCAGTACCCCATCCCCACCTACTCCATCACCCGCAACTTCGACTGGAGCGAAACCGAGAACAATAAGCTGCTGTTCGAAATGACCGCCAAGTACGGCACTCCCTACTTCTCCAACTACATCAACTCCGATATGGAACCCTCCGATGTCCGCTCCATGTGCTGCCGTCTGAGACTGGACCTTCGTGAGCTGCGCAAGAAGTCCGGCGGCTTCTTCGGCTCCGGCGAATCCACCGGTTCCATCGGTGTTGTTACCATCAACCTGCCCCGGATCGCTTATTTGGCCAAGGATGAGGCTGATTTCTACGCACAGCTGGACAAGCTGATGGACATTTCCGCCCGCAGCCTGAAGACCAAGCG
>JAZRCP010000115.1:0-15271 GCA_045659825.1 Dysosmobacter sp. | reverse complement strand
TCATCCGCGATCTGGACCTGCGTCGTCCCATCTACCGTCAGCTGGCCGCCTATGGCCACATGGGCCGCGAGGATCTGGGCGTCAGCTGGGAAAAGACCGACCGCGTGGAGGCGCTGAAGGCCGCCGTGGCCGAACTGGCATAATGTCCTGCGTGTTAGAAACGAAACCGCATAAAAAGAAGCACCGTGCAGATACTCTGCACGGTGTTTTTTTGTAGCAATCCTTGACAACGAGCCACATTTCTGATATATATTTTACAAATATGATTTTAGAAACCATGTTATAAGGTTTTTGAAATTGTAAAATTGTAAAAATGGAAGGACAAGCCTTGTGAATAAACAGATCGTTTTGGTGGCCGAGACTGGCTCTGATATCACACCCGCACTGGCGGAGGAATACGGCATCTACCTGGTGCCCATGCATGTTTCCATGGGAGATCAGACGCTGGACGACGGCGCGTTCCCGCCGGAGGATGTATGCGCCTATTATGACCGGACCGGCACGGTTCCCAAGACCAGCGCCAGTGTGCCCGGTGACTTTGAACGTATTTTTGACGAGATCCACAGCCGTTGGCCCGAAAAGAAAATCCTTCATCTGGCCTACTCTGCCGTAACCACCTGTTCTTATCAGAGTGCCGTTATGGCATCGGAGGGGCGTGACTATGTCACCAGCGTAGATACCAAGCATGTCTCCGTGGGACAGGCTTCCGTGGTGCTGGAGGTGGCCCGCTTCCTGCGGGAGCACCCCGACTGCTCCGTGGAAGAAGCGGCTGCTACAGCCAAAAGCATCGCGGAGCGGACCCAGATGTGTTTTATTCCCAAGAATCTTGATTATCTGCGTGCCGGAGGACGGGTCAGCAATGTGGTGGCGTTGACGGGCAATCTGCTGCAGCTGCATCCCTGCATTGAGATTCTTGACGGCCAGCTGGTAGCAAAGAAAAAGTACCGCGGCGCACTGGATAAGCTGACACCGAAGCTGATCCGCGACTTCGTGGAAAAGCACGATCTGGACCGGGAGCACCTGTATTTCATCTGGTCTCCCGGCTTGCAGGATGAGGTGCGGCGTATCGCGGAGGAAACGGCAGCGGCGTGCGGTTTCCGGAAGGTCACATGGATGAAGACCGGCTGCGTCATCACCTGTCATGGCGGCCCCGGCTGTATCGGTATCGTGGGCAGCAGCCGTGCCTGAGCGTCGTAAAAATGAAAAGAATTCCTGAAACACCGGCTGTATCAGCCGGTGTTTTTCGTTGTCACGACAAAGCGCGCGTGGTATACTGGGAAAAAGAATTTTATGGAGGAACTCCTATGAAGCGCTGTTTTATTTTTGCCGCGGGAACGTTTTTTGGCCTGCGGGAACGTCCTGCCGACGGCGATCTGGTCATTGCTGCCGATGCCGGCTATCGGGTCTGTGAGCAGCAGGGAATCAAGCCGGATTTGCTGTTGGGCGATTTCGACTCCATGGAGCTGCCTGCTTTTTCTGGCGAGGTTTGCCGCCTGCCGGTGGAAAAGGACGATACGGATACCATGGCAGCAGTAAAGGAAGGCATTGCGCGGGGCTGCACGGAGTTTTTCCTGTACGGCGGAACCGGCGGCAAACGGCTGGATCATACATTGGCTAACCTGCAGACGCTGCTGTATCTCCGTCGGCGTGGAGCACGCGGCTGGATGTTTGACGATGACTTCGTCTGGACGGTCATCGAGAACGAGAACTTGACTGTGCCAAGAGAAACCGACTGGGCGCTGCTGTCTCTGTTCAGCCTTGGAGACCGGGCCGAGGGTATTACGTTGTATGGGGTACAATACCCCCTTGTGGACGGTGTGCTGACGCCAGAGTTTCCCCTTGGTGTCAGTAATCATATCATGGAAGAGACAGCACACATTTCTGTGCGACAGGGCGTTTTGGCAGTCGGCTGGCAAATTCAACTCGCTATTCTATAAGTAGAATAGCGAGTTGAATAATCTTTCGTTGCGGTCACTGCATAGGTATTGTATAATAAGGCAAAGGAAAGGTTGACCTTTCTGATTTGAACAGACCGTGGGACCAGGGGTGGGCACGGCAAGGAGGTTTTTTCATGGCAACATTTACCGTGAACGGCCAGACCGTGACTGTTGAAAAGAACCAGAAGCTGCTGCGTTTTTTGCGGGATGACCTGCATTTGACCAGCGTCAAGGACGGCTGCAGTGAAGGTGCCTGCGGCACCTGTACGGTGCTGATCGACGGTAAGCCCACGAAAGCCTGCGTCCCGCAGACGGATAAGCTGGAGGGCAAGACCATCCTGACGGTGGAGGGCCTCAGCCAGCAGGAAAAGGATGTCTATACCTATGCCTTCGGTGCCTGCGGTGCGGTGCAGTGTGGTTTCTGCATTCCCGGCATGGTCATCAGCGCCAAGGCCCTGCTGGATCAGAATCCCGCTCCCACCCGTGAAGAAGCGGCGTTTGCCATCCGCAACAACATTTGCCGCTGCACCGGCTATGTAAAGATCATCGACGCCATTTTGATGGCGGCGGAGCTGCTGCGCACCGGCGAGATTCCTGCTGTGCCGGAAAACTGGTCTCTGGGCCAGCGGGTACCCCGTGTCGATGTGAAGGAAAAGGTCACCGGTACCGGCATTTATCCTGACGATATTTATCTGGACGGCATGATCTACGGCTCCGCCGTCCGCAGTGCCTATCCCCGTGCCCGCGTGCTGGCCATCCACACGGAGGAGGCCGAGGCGCTGCCCGGCGTGGTGGGCGTGTTCACCGCCGCGGATATTCCGGGCCAGAACAAGGTGGGCCATCTGAAAAAGGATTGGGACACCATGATCGCCGTGGGCGATATCACCCATTATCTGGGCGATGCCATCTGCCTTGTGGCGGCGGAAACGCCGGAGATTCTGGCGCAGGCCAAGGCGCTGGTGAAGGTGGACTATGAGGAACTTCCCATGGTTCGCTCCCCCAGAGAGGCCATGCTGCCGGACGCACCGTTGGTGCATGAGAGCGGCAATCTCCTGGCCCATAAGCATATCCAGCGGGGCAACCCCGCGGAGGCCATTGCAAAATCCAAGTATGTTTTGACACAGCGCTTTTCCACCCCGTGGACGGAGCATGCTTTCCTCGAACCGGAATGCGCCGTGGCGTATCCGGACGGTGACGGCGTGATGATCCTCTCTACGGACCAGAGCGCTTACGATACCCAGCACGAGACCATGGGCATGCTGGGCCTGCCCGCTGACAAGGTCAAGGTCCGTAACTGCCTTGTGGGCGGTGGCTTCGGCGGCAAGGAGGATGTGACGGTGCAGCACCACGCGGCCCTGATCGCCTACCTCACCAAGCGTCCCGTTAAGGTGAAGCTGAGTCGTGCCGAGAGTATTCTCATCCATCCCAAGCGCCATCCCATGGAGATGGAATTTTCTCTGGGCTGCGATGAAAACGGCATCATTCAAGGCGTGGCGGCGGAAGTCATCGCCGACACCGGAGCCTACGCTTCTCTGGGCGGTCCGGTGCTGGAGCGTGCCTGCACCCATGCTGCCGGCCCCTATAACTATCAGAATTTCGAAATTGACGGCTGGGCGTATTATACCAACAACCCCCCCGCGGGAGCCTTCCGCGGCTTCGGCGTCACCCAGACCTGTTTCTGCATTGAAAGCCTGCTGAACCAGATGGCGGATCTGGTGGGTATTTCCCCGTGGGAGATCCGCTACCGTAACGCCATCCGTCCCGGACAGGAGCTGCCCAACGGCCAGATCGTGGACGAATCCACCGGACTGGTGGAAACGCTGGAGGCAGTGAAGCCCTATGTGGATGCCCACCCCTATGTGGGGCTGGCCTGTGCCATGAAGAACGCCGGTGTCGGCGTGGGTATTCCCGATACCGGCCGCGTCCGTCTGGTAGTGGATGACGGCAAGGTACATATCTTTGCCGGTGCTTCCTGCATTGGTCAGGGCCTCGGCACCGTGCTGGTGCAGATGGTTTTCGACCAGACCGGCATCTCCCCGAACCAGATCGTTTACGAGCGTTCCAACACTTACAGTGCACCGGACTCCGGTACCACTTCCGGTTCCCGTCAGACTCTTGTTACCGGTGAGGCCTGCCGCCGCGCCTGTCAGGATCTGAAGGAGGCGCTGGAGGGCAAGGAACTTTCCGACCTGAACGGACAGGAGTTTTACGGGGAGTATCTGGCCAAGACCGACCCGCTGGGAGCCAACGTGCCGAACCCCGTCAGCCATGTGGCTTATGGCTATGCCACGCAGGTGTGCATCCTCGGCGAGGACGGTAAAATTCAGCAGATGATTGCCGCCCACGATGTGGGCAAGGCCGTGAACCCTATCTCCATCGAAGGCCAGATCGAAGGCGGCGTGGTCATGTCCATGGGCTATGCCCTGACAGAGCGCTACCCGCTGGAGGACTGCAAGCCCACCGCCAAATACGGCACGCTGGGACTGTTCCGCGCCCATCAGATTCCCGAGATCACGCCCATCATTATTGAAAAGGCTGGATTAAACGTGGCCTGCGGCGCCATCGGCATCGGTGAGATCACCTCCATCCCCACGGCTCCTGCCATCGCGGATGCCTACTTCCGTTACGACGGCCACTTCCGCACGGCGCTGCCGCTGGCCAATACCCCCTATACCCGTAAGTAACTGAAAAAGCAGGCTCCCTTGGGAGCCTGCTTCAGACCATCAAGTATGTTGTTTCAGTAACTCCAACGCAGCCGCGGTGTCCACATCATAGAGTTCTTCTGCGGAAGCCTCCAGCAAAATGAGGGATTCCTCGTGCTTTCGGATGACGGCGCTGCCGCCCCGGTCGCCCTCCAACTCCATCAGCTCCGGAAAGAACCGGGCAGGGAAGATACAGGGATTGCCCCGTGTGCCGCCGCAGCTGAGTGCCGCGATCTTCTCCGGCTGTGACTGCCACAGCTTGGTCAGCTTCGCAACCGTTTCCCGCCGCAACAGCGGCTGGTCAGCCACGGAGAATAGTACGCCACAGCAGTCCCTGAGTCCCGTCAAGCCCAACTGTAGCGTGTGGCTGATGCCCAGCTCCGGATGAGGGTTGTGAACGGCGGCAAAATGGAATTCCTCTGCCAGCCGCATGATCTCCGGGTATTGGGTGACCACAATCACACGGTCAAAACTTTCCGTGGGAACGGACTCCATGGCCCGCTGAATGAGGCTCCGGCCCTGCAGCTGCACGGTCAACTTGTTATCTCCAAAGCGCCGGGCATTGCCTGCCGCCATGATCACATATCCTAACGGTTCCATTACATTCACCTCGTTGTACCCAGTATATCCGTTTTCGCCCCGATAAGTCAATCGGAGCGAGAGTTCATTTTTCGAAGGAGGGACAGCCCTTATGAGCAAAAGTGTCGGTAAAAGCGTGACCCGTGTGGATGCTTATGAGAAGGCCACAGGCCGCGCAAAGTACATGGACGATCTGTGCGACCGCGGCGCATTGGTGGTAAAGATTTTGCACTCCACCATTGCCCATGGCTATGTCAAGTCCGTTGATACCACGGCGGCGGAAGCCATTCCCGGTGTGGTGCGGGTCCTGACCTGCTTCGATGTGCCTGATATCCCGTTCCCCACGGCAGGCCATCCCTGGTCCACGGACCCCGGCCATCAGGATGTGGCCGACCGTCTGCTGCTGAACCGCCATGTCCGCTATTACGGCGACGATGTGGCTGTGGTCATCGCGGAGGACGAGGTCGCTGCCACGCAGGCTGTCCGCGCCATGAAAGTGGAATACGAGGAACTGCCCTTCGTGCTGGATGTGCAGAAGGCTATGGAGGACGATGCCCCCCAGCTCCATGAAAACTACGCCAATAACATCCTCAAGCATACCGATATCCGCCGCGGCAACTATGAGGAAGCCCGTAAGGAGCCCGGCCTCATCTGTGTGGAGGGCTGGTATGATACCCCTACCGTCCAGCACTGCCATATTGAAAATCACGGCTGCTACGCCTATGAGGATTCCGGCCGCGTCGTGGTGGTGTCCTCCACCCAGATCCCCCATATCGTCCGCCGTGTGGTCGGTCAGGCGCTGGGGATCCCCTGGGGTAAGGTGCGGGTCATCAAGCCCTATATCGGCGGCGGCTTCGGCAACAAGCAGGACGCGTTGTATGAGCCTCTGTGCGCATGGTGCTCCACGCAGGTGGGAGGCCGGCTGGTAAAGCTGGAGTGCAGCCGTGAGGAGACCTTCGTTTCCAACCGCGTCCGCCATGCCATCCGTACCCATATCATTTCCTATGTCCGTCCCGACGGCACGCTGGTGGCCCGCAAGTTCGAGGCCTTCTCCAATCAGGGCGCTTACGCCTCTCACGGCCACGGCGTGGTGGCCAAGGGCATGGGCGCATTCCCCCAGCTGTATCCCTGCGACAATCTGGAGTGCGATTGCTGGAGCGTGTTCACCAACCGCCCCGCAGCCGGCGCCATGCGCGGCTACGGCATCCCGCAGGCTATGTTCGCAGGCGAAGCCCATATCGATGATATCTGCCATGCCATCGGCATGGATCCGCTGTCCTTCCGCCGCAAGAACCTGATGCCGGTAGGCTATGTGGACGGCTTCTCCAAGAATGAGTTGTACCACGATTCCTTCAACCAGTGCCTCAATAAGGGCATGGAGATCCTCGGTTATGAGGAGAAACTGAAAAAATATCAGAACCAGACCGGCCCCATCCGCCGCGGCGTGGGCCTTGCGGTATTCTGGTACAATACCGCCGTCTGGCCCATCTCGCTGGAGTCCTCCTCCTGCCGCATGGTACTCAATCAGGACGGTTCCCTCCAGTTCCAGACCGGTGAGACTGAGATCGGTCAGGGCTGTGACACCGCTTATTCTCAGATGGTGGCAGACGCCGTGGGCGTTCCCCTGAAGGATGTGCATGTGGTTTCCTCTCAGGATACGGATATCACTCCCTTCGGCCTTGGTGCCTATGCTTCCCGTCAGACCTATGTGGGCAGCTTTGCTATCGCTCAGACCGCAACGGCTCTGCGAGAGCGGATCCTGCGCATTGCTCATGACCAGACCCGTATGCCGGTTTGGAATCTGGATCTGGTGGACGGGCAGATCGTCCGCAAGAGTGACGGCCGCGTACTGAAGTCTCTGGGCGACCTTGCTATGGAGTGCCTGTACTCTCTGGAAGCCAGCGAGCATATCACGGCGGAAACCACCGCCCAGATCAAGACCAATGCCTATTCCTTCGGCTGCTCTCTGGCCGAGGTGGAAGTGGATATCCCCATGTGCAAGGTCAAGCTGCTGAATATCGTGAATGTCCACGACTGCGGCAGTCTCATCAATCCCGCTCTGGCGGAGGCACAGGTCCACGGCGGCATGTCCATGGGCATCGGTTACGGCCTCTCCGAGGAATTGAAGTTCGACGAAAAGACCGGCAAGCCGCTGAACAACAACCTGCTGGACTATAAGCTCTCCACCTTTATGGATCACCCCACACTGGAAGCCGCCTTTGTGGAGAACGCAGAGCCTACGGCACCCTTCGGTACCAAGTCTCTGGGCGAACCGCCTGCCTGTTCTCCGGCGCCTGCCATCCGTAATGCGATCCTGCAGGCCACAGGCGTTGCCATCGACACCTGTCCCATTACGCCGCATGTACTCTATCGGGAGTTCAAGCAGGCGGGACTTATCGAAGACTAAAAGGAGGGAACGCGTATGTATGATATGAAAGCTTTGTATCAGGCCAAGGATGTGGCTGACGCCGTGTCTCTCCGGCTGGCACATCCCGAAGCCCACATCATCGCGGGCGGCTCTGATGTGCTGGTGCAGATGCGGGAAGGCAAGCGAGCGGGCGTGGAGCTGATTTCCATTTATGGCCTTGACGAGCTGCGCGGCGTTACCATGGAAGCTGACGGCACCATCCGTATCGGCTCCCTCACCAGCTTCTCTCACATTACGAAGGACCCCATCATCCAGCAGTACATCAACGTACTGGGCGAGGCGGTCGATCAGGTGGGCGGCCCTCAGATCCGCAACATTGGCACCATTGGCGGCAACACCTGCAACGGTGTTACCTCTGCCGACTCTGCCTCTACGCTTCACGCATGGGATGCCATCGTAGAGCTGACGGGCCCCAACGGCGTCCGCTGCATTCCCATCCATGAGTTCTATATCAAGGCTGGTAAGGTGGATATCCGTGAGGGAGAGATTCAGACCGGTATTCTCATTAAAAAAGAGGATTATATTGATACTTATGGCCACTATATTAAATATGCCATGCGCAATGCCATGGATATTGCCACGCTGGGTACGTCTGTGAACGTCCGACTCTCCGCGGATAAAAGATGCGTGGAGCGTGCCCGCATCGCCTTCGGCGTGGCAGGCCCCGTGCCCCTGCGGGCGAAAACCGCCGAGGCGCTGGCGGCGGGGAAACCCGTCAGCATGGAACTGGCCCAGGCCTTTGCCAAGGCCGTCAAGGAGGATATCAACCCCCGTGACTCCTGGCGTGCCGCCAAGGATTTCCGTATGCACATCGCCGTGGAGAGCGCGAAGCGCGCCTTCGTGGAGTCTGTGAAACTGGCTGGAGGTGAACTGTGATGGCAATGCAGCAGTATCAAACCGTCCGTTTCAAACTGAACGGCCGTGATGTGGAACGCACTGTGGATGTCCGCGCCAGCCTGACGGATATGCTTCGCAACGATTACCGGATGACCTCCGTCAAGAAGGGCTGCGAGGTGGGCGAGTGCGGCGCCTGTACCGTCATCATCGACGGCGAGGCTTTCAACTCCTGCATCTATCTGGCCGTCTGGGCAGAGGGCAAGAGCATCACCACGCTGGAGGGGCTGCTTGGCCCCAACGGCGAGCTGAGCGATATCCAGCAGGCCTTCGTGGAGGAGGCTGCCATCCAGTGCGGCTTCTGCACCCCTGGCTTCATCCTCACCGCATGGGAGATTTTGGAGAGCGGAAAGGAATATACCGATGAACAGCTGCGCAAGCTGCTCTCCGGCCATCTCTGCCGCTGTACCGGCTATGAGAATATTCTCCGTGCCGTGAAAAAGACCATGTACCGCCGCCTCGGCAAAGAAGTGTAAAGAGGAATGGGACGTCCGAAAGGGCGTCCTGTTTTTGTTTGACGCGGTTTTTATCAGGTGGTATAATCAAAGCAGGAAACACGCGCTGCCCGTCTGATACCGGACAGCGCACCGGCATCGGCAAAGGAGGTCTGGATATGAAAACTGTCATCACCATCGGCCGTCAGTTCGGCAGCGGCGGCAAGGAAGTGGGCATCCGCGTGGCCAAGGAACTGGGGATCCCCTTCTATGACAAGGAGCTGCTGCAGGAGGCCGCCAAAAAGAGTGGTCTTTGCGAGAAAATTTTTGAAAATTTTGATGAGCGGCCCAAGAGCCTGCTCTATTCCATCGCCATGGACTCCTACATGTTTGCCTTGCCCGGCGGCGGTGTGGGGGACTCGCTGGAGCAGCAGGTCTATCTTGCCACCTTCAATACCATCCGCCAGATCGCGGCGCAGGGCCCTTGCGTCATCATTGGCCGCTGCGCGGATTATGCGCTGGAGAACGATCCCAACCATCTGAGTCTGTTTATCAGTGCGCCCATGGATACCCGTGTGGCCCGCGTGGCCGAACGGCAGGGAGTGACGCCGGAAAAGGCTCGCCAGCTGATCCAGAAGACGGATAAGCGCCGCGCCTCCTATTATGAGTATTATTCCGGTAAGAAATGGGGTTCGGTGGACAGCTATGACTTCTGTATCGATTCCAGCTATCTGGGCTTGGGCCGCACGGTGGAGTTGATCCAGACCATGGTGGCCCATAAGGAGCATCCCATTCCCAGCCCCACGGAGATCGATCCTACCCGCTAAAGACGAAATAAAAACCGGACCGCATTTGCGGTCCGGTTTTTCAGGTTTTATTCAAATCTTTGTAGAAGTCAAAGGCTTCGTTAAATTTTTCCTGACTGTATGTCTTCACGTCCGACTCATAGGCGCGGTAGGCTGCCAGCAGCTGTTCCGCCTGCGGGGTTAAAACGGCGCCGCCGCCGTGCTGACCGCCGATGGTAGAGGAGAGTAGCTTGCAGCCAAAGACCTCCTCCGCTGTGCGGATGATGCGCCATGCCTTGGAATAGGCCATCTCCATGGAGGCAGCGGCTGCCCGCAGGGACTTGTGCAGCCCAACCCGCTCCAGCAGGGTGGCGATACCGGGGCCAAAGCAGCGCTGATCGTCTGCGGTGTAGAGCCGTACCGTTAATTTCAAATGCAGTTCCTGATCCATCCACAGACACCGCCCTTTCTGATAATACGTTATTCTACCATATTTCGGTGGATTTGCAAACAGAAGAAAATGTGGTATAATTCCATCAAACAAAATCGGCGGATGGTTTGTCCGTCATAAGGATCAGTGAGGAACGAATATGCTGTTTAAAAATGAAGAAGCCAGCCTGAAGCTGGATATTGTCAGTTATGAGCTGCCTGCCGATGGCGGCGCACCGGATAGTGATGACCGCAACTGGCTGGTGCTGCGGGCCACATGGATCAATGAGGACGGTCTCCTCATCAAGGATTCCAACAGCTGCCTGTTGACCTACGAGCTGCAGGAGATGACCGCCGGACTGAAGGTGGTAAAGGCCGGATTGAAGCAGCGCTATGAGAGTGAGTTCACCGAGCCGTATTTCATGCTCTCCGCAGATGCGGTGGAGGATGGCTTCCGGTTCTTTGTCTCCTTCACGCTACCCAACACCATGGAGGACGAGGATGTGGCCGAACTGTACGCTCATATGACAGAGGAGGAGATGGCGGCGTTGATCGAAGAACTGGACCGCCTCGTAAAAAAATTCCCCGACCGTACCTGAGAGGAGAAAACAGCCGCCCGTAGGGCGGCTGTTTTTGTTTCGTGCAGGGGACACAGGCTTACTTGTCAAACTGGACGGGTTTGACATCCTTGCCTGCAAAGGTGTTGGGACCGGGATTGGACAGGGAGAAATACATTTTTGCTGCCTTTGTGGTACCGAAGTCCCGGTTGGAGCCGGAATCCATTACCTTGTTGAAGGCATCGCGGAACATCTGGTTATGAGCCTCTTCCCGGTTCAGCAGGAAATCAATGGTTTCCCGCACCTTTTTGTCCCCGATCTGGCGGTACAGGTACTCATAAACCACCTTGGCCCGCTGTTCGGAGGCGATGTTGCTCAGTAGGTCGGCACACAGGTCGCCGGTGACGGTGACATAGTCCGCCGTCCATGAATAGCCGGAGGCATTGATGAGGCCGGGATTCAGTCCGAGGATCACGTGGGTCTGAATTTCTCCGGCGGGCACGGAGGAAGCATCCACATGGTGGCCGTTCAGCAGGTTGATGGTCTGAGCCACCATTTCCATATGACCCAGTTCTTCAGCGGCGATGTCGAGGAACAGGTCTTTGATTTCGGGGTCCTTCACGCGAAAACTCTGGGACATATACTGCATGGCGGCCTTCAGCTCGCCGTTGCCGCCCCCTAACTGCTCCTGCAGCAGCGCGGCATACTGGGGATTGGGCTTTTCGATCTCCACGGGATGAAACAGCTGTTTTTCGTGCTTGAACATGGCAAGACACACTCCTTTCGCTTTGTGCCCTTAGGATGCCTTGCCTTTGGGAATTTATGTAATACAAAAGTATGGAGGGGGGCACATATCTCAAATGTTTCAATCGTTTGTCGAAATGCTTGTTTTGACAGCCGCGGCAGAGTGTAGTAGAATAAGGCGGTCAGGAGGTGACACCGTGCAGGAACTGTTGGAACAGGACCAGCGGCTATTCTGGATGCCTGCGGAGGGGCTGGAACTTCTGGGCAGTTGTTTTGAGTTGAGTGTGGAAACGCTGGAGAGTGGGGATACCCGCGGCAGTGCTGGACGCATCGGTTATCTGTTGCAAGGCGAGGCCAGTATCCAGACAGACCAGGGCACGGAACAGGTTTCCGGCAGCGGTCTTGTGGGAATCCGGTTGGGCGGCCCGCGGGGCTGCCGGAAGGACTCCGGCGCGATCACGGCATTATCTGCATGCGAGGTGCTGTGGATGCCCTACGATGTGATGGAGTTTGCCTGCCACCGTAACTGCTGGTTCCACACGCGCCTGATGCTGGAGATCCGGCAGATGCTGGAGGAAAAGGGTGAAGACCCTTTGGAAAAATAATGGAAGCGAGGAACGCGAATATGAAGAAGTATTTGGCGCTGGTGTTGGCGATGATGCTGTGCTTGCTGTGCGGTTGTGAAAAGACCACCATGGTTGGAATCACAACAACGAAAACGGATAAGACGCCTGTTACGGAAACGAAGGAGGAAGCACAGCCTGAGGTGCCGGAGGAAAAACCGGCAGAAGAAGCGGTGCTGACCGGTAAGGTTCAGGTGGAAATTGTGGTGAAGGACTACGGCACCATCGCGCTGGAACTGGACGCAGATACAGCACCCAAAACGGTGGCCAACTTTGTGAAGCTGGCAAAGGAAGGCTTTTATGACGGCCTGACCTTCCACCGCATCATGGCAGGCTTTATGATGCAGGGAGGCGATCCGCTGGGCAACGGAACCGGCGGCAGTGATGAGCAGATTTTTGGCGAGTTTGCTGCCAATGGATTGGAAAATCCCATCTCCCATACCCGCGGAGCCATTTCTATGGCCCGTGCAACGCCGCCCAATAGTGCCAGCAGCCAGTTCTTTATCGTCCATGAGGACAGCGTATTTCTGGACGGCCAGTATGCCGCCTTCGGCTATGTGACGGAGGGCATGGGGGTGGTGGATGCCATCTGTGCGGATGCACGGCCGGTGGACAATAACGGCACCATCCCCGCAGAGGCCCAGCCGGTCATCGAATCCATTACCGTTTTGGAATAAGACAGTCAGCGCCCTGCCACAAGGCAGGGCGCTTTTGCGCGAAAAAGCAGGGGAGCCAATTCGGCTCCCCTACTGCGTTGTATCAGGTTTGTAAAAATTACAGGGTGTTGGCTTCGTCGACCACCTTGCGGATGGCTTCGGCAGCATCCTCGGGCAGAACGTTGAAGCCGCCCTCGGCCTCCTTCAGGCCTTCCACATAGTTCAGACGGTCCTGCATGCGGGCCTTCAGCTGAGCCACATAGTCCTTGTCGGCCAGATCGGGCACAAAGCCGTCCCACTCGAAGATCTCAATGTCGGAGAAGGGGCCCCAGGGCTTGAACTGAGCCTTGCCCTCCACAACGGCTTCCAGAACACCGAGGGTGTCTTCCTTCTGGACCTTCTTGCCCATGAAGTCGCCGGTGTTGATGATGTAGCAGGCCACGTTCTTCTCGGCAACCAGCTTCTTGAACTTCTCATAGTCATTGACCAGAGGATAAGTACGGAAGGGGTTTGCATAGGGCTCGACGACCAGTGCGTTGGGGTCGACGCCTTCCTTCAGGCGCTCGGCGGAGGAACGCTTGGTAGCCAGAGTGGCGCCCATGACGGAGGCCAGAGAAGCGCCCTTCAGACGGACGATGGGAGGAATGGTGGGATCCTTCATGATCCAGAAGATGGCGTTGACGGGGGAGTCGATCTTATCCACGCGGTTGGGAGACCACAGCTTGCTCTTGATGGCACGGCCGTTACCGTTGCGGACGTCCTCGGTGACCAGAACGATCTTGCCGTCCTCGTCCAGGGTGGCGGAGCAGTTCTGTGCGGTCAGCAGATACTTGTTGTCGGCAGAATCCACAGGGTAGTCGGCGGTCTTGTCGAAATAGGTGGGCTCCAGAGCCACAGAAGAGCAGGTGTCGGAGTTGATGATGAAGGCGTCATCGTGCAGCACCTTGATGGCGGGATACTTGCCGTCGTGCTTGGCGTGGGTCAGGGTAGACTTGCCGGAGCCGGACAGGCCGAACACGGCTGCTACATACTTGCTGCCGTCGTCCAGGGTGTATTCCTTCTGGCCGCCGTGGCAGGAGGCATAGCCGTTGCGGTTGGCGATGGCCCATGCCAGCGTCAGGGTGCCCTTCTTGTGCTCGCCGAAGTAGCGCATGCCCAAAATAGCGGCGCAGTTGGTCTCGGTGTTGAAATAGCACAGGCACTTGGGATCACAGATGGCTTCCTTGCCGGGGGCACCGGTCCACTGGGGATCGGAGAAGATGTAAATGTCGGCTTCCTTGCCGTCGCCCACGGGCTTGGACTTTTTATACATCTTGATGTATTCATCAGACATATACTGGAAGTTCAGCATCCAGTTGTAGAGCAGGTTCTCCTCGCCTTCGGGAATCAGCAGGTGTGCCTTGACCATGAATTCCTCGTCCAGACCGATGAAAGTCTCGGCGTGGTACATGGTCTTCCAGCGGGTGTCGTACACGGCATCCATGACAATCTTATCCAGCTCGGTGGTGTTGACACCGGGCTTGCCGGTAATGCGGCGTGCCACGGCATAACGGCCGGTGATGGAACCGTCGTTAAACAGGAGGACCTTGGCATCGGGCTCCAGACCGAACTCCTCACCGCGGTAGACGGGCATGTCGGTGACAACAGTACCGGGGGAGTTCTTGGCCAGCTCATAGGCTTCCTTCAGGGTGTTGACCTTGATCACATTGTTGCCGTAGAACGGCGCCTCAATGATGGAACGGGTCTTGGAAAAACCGACCTTACCGGGGCCGATTTCAGTTCTGGCGTAATAGGCTTTCGTAGACATAAAGGTACCTCCTTCAATAATGGGTCATATTGTCTATTATCCTACTGCGTTGCGTAAAAAAAAGCAAGCGGCTGGAAACGATTACTTCTGTAAAGCTTTGGAAAGATTTGCAAAATCCTGCAAGGTGAGCTTCTCGCCGCGGACATCTGTCCGCAAACCACAGACGGCTATGGCATCCTGGATCTCTTCCTTGCTGCGGCCGAGGGCAGAGGAGAGGCTGTTAGCCAGCGTTTTCCGCCGCAGTAGGAAAGCGCCCCGCATGACTTTGAAGAAAAATGCCTCGTCCTCCACTTCCACAGCGGGCTTCGGCCGACGTACGCACCGCAGCACAGCGGAAGTCACCTTGGGCGCAGGGAGGAACTTCTCCCGCGGTACGTCAAAGAGGTATTCCGTCTCCATATAATATTGCAGAAACAGGGAAAAAGAACCGCCGTCAGAGGAACCCTGCGCGGCAGAGAGCCGCTGGGCCACTTCTTTCTGGATGAGCACCGTGATGGTTTCAAAGCAAGGGGTCTCGACCAGCTTTTCCAGGATGGGGGTGGTAATGTTGTAGGGCAGATTGGCACACACAATGGGGGTCAGTCCCTGAAGCTTCTCCGCGGCCAGCGCGCCTAAATCCAGCTTCATGGCGTCACCGGGCACGATCTCCACGTTGTCAAAGCCGGCCATAGTTTCCGCCAGCACGGGAAGCAGCGC
>JAZRCP010000114.1:0-12722 GCA_045659825.1 Dysosmobacter sp. | reverse complement strand
GCCTTGATCAGCAGGGGAGCGCCGATCTCGCCGGACTCGATGATGCGCTTCATCTCGGCATAGCCGCGGTCATAACGGCGCATGAAGCCGACCTGAACCAGACGCTTGCCGATTTCCAGTTCCTTGTTGATGATGTCCTCGCACTCCTTGCCGGTCAGAGCCAGGGGCTTCTCGCAGAAGCACCACTTCTTCTCGGCCAGAGTCTTCATGACATAGTCATAATGGGTGGGGTCGATAGAGGTGATAACAACAGCCTCGACCTCGGGATCCTTGATCATGCCGTCACAGTCGTTGCCGTAGGACTTAATGCCGTACTTTGCAGCGGTGTCGTCAGCAGCAGCGGCGACATAGTCGGAGACAGCCACGACGGTAGCGCCGGGGACGGAGTCGATGATGCGGCGGCAGTGATCGCGGCCGATAGCGCCGCAGCCGATGATACCAATCTTCAGAACCTTATCCATGTTTCTACCTTCCTTTTATTTAATAGTGTAAGGGTTTTTGAAATAAGTGGGGGAGGAACTCCCCCCACAGTGGAGGTATTAATACTTGCGGGCGTCCTTCACATGCTCCAGATGAGAAGCATAGGCATCCAGATTCTCCTGGCGCTCGGACACCTCAGTGTCACCCACGCGCCACCAGGAGCCGTAACCGTCGGTCATGGTTTTGGGCAGAACCTTGATGTCGAACAGAACGGGAACGTTCTTGATCTTCTTGGCGTCCTCGAAAGCAGCGACCAGCTCTTCCATGGTGCGGATGGTGTAGGCCTTGCAGCCGTAACCCTCGGCGACCTTGGCGTAGTCGATGTTCAGGAAGTCACCGAACAGGCCGTCCTTGTTGCGATAGCGCAGCTCGGTGCACAGGGTCTTGTTGCCGTGGCCGACCTGCAGGTTGTTGATGCAGCCGTAAGAGGCGTTATCGAACAGG
Organism: Dysosmobacter sp.; assembly: GCA_045659825.1. Taxonomy (GTDB): domain Bacteria; phylum Bacillota; class Clostridia; order Oscillospirales; family Oscillospiraceae; genus Oscillibacter. The sequence goes on along the minus strand of JAZRCP010000114.1, from coordinate 11,798 downwards.
CACACGTTGATCTTCTTGCGCTCCATCAGAGCGGTGATGATCTCGCCGTGCATCATGTGGAAGCTGCCGTCACCGCAGAAAGCGTAGACTTCGTGCTTGTCACCCACAGCGAGCTTAGCGCCCAGAGCGCCTGCGATCTCGTAACCCATGGTGGAATAACCGTATTCCATGTTATAGGTGTCAACGCCGGTGGGACGCCACATACGCTGCATGTCACCGGGCAGAGAGCCGGCAGCGCCGACAGCCACGTCGCCCTCGCTCATCATGGCGTTGATGGCGCCCAGAGCGGTGGTCTGGCACAGCTGAGCATTCAGATCCTTGGCGAAACGCTTGGCGGAATCGGCGTTGGCGTCGTTGATGATGGGCTTCCAGCTCTTCTTGTCTTCGAAGACCATGTTGTCCAGACGAGCCAGTTCCTTGACCCACTTTTCCTTGGCGGTGGTGACTTCGGTGGTGTAGGGAGCCTTGTAGCCGTCCAGCTTGGCCAGCAGGCGGGGCAGGGTGTCCTTGGCGTCGGCCACAACGGGGACAGCTTCCATCTTCAGGGCCTGGAACTCAGACACGTTGATGTTGACGAACTTGCAGTTCTCCTTGAACAGCCACTTGGAGGCAGTGGTGAAGTCGGTGTAGCGGGTGCCGACGCCGATCACCAGGTCGGCCTTCTTGGCAATGTCGTTGGCAGCGGAGCAGCCAGTGACGCCCAGACCGCCCATGTTCAGGGGGTGGGTCCACTCGATGGCGCCCTTGCCGGACTGGGTCTCGCCGAAGGGGATGCCGGTGGCTTCTGCGAATGCGCGGAACTCCTCGTGAGCCTCGGAGTAACGGACACCACCGCCGCAGATCAGCATGGGACGCTTGGCCTTCTTTATGGCGGCCACGGCGTCAGCCAGAGCGATCTCGGTAGCGGGACGGCGCTCCAGACGCCACACGCGCTTCTTGAAGAAGGTCTCGGGATAGTCATAAGCTTCACCCTCGACGTCCTGAGGCATGGCAATGCAGACAGCGCCGGTGTTGGCGGGATCGGTCAGCACGCGGAAAGCGGACAGCATAGCGCTCATCAGCTGCTCGGGACGGACGATGCGGTCCCAGTAACGGCAGACGGCCTTGAAAGCGTCGTTAGTGGTGATGGACAGGTTATGAGTCTGCTCCACCTGCTGCAGAACGGGGTCGGGCTGGCGGCAGGCATAGGTGTCGCCGGGCAGGACCAGCAGAGGCAGGTTGTTGGCGGTAGCGGTACCGCAGGCGGTGACCATGTTGGCAGCGCCGGGGCCGACGGAAGAAGTGGCAACGCAGATCTGCTTACGCTTGGTCTGAGCGGCGAAAGCAACGGCGGCCTGAGCCATGCCCTGCTCGTTCTGGCCGTGCCAGATTTCCAGGTGCTTGGCTTCCTGGGTCAGAGCCTGACCGAAGCCGACGACGTTACCGTGGCCGGGGATGATGAACACGCCGCGGACGAAGCGGTTCTGGACGCCGTCCACCTCGATATACTGGTTCTCCAGGAACCGGACCAAAGCCTGAGCCATGGTCAAACGAATGGTTTTCATAGGAAGTTACCTCCTGTTAATGATGAATGGTAAAAGGGACAATTACAGGCCGGTGTGCTCGGCAATGTACTTGCGGCCCTTCATAGCGTACTCCAGGGGATTGGCTTTGGCGGGATCCTGCTCGGCTTCCACCAGCAGCCAGCCTTCGTAGTTGGCTTCGGACAGAACCTTGAAGACGGGATCGAAGTCCACGCCGCCGTCGCCGGGAACGGTGAAGGAACCGTTGCGGACAGCCTGCAGGAAGCTCCAGTTGTTCTTGCGGACTTCGTCAACCACGGGCAGGCGCATATCCTTCAGATGGACGTGGCCCACGCGGTCCACATACTTCTTCAGCATGACCAGGGGATCTTCGCCGGCGAAGGTGAAGTGGCCGGTATCGAAGCACAGGAACACATAGCGGGGGTCGGTGTTGCTCATCATGCGGTCGGTTTCCTCGCTGGTCTGCACCACGGTGCCCATGTGATGATGGAAGCACAGCTTGAAGCCGCGCTCAGTGGCGATCTTGCCCAGAGTGTTCAGGCCTGCGCAGAAACGATCCCACTCCTCGTCGTTCATGACGTGCTTGTTGCCGCCGGTCAGAACGGGAGTGTCCATCTGGCCCTGAATGGAGTAGCTCTGCTCGCTGACATTGATGCGGTTGGCACCCACAGCTTCCAGGAAGTCCAGGTTGGCGGTGAAGTCAGCGATCTCTTCCTCGATGGGACGGGTCAGAATGAAAGAGGAGTACCAGCGGCTGGCAATACGCATGCCGCGCAGATCCAGAGCCTTCTTCAGCTCGGCGGGATCCGTAGGATACTTGTTGCCGATCTCGCAGCCGGTGAAGCCGGCCAGAGCCATTTCACTGACGATCTGCTGGAAGGTGTTCTCACCACCCAACTCGGGCATGTCGTCATTGCACCAGCCGATAGGGGCGATGCCGAGGGAAACGCGCTTGGGATCAAACATAAGAAATGTCCTCCTTAAATTTATTGACAATTTCAGAACTTGTTGACACGGCAGACGGCGCGTAGGTTTGCAGGAACGCTGAAAACGACACAGAGCAACCGTTTGCCACTTAAAAAATTTATCATTATAATGAGAAAAAATCAAGGTTTTCAGCGTGGTTTTCAAACGCCTTCCGAAAATTTTCGGATTTTGCTAAAAATACCTATTTAAATTTTATAGTTATGACAGCCAAAATTTTGTGGGGTTGAAGTGGGGAAAAGGCGAAGCAAAACCACAAAAAGGAGGAAAAAGATGGAAATGAAAACATTTTGCAAAAAACGAAAAGAGAAAAAGAGAAAAAATTCTCAGCAAATTAGTGAAAAACGACAAGTTGCATAAAAAAAGACATTCCTTTTACTAAAAAATGAACAGAATTTGAATGTTCTATTGACGGAGTTGCGAACTTTATGTTAGAATTATTCAGCATTCACCGGGTAATATCATTGGTTTAATCGTTTTTGCGGAAACTGATGTCCCCGGAAAAATTTTGTAAGGAGAAAAAGAAGCATGAAGAAGTTTTTTGCACTGTTCCTGGCCCTGATCATGGCTCTGTCCCTGGTCGCTTGCGGCGCTAAGGAAGAACCCGCCCCCGAGAAGGAAGATCCCAAGCAGGAAGCTGAAGCTTCCACTGAGGACATCGAGATCGCTGTTGTCCTGAAGACCCTGGCCTCCGAGTACTGGGGCTATGTGAAGAACGGCTGTGACCAGGCTGCTGAAGAGCTGGGCATCAAGGTCACCGTTGTTGGCCCCGGCGCTGAGTCCGACATCGAGGGTCAGGTTTCCATGATCGAGCAGCAGATCGGCGCTGGCGTTGACGCCATCGTCTGCGCTCCCAACGATGCTGGCGCTGCCGGCAACGCTCTGCAGGCTGCTCTGGATCAGGGCATCCCCGTCCTGGCTGTTGACACCAACGTTGGTATCGAAGGCCAGACCTCTTTCGTCGGCACCATGAACGACGAGGCTGCATATCAGGGCGGCATCTGGGCCATCGACACTCTGGGCACCGACATCAATGCCGTCGTGATTTATGGTCAGGAAGGCGACAACACCTCCAACATGCGTCGCGCTGGCTATGAGAAGGCCTGCGAGGAGAAGGGCGTTAAGGTCCTGGCTGCTCTGTCCGGCCAGAACACCACCGACGGCGCTACCAAGACCATGGAAGACATGATCTCCGCTCACGGCGATGCTATCGACGTTGTCTTCTGCCACAACGACGATACCGCTATCGGCGCCATGAACGCTTGCAAGTCCGCTGGTATCACCGACATCACCATCGTTGGCTTCGACGGCAACAAGTCTGCTGTTGAGCTGATCATTGCTGGCGAGACCGTGAAGGCTACCGTTGCCCAGCAGCCCACCGCTATGGGTTACGAGGTCGTGAAGGCTGCTTACGCTGCCATCAAGGGCGAGGCTGTGGACGCTGTCATCAGCGCTCCCGTCAAGGTTGTCAACGCTGAGAACGCCGAGGAGTACCTGGCAAGCCTGGGCTAATGCCAAGGATTTATAACCGACTTAGTACTTAAGTGACTTAGTGGAACTGGAATTTGGCGACAGATACTCTGTCGCCAAATTTCCAATTCCCTACTTCGCGGATACGACATCCGCGATCTAAAGAATCAGGAAAGAAACGAGGTAATTCCATGAGCGAATATGTCGTCGAGTTAAAAAATGTTACCAAACGTTTTCCTGGTGTCGTTGCATTGAAAAACATGTCCATTGGCATCAAGCCCGGTGAGATCCATGGCCTGATCGGTGAAAATGGCGCAGGTAAGTCCACCTTGATCAAGGTACTGACCGGCGTACATAACCCTGAGGAGGGCGAGATCTTTGTGGATGGCGAGAAGAAGGTCTTCCGCAATCCCGTCCAGTCCCGGGAAGCTGGTATTGCCTGTGTGTATCAGGAGCTGAACATTGTCAAGCAGCTCTCTGTCACAGATAATGTTTTCATGGGACGTGCCGTGAAAAAGGGTCTCCTGCTGGATTATCCCAGAATGCACAAGGAGTCTGAAGATGCACTGAAGACTCTGGGTCACCCCGAAATCGATGTAAAAATGGAAGCTGGCAAGCTGGGTACCGGCCTGCAGCAGATGGTTGAGATTGCCAAGGCAGTCTCTCTGGACGCAAAACTCATCATCATGGATGAGCCTACCTCCTCTCTGGGCAAGGAAGAAATTGCTCAGTTGATGGAAGTCGTTCGCGGCCTGAAGGCCAAGGGCGTGGCCATCCTGTTCGTTTCTCATAAGTTGGAAGAACTCTTTGAACTCTGTGACCGTGTCACCGTTATGCGCGACGGCGAGCATATCGTAACGGAAGACATCGAGAACATGACCGAGGATTCCCTGATTAACGCCATGGTCGGCCGTACTCTGGATAACCTGTATCCCAAGGAGTTCGGCGAAAAGGGCGAAGTGTGGCTGGAAGCCAAGAACATCAATGAAGCCGGTGTGCTGCATGATGTTTCCTTCAAGTGCCACGCAGGTCAGGTGACTGGTTTTGCCGGTCTGGTTGGTGCCGGTCGTACCGAAGCAATGCGTGCCATTTTCGGTGCTGACAAGATTGACAGCGGTGAGGTCTATGTCAAGGGTGAAAAAGTTACCATAAAGAAGCCTCAGGATGCTATCAAGCGTAAGATCGCATTCCTGACGGAAGACCGTAAGGGTCAGGGCCTGGTGCTGTCTCTGGACGTGCGAACCAACCTGATTCTGGCAAACATGAAGGGCTTCAGTGACGGCCCCTTCCTGAACAAGGCCCGTATTGAGGAGACCGGTCAGGAGAATGTGAAGGCACTGAAGATCAAGACGCCTTCTCTGGACGAAGTCGTCGGCCAGCTGTCCGGCGGTAACCAGCAGAAGGTGGTTATCGGCAAGTGGGTCAACATCGATGCAGATATTTTCATCTTCGATGAACCTACCCGTGGTATCGACGTTGGCGCCAAGATCGAGGTCTATCGTGTGATGAACGATCTGGTCAAGGCCGGCAAGTGCGTTATCATGGTTTCTTCCGAATTGCCTGAGATCCTGGCAATGAGCGACCACGTTGTGGTTATGCGCGGTGGCCGAGTGATGGCCAACATTGAGCGCGACAGCAAGCACTTTAATTCTGAAGACATCATGAAAGCGGCCTGGGGAGGAGAGTTAGACTAATGAATAAGAAGACGGCAAAAGAGCTCCTGCAGAAGCTCGGTACTCTGGCAGCACTGATCATTCTGTGCGCTATTTTCTGCATTACGATGCCCGATAAGTTCCCGAAGATCACCAACCTGATGAACATCCTGAAGCAGGCATCCATTAACTGCCTGATCGCTTCCGGTATGCTGTGTGCCCTGATTACCGCCGGTATCGACCTGTCTGTCGGTTCCAACTGTGTGCTGTGCACCTGCTTCATTGGTGTTCTGGTTCAGAATGGTATCACCAATCCTGTTATCCTGGTTCTGGGCGGCCTGCTGGTCTCCACCTGCGCCGGTATCATCAACGGCCTGCTGCTGACCCGTCTGGATCTGCCCCATCCCTTCGTTTCCACCATGGGTATGAAGAACGTGCTGTGGGGCCTGGCACTGGTTATCACCGGTTCCAAGTCCATCGGCTTCACCAATACCGGTATCGACGGCCTGATGTGGGTCGGCGGCGGCTCTGTTGGCGTTGTCCGTGATGCTGCCGGTAAGGTGACCTTCCCCGGCATCCCCTTCAGCTTCATTCTGGTTATCATCGTGTTCTGCATCTTCCATGTGTTCCTAACCAAGTCCGCTTTGGGCCGTCAGATCTACTGCTGCGGTGGTAACCCTGAGGCAGCCCGTCTGTCCGGTATCCCCTCTAAGAACGTGCTGACCTTCGTGTATGCTCTGTCCGGCTTCATGGCTGGTATGGCAGGTGTGGTGTCCGTCGGGCGTCTGGCTTCTGCCAACGGGAACGCCGGTCAGACCTATGATAACGATGCGATCGCTGCTTGTATCGTCGGTGGCGCTTCCTTCACCGGTGGTAAGGGTACCATCTGGGGCACTCTGATCGGTGCTATGATCATGGCTGTTATCCGTAACGGCCTGAACCTGATGGGCGCTTCCAACGACGTTCAGTACATCGTGATCGGTGCCGTTATTATTCTGGCTGTTACCATCGACGTTGTTCGTAACAAGATGGAAGCCAAGGCCCGTAAGATGGCTGCTCAGTAATTTCATCTGCACGAAACAACCGGCTCGAAAGAGCCGGTTGTTTTTTGTGGTCAGAGTACACTGCGAACGACTCCTTGAAAATGTTTACAAAAAAGTCTTTCTTTTTTGCAAAAAGGGTTGTACCATACAGGTAGAAACACGAGAGGAGAAGCGCCTTGACTAAAATACGTTTCATTGCCGCTGTTATGGCTGTACTTATGACTGCAACGGTATTTGTACAGGCGGCAGAACCTGCGGCAGCTGCAGACCGCTCTGTGGAAGAGCAGGAACATGTTGTGGTAGAGGATGCTGTAGGGGAAGTCTTAGAAGAAGTACCGAATTCGGCAGACTGGAACTTGCTTCTGGTAAATCCTTGGAATTCCTTGCCGCAGAAGTATGCGATCGAAAAACGAAAATTGGCCAACGGCCTACTGGTAGATGCGCGGATCTACGACGATCTGAATGCTATGCTGATAGATTGCTGGGCGGCAGGATTACATCCTGTGGTTTGTTCCGCTTATAGAACCAATGTTACGCAGCAGCGGCTTTACAATAACAAGGTCGCCCGTCTGCGCGCGGCAGGCTATGGCTGGACCTCGGCGAGGAAGGAAGCGGCTCGATGGGTGGCGCCTCCCGGAACCAGCGAGCACCAGACTGGTATGGCATTGGATATTGTTTCCTACCAGTATCAGCTGCTGAACAAGCAGCAGGAGAACACACCGGAACAGAAGTGGCTGATGGAGCATTGCTGGGATTACGGTTTTGTCCTGCGCTATCCCGAGAACAAGACGGAAATCACGGGGATTGGTTATGAGCCATGGCACTACCGTTATGTGGGACGAGCTGCCGCCAAGGCGATGAAGGAGAGCGGGGTGTGTCTGGAGGAATATCTGGAAGTGCTGAAGACTGCGGAGCAGGAGGCGGCATTAACAGAAGAACTGCCGGCAGCACAGCCGGTTCAGGTGGTACCTGCGCCAGTTCCTGCTGTAAAAAAGTAAAAAAAGCAGGAGACACTGTCTCCTGCTTTTTAATTTTCCGGCTGCCACAGGCAGCGCTCCAGATCAACGGTGCCATCGAGGCGAAAGAGAACGCCTTCCGCCTCCAAGAGCGCACGCTGGGTGCCGGAGGCATATGTGTCAAAAGCTGCTTTGGTACCGCCAAAGCGGTCTACAACCTGATGGCAGGGGACAGAGCCGTCCTTACAGCCGGACATGGCATAGCCTACGGTGCGGGCACAGCGGGGCATACCTGCTAACCTGGCAATCTGGCCATAGGTTGCAACCTTGCCTGCGGGAATACACCGCACAACGTCGTAGAACGCGGAAAAGACCCAGCCACTCATCGTGCCGTCACCTCATAGAGGTCCGTTCTGCGGGCGGAGAGGATCGGTAGCTGCTGCCGGATGGCGTCGATTTGCCCCAGAGGCAGATCGGCGTACAGTGTGACCTCGCTGTGATCTGCGCGGCAGATCACGCTGCCCCACGGGTCCACAGCGATGGAGTTGCCGTAAGCCACATAGCTGCTGCTTTCATCACGGGCGGGAGAAACACCCACGGTAAAGCATTGGTTATCCACAGCCCGCTGCCGGAACAGCAGTTCCCAGTGTGCGGGACCGGTGGTCATGTTGAAGGCCGCGGGCACGAAGATTACCTTTGCACCCTGCAGGCACATACAGCGGGCCAGCTCTTCGAAACGCAGATCGAAGCAGATGCAAAGCCCCATGGTGCCAAACTCTGTTTCAAATGTGGTGATGGCATTTCCCGGGGAAAGGGTATCTGACTCCCTGAAACGTTGTCCACCTGCTACATCAATGTCAAAGAGGTGGGCTTTGCGGTGTTTTGCAATCTGTGTTCCCTGACGGTCGTAGACATAGCTGGTGTTGTAGATTTTCCCGTCTGTCAGTTCGGGGAGAGAACCGCCCACAATGTAGATCTGCAGTTCTGCGGCCAGCCGGGAGAGTGTGGTTTGTGTCTCGCCACCGTCTGGTTCGCCGTAGACTGCAAAGCAGTCATTCCGGTACGGGCAGCAAAACATCTCTGGAAGAACCACGATATCCGTGCCATTTGCAGCTGCAGTGCGGATTTTTTCACAGGCAGTCTTGATATTATGCTGCTTGTTATCTGTGACAGCCATCTGAATCATTGCAATGCGCATACAGATCTCCTTATATCAGTATTCACGGAGAACCAGTTCTGTGGTGCCTCCGTCCGGAGAGAGGATCATCCGCTTGACTTTGGGGTGCTGTGCATACTCTGTACGCAGCATCTCACGCAGGGTGGTGCCGCCATGGCAGCCGTGGATGAGCCGCAGACGGTAGGTGGCCGGTGAAGCACGGCGCAAGAGCGCATCCACGGTGACTTTGGCCTGATAGCTGTTCTTTCCATGTAAATCCACGGTAATCACACCGGATACCATGCAATCGCCCCCTTTGGGACGATTGTACCATGAGAGAAAATGTGTTACAATGCAGAAAACAAAAAAGTGGAGGCGCTTTTATGGCAGTTTATACGGAAGTCAAAACATACCGCACCCGTGCCCACATGGGCATGATCGATGTGACGGAGGATTTTCAGCAGGCGATCACCAACGCCTGTCGTGAGCATGCAATTTCCAGCGGCACCATTACAGGATTTACCACCGGCGGTGTGGCAGGCCTGACGACGCTGGAGTTTGAACCGGGCATCGTGCATCACGACCTGAAAGAGGCACTGGATGTTTTTTCGCCCTATCGGGATGAGACCGGACGGGTCATCCATTACCGCCATCACGATACCTGGCATGACGATAACGGGTCCTCTCATATCAAGGCAGCCCTGCTGTCGCCCTTTATCACGGTCCCCTTTGTAAATGGAAAGCTGATGGTAGGTCCGTGGCAGAACCTGACACTGATCGAGTGTGATACCCGCGACCGGCAGCGGGATATTGTCTTTCAGGTCATGGGAGAATAAGCAAAGATGTAAATTTATTCGGATAGGTGTGAAAAAAATTCATATTACTTTTAGACAATATCAAGGAAATAGATTGCATTTTCGATAAAAAGGTGGTATCTTAAATAATATTCCGCAGTAAAGCGGTGAAATCAGAGAGGTGAGAGGACTTATGGAAAAGTTAGAGAAGAAATACGGTCTTCCGACCGCGATTTGCATGGTCGTTGGTATCGTTATTGGCTCTGGTGTGTTCTTCAAGGCGGAAGGCGTTTTAAAGAAGACCGGCGGCAATATGCCTTTGGGTATTTTGGCATGGCTGATTGTCGGTGCCATCATGATTGTTTGCTCCTATGTGTTTGCCACCATGGCAACCAAGTATGAAAAAGTGAACGGCCTGGTTGACTATGCCGAAGCTACGATGGGCGACCGCTATGCCTATAATATCGGCTGGTTTATGGCTACGATTTATACGCCCTGCCTGGTGTCTGTTCTGGCATGGGTCAGTGCCCGCTATGTCTGCGTGCTGCTGGGCTGGGACATTACCGGTGGTTCCTGTATGTCCATTGCTGCATTTTTCCTGTGCATGGATTATGCCATGAACGCACTGGCTCCCAGAGTGGCAGGTAAGTTTCAGGTTTCCACCACCGTGATCAAGATGATCCCTCTGGCGCTGATGGTCGTGGTTGGCACGATCATGGGCATTGCCAATGGCCAGATGGCTCAGAATTTCCAGACTGCTGCGACTGCTGTCGGCGGTAATGGTGGCCTGATGGCCGCAGCTGTGGGCGTGGCTTTCGCATACGAAGGCTGGATTCTGGCAACCTCCATCAATGCTGAACTGAAGGACGCCAAGAAGAATCTGCCTCTGGCACTGGTTGCCGGTTCTTTCGTTGTTGTTGCAACCTACATCTTGTACTATATCGGTTTGAACGGCGCTGTGACTACCGAAGAACTGATGGCCAGCGGCGAAGCTGCTGCAAAGATGGCTTTCCAGCGTATTCTGGGTGACACTGCCGGTTCTCTGGTGTTCGTTCTGATCGTGATCTCCTGCCTGGGCACTTTGAACGGCCTGATGCTGTCTTGCTGCCGCGGCATGTATGCTCTGGCTGCACGCGGTCAGGGCCCCAAGCCTGAGATGTTCCGTCAAGTGGATCCCGTCACCAATATGCCCAGCAACTCTGCGATCCTGAGCCTGGCTCTGGATGGCTTCTGGCTGCTGTATTTCTACGGCGCCAATCTGACGGCTCCCTGGTTCGGCCCCTTCAGCTTCGATTCCTCTGAGCTGCCCATTGTGACCCTGTATGGCATGTATATCCCCATGTTCATTATGTTCATCCGCAAGAGCAGTGAACTGAACGGCTTCAAGCGCTTTGTGATGCCGATTCTGGGCCTGTGCGGCTGCGTGTTCATGGTGTACGCTGCGTTCGCTGCTTACGGCAAGACAGTCTTGTTCTATCTGGTGGTGTTCGTTGTGATCATGGTCATCGGCAACCTGTTCTATCGCAAGCCTACCAAGAATTAACGGAATCTGAAGGGCATAGTCCTTGACTGTTTGGGTAAGATATAGTACTATCAAGCCCAACCGAAAAGGGAGTAGCTTGCACATTATTTTGATGTGTATCTGACAGCGTCATGACGGGGGAGACCTCCGCTGTAGATTGAAATAGCGAGACTTTTGTATCAATGCAGGGCATTGACGCAAAGGTCTCGCTTTTTTGCGTCTTGCCGAAAGGAGTCGACCTATGGAAAAAAAGATTTGGCAGAGAGAACGCGGGGAACTGTTTGAGCAGCTGCAATGCGGCGAAGCAGGTCTTTCCCCGCAGGAAGCGCAAAAAAGGCTGGAGCAGCATGGCCCCAATGAACTGCAGGCAGGGGTGCGGAAAAGTACGCTGCAGATTTTTTGGGAGCAGTTTAAGGATGTCCTTGTGATCATTCTGCTGGCAGCAGCAGGCATCTCAGCGGTACTCGGCGACTGGGAGAGCGCACTGGTTATTCTTGCGGTAATTTTGCTGAACGCTGTGCTGGGGACCATCCAGACGGTGAAAGCCGCGGCTTCGTTGGACAGTCTGAAGCAGATGTCCGCGCCCACGGCCAAGGTGGTGCGGGACGGCGTCGTGGTACAGATCGCGGGACGGGAAGTTGTACCGGGAGACATCGTTGTGTTGGAGGCCGGCGACGCGGTCTGCGCCGATGGACGGC
>JAZRCP010000113.1:0-23692 GCA_045659825.1 Dysosmobacter sp. | reverse complement strand
GCTGTGCCGCGGAGGGACTATCTGGTAACGTTGGAAAAGTTGCTGCGTGGGGAACACGGCACTTACGCCGGAGGCCCTCTGGGTGGCCGGATGGCGGTGTTGTGTGACATCGCGCAGCGGGATGCGGCGCTGGATGCCCTGGGGGCAGCAGGGGTTGGACCGGACTGCTTGAAGGCCATTTTGACGGCACACAACCGCAAGTGGAGTGCGGTGCAGTTGTACGGCGAATTGCAGCGGGAGCGTGAGAACTTCCGCAGAAGGTGAGTCGGGTATGAAGATTTTGATTTCGGCCTGCCTGCTGGGGGTTCGCTGCCGCTATGACGGGGTAAGCAAAGCCTATTCCGGTATCGAAGAACTGGCGCAGCGGCATACGCTGGTACCGGTATGTCCGGAGCAATTAGGAGGCCTATCCACGCCCCGTCCGCCCTCTGAGCGGCAGGGAGACCGTGTGGTGGCAAATACCGGTACGGATGTGACGGCGCAGTACCGCCGGGGTGCGGAGGAAGCATTACGGCTTTGCAGGCTGTTTGGCTGCGAGGCTGCGGTGCTGAAGGAGCGCAGCCCCTCCTGTGGCAAGGGAAGCATCTATGATGGGACCTTCTCCGGTACGCTGACGACAGGAGACGGCGTGACGGCGGAATTGCTGACGGCGCAGGGGATTGCGGTGTTTGGTGAGTCAAAGATTGAAGAACTGCTCAAATGACAGCGGGAAAACCCGCTGTCATTTTTGACAATTTTCCTGTTCTTTTTTATCTGTGCATCATGGAAATGAAAACTTGAAAAAGGAGTTTGCTTTTTGTATAATAATGCGGGAAAAGATCGAGAGGAGGACAACGATATGCTGTATTCGATGCATCCGGCATGTATGGCAGCGGTGTCTTTTTCTCCTTTTTTGTTTGACCGGCATGAGTGCCGGTGTTTTTTTGCGCGCAAGTTTATGAATATATTGAGAGGAGAAAACAAATGAACGAGAAAAAATCCGCCATCGGTCAGGAGGCCATTCGGGATGCCCGAAAGCTGGGTATTCCCAGAATGCTGATCCTGGGTCTGCAGCACATGTTTGCCATGTTCGGCGCTACCGTGCTGGTGCCCATTCTGGTGCAGGGCTATGGTCTGCCCCTGAACATCCAGACCACTCTGTTCTTCGCCGGTATCGGCACGCTGTTCTTCCATGTCTGCGCCAAGATGAAGGTGCCCGCCTTCCTTGGTTCCTCCTTCGCATTCCTGGGCGGTTTTGCCGCTATGGGTGCTATGGACAGCGGCATCTATGCCGGTATGGATCCTGCGGTGAAGCTGCAGTACGCCTGCGGCGGTATTGTGGTCGCGGGTCTGCTGTATGTGGTGCTGGCTGCTATCATCAAGCTGGTGGGCGTGCACAAGGTCATGCGATTCCTGCCCCCTGTGGTCACCGGTCCCATCATCATTCTGATCGGCCTGAATCTGGCTCCCTCTGCCGTGTCCAATGCCTCCACCTGCTGGTGGCTGGCCATCCTGTCCATTGCTGTGATCATTGTGGCCAATATCTGGGGCAAGGGCATGATCAAGATCGTTCCCATCCTGCTGGGTGTGGTGATCCCCTACATCGTGGCCGCTGTGGTAGGTATGGTGGACTTTACAGTTGCCAAGGATGCCGCGATTCTGGGTTTCCAGCCTTTCGTGACCAACATGAGCGGCAGCATTGCGAAGTTTGACATTTCCGCCATTCTGGTGATGGCGCCCATTGCCATTGCCTCCATGATGGAGCACATTGGTGATATCTCTGCTATTTCTGCCACCGTGGGCGAAAACTTTATCGAGAACCCCGGTCTGCACCGTACCCTGATTGGCGACGGTTTGGCTACCTCCCTGTCTGCCATGTTTGGCGGCCCTGCCAACACTACTTACGGCGAGAACACCGGTGTGCTGGTGCTGTCCAAGGTTTATGATCCCCGTGTGGTCCGTCTGGCTGCCATCTATGCCATCATCCTGTCCTTCAGCCCCAAGTTCGCTGTTCTGGTCAACACCGTGCCCGCAGCTATCATCGGCGGCGTCAGCTTTATCCTGTATGGTATGATCTCTGCCATCGGCGTGCGTAACGTGGTGGAAAACCGCGTGGATTTCACCAACAGCCGCAACCTGATCATTGCCGCGGTCATTCTGGTCTGCGGTCTGGGCTTCTCCGGCGGCCTCACCTTCCAGGTGGGCAGTGCTTCCATCACTCTGACTTCTCTGGCCATTGCCGCGATCGCAGGTATCCTGCTCAATGCCATCCTGCCCGGCAATGACTACCAGTTCGGTATGACCGAGAATTCCGACAACGCAGGCAATCTGGGTCAGTATTAATAAGGTTTTTCTGAAAAAGGAGCCGGATTTCCGGCTCCTTTACTTTTTTCACTTAAAGGACCAAAAAAGCAGAGGTTTTCTTACAAAAAGGCAAAGAAAACGACTGCTTGTTCAAAAATAGTTCAAAAAGTGCCTTGACATTTATAGGAAAGAGCCTATAATTGATTGCAACTGAAAAGTTATGATAGAGGTGCGGTTGTCAAGAGTACGTTCCAGTAGAGGACAGGTATCCGGGACGGAAAGGGGCTGCCGCCGAGGGCCTGCATCGATGCCTGTCGGTGCCGGTACCGGGACGCAGGAGAACATTCTGCGGACTGTCACCTTTGGGTGGAGAGCTGTCATGGTTACATACAAGTGATTGTGTGAAGTCATGATGGGATCATGACTTCATTTATTTTTAAGGAGGAATCCCCATAATGAAGACTCGTCGCATTTCCCGGCGGTTCGGTACGGCCATCCTGATGGTTTTGGCTCTGTGCATGATGACTGCCACCGCTTTCGCTACTGGCGAAGAAGCAGAAGTTGTTGTTCCTTTCTATCAGACCATCTGGTCTCTGCTGCCTCCCGTGGTGGCAATTGCTCTGGCGCTGATCACCAAGGAAGTGTATTCCTCTCTGTTTATCGGTATTCTGGCCGGCGGCCTGATGTATTCCGGTTTCAGCTTTGAGGGTACCATCAACCATGTGTTCGTGGACGGCATGATCGCTCAGCTGTCTGACGGCTGGAACGTAGGTATCCTGATCTTCCTGGTCATTCTGGGCGCTATGGTCATCCTGATGAACCGTGCCGGCGGCTCTGCCGCATTCGGCCGTTGGGCTGCCGATCACATCAAGACCCGCGTGGGCGCACAGCTGGCTACCGTGGCTCTGGGCTGCCTAATTTTCATCGATGACTATTTCAACTGCTTGACCGTGGGCAGCGTGATGCGTCCTCTGACCGATAAGCACAACATCTCCCGCGCTAAGCTGGCTTATTTGATTGACGCTACCGCAGCTCCTGTCTGCATCATTGCTCCCATCTCCTCCTGGGCTGCTGCCGTGTCCGGCTTCGTGGATGGTACCAATGGTCTGGCTCTGTTTGTCAGCTCCATTCCTTACAACTTCTATGCCCTGCTGACCATCACCATGATGCTGACTCTGGCTGTGATGAACTTTGACTTCGGCCCCATGAAGAAGGCCGAGGCTGAGTCCAACACTGCTGCGGAGAGCGAGAAAGAGGTCTACGCCAGCCTGACCGGCGCCGATCCCGCTCCCGAGGATAAGATCAGTGCCAAGGGTACTGTGGCACATCTGGTTCTGCCCATCATTGTGTTGATCGCTTCTTGTGTTGTCGGCATGATCTATACCGGCGGCTTCTTTGAGGGCACCGGCTTCGTGGATGCCTTTGCCGGCTCCGATGCTTCCGTGGGCTTGGTATTTGGCTCCGTGGTGGCGCTGGTCATCACCATCATTTATTATCTGGCTACCCGCGTGTTGAGTTTCCGCGAGTGCATGACCGCCATTCCCGAGGGCTTCAAGTCCATGGTTCCCGCCATTCTGATCCTGACCTTCGCATGGACCCTGAAGGCTATGACCGACTCTTTGGGCGCTGCCGAGTACGTGGCCGGTATTGTGGAGTCCTCCGCAGGAAACCTGATCGTTCTGTTGCCCGCCATCGTGTTCCTGGTTGGCTGCTTCTTGGCATTTGCTACCGGTACTTCCTGGGGTACCTTCGGCATCCTGATCCCCATTGTTGTTTCTGTCTTTGGCGGCAACATGGACAACACCCTGATGATCGTCTCCATCTCTGCCTGCATGGCCGGCGCTGTCTGCGGCGACCACTGCTCTCCCATTTCCGATACCACCATCATGGCTTCTGCCGGTGCGCAGAGCGACCACATTGCACACGTCAATACCCAGCTGCCCTACGCCATTCTGGTGGCAGGCATCTCTCTGGTGTGCTACCTGCTGACCGGCGTGTTCTTCATGGCAAACATTGCTCCCATCATCATGCTGCCCGTTGGCATCGTGCTGACTGTTGCTGTTCTGTTTGGTATTAAGAAAGCTACCGCTAAGAAATAAGATCTGATTTCAAAACCGCCCGATTCGTGAGAGTCGGGCGGTTTACTTTTGGCGCCGGAAGTGATATGGTAACAGGAGTGATAGAAAACGAAGTGAGGTGATATCATTGGAGCAGGAGATTCGCCGCTATATGGGAAAGACCAAGGTGGTTGGTAGCGAGATTCATTGCTTCGATGTGATCGATTCCACCAATACCTATTTGAAGAAGGCAGCGTTGGAGGACGCGGTGGACGGCATGGTTGCCGTTGCGGAACACCAGACGGCGGGACGGGGAAGAATGACTCGCTCATTTGAATCGCCGGAGGGGAAAGGAATCTATCTTTCTGTGCTGCTGCGGCCACCCCTGTCTCCGGAAAAGCTGCTGTCGGTGACGGCATTGGCTGGTGTGGCGGTGTGCAATGCAGTGGAACGCGTATGTGGCATGCGGCCGGGACTGAAATGGCCCAACGATCCGGTGCTGGGAAACCGGAAGGTCTGTGGGATCCTGACGGAAATGGTGCTGGATGAAAAGGGATGCCCAAATGTAATTCTGGGCGTCGGTATCAACGTTTCTCAGACGGCAGAGGATTTCTCGCCGGAGGTATCAAAACTCGCTACATCGCTGCTTATGGCCTTGGGAAATAAGGTTTCGCGTCCGGAGCTGACTGCGGCACTGATCGTGGAAATTGACCGGTTGTATGCGGCGCTGCTGGCAGATGACTTGCTGGCATATCTTACAGCCTACCGTCGGGATTGTGTCAATTTGGGGAAAACCATACAGCTGATCGGTGCTGATGGAAGCCGGGAAAGAGCTGAGGCGGTGGATGTGGATGAGGCCTTTGGCCTTGTCGTGCGTGGAGAGAATGGAGAACTGCGGACGGTTCGCACGGGAGAGGTTTCTGCCCGTGGGCTTTACGGATATCTTGAGTGAGGAAGTGAATCCATGAGAGAACTGTGGGATTTATATATTACCTATGCCAAAATCGGCCTGATGACCTTTGGCGGAGGGATGACCATGCTGCCGATTTTGCAGCGGGAGGTGGTGGACCATAAGGGTTGGGCCACGGAAGAGGAATTGATGGATTACTATGCCATTGCACAGTGTACGCCGGGGATTATTGCCGTCAATACGGCGACTTTTATCGGTTACAAGCGCAAGGGTGTGATTGGCGGAATTCTGGCAACTTTGGGCGTGGTGACGCCGTCTCTGATCATCATTACGCTGCTTGCGGAGATCATTCGCCAGTTTTCGCATTTGGCGGTGGTGGAAAACGCCTTTGCGGGTATTCAGGTATGTCTTTGCGTACTGATTTTTAATGCCGTCATGAAGCTGATGAGGAAAGCGGTCATTGATAAGCCAACGGCTGTGATTTATGTACTGGTCTTGCTGGGTAGTGTCTTTTTGAAGCTTTCTCCCATCTGGTTTGTACTGCTGGCTGGCTTGGCTGGTGTACTGCTGAAGAACCGGGAGGTGAAGGGAAAATGATCTACCTGAAGCTGTTCTGGGAGTTTTTTAAGACCGGATTATTTGCTGTTGGCGGCGGCATGGCGACCCTGCCGTTTCTGAAGGCAATGGGCGAAGCCAATGGCTGGTTTACCTATGCGGATTTGATGAATATGCTGGCGGTATCCGAGTCCACACCTGGACCCATCGGCATCAATATGGCCACCTATGTGGGATATACGGTGGGCGGTGTGCCGGGAGCGGTGATTGCTACCATCGGTGAGGTGACACCCTCTATTATTGTGATTCTCCTGATCGCAGCGGTGCTGCAGAACTTTAAAGATCATCCGCTGGTGGGAAAGGTGTTTTACGGCCTGCGGCCCACATCTACCGGACTGATCAGCGCGGCTTGTGTCGGCGTCGCATTGCAGGTACTGACCGGCGTTCGGATCGTCTCTGCCGGAGCTGTGAATACGCTGGCGGTGGATACGGCAGTCAGCTTCCTGAATTGGAAGGGGCTGGCGCTGGCAGCGGTGCTGATTGTGCTGACCAATCGCGTGAAAATGACGCGAAACCTGCACCCCATCGTGTTTATCGGGTTGTCAGCGGTGGTAGGAGTGTTCTTCCGTTTTGCCGGAATGTGATAAAAAGTAAAGATGTGATTTTCTTCAAGGAGTGCGCTGTTAAGCGCACTCCTTTTTTGTGATAAGAAAGCTGAAAAAACGGAGAAAATTTTTCTTCGAAAATATTATGTAAAATAAAGGCGGTTTTTCAAGGGTTGAAAAAATAAGGTTTATAAAATGGGAAAAACTGAAATTATACGGGAAAAGCATTGGAAATAGAGGAAAAAGCGAGTGTGGAAAAGTCTGTGGAGAATGTGAATAACTCCTTGTAAAAGTGTGTTATTATTTTAGTTATGTCAATGTAAAATGATATTGAACTGTCGGAAAGAATTGCAGAAATTTTGTGTAGTTGCAGAAGAATAAGAAATTTTTAGAAAAAATCAGGTAAAAATTTTGAATGGGAAAAAATATGATGGAGAAAGCTGCTGTCAAGGTGGCAAAATATCCAAATTTAAAATGGAGGAGAAATTGCAGATATACAAATAGTAATCTTTGGAGGGAAAGAGAAAGTGTGCGCGTTAGGTATTGACGGTGCAAAAAAAATGTGGTATCATTCACAAGTCTGAAACAATGCGCTGGTGTAGCTCAGCTGGTAGAGCAACTGATTCGTAATCAGTAGGTCGCCGGTTCGAATCCGGCCATCAGCTCCAAAAACTCCGTCACGAAAGTGACGGAGTTTTTGCGTTTCAGAATTGTTGTTATAGATTGCGCGATTCCTTTTTCCGGGGACCATAAAGCAGGACGGCAACCACACCGGACAGCACCAAACCACCTAACAGATCGAGAATACCGTGCTGCTTGACGAATACGACAGAGAGGCAGATCAATACAGCAAGAACGGAAATAGAGACGTTCAGCCACGTTCTCTGCCTGAGGGAGGCACAGTCCCATGCTGCCAGTGCGGCACCCACAGCACCTACCACATGGACCGAGGGGAAGACATTTGTGTGGGTATCAATGGCATAGAGGCCGGCCATTAGGCGGGTCAGTAGATTATCTCGGGGCAGGACTAAGGGGCGCAGGTCCTGTCCGTTGGGGATCAGGAGCCAGATTAGTGCGCTGGCAAAAAAGGTGACGGCCAGAAAGAGCATATAGCGCCGGAATGCAGGGCTGTCCTTCCAGAATAGATACAGGCCTATTCCGACCAACAGCGGATACCAGAGACAATAGGGAATGGCAAACCACTCGCAAAAGGGGATCAGGTCATCCAGGGGAATTTGCGTTGCCCAGTAGTAAGCCATAGGGCGTTGCTCCAGCAGAAAAAACAACAGCAGATAGATCGGCAGCCAGAGGAGATATTTGTATTCCTGCCGGAACCGACTGGCGAACTGGGAGAGCCGCACAATATACACCCGCTTTCTTTGGAAAGGAATACCGTTACCATAGCATACCTCTTTGAGAAAATCATGGCGAAACCATGAACATTTTTGAAAGAAATTGAGAAGTCTTAGGAATTTCAGCGATAAAAAAGGACCGCCATTTGGCGGTCCTTTTTGGAAATATCAGCGTTCCTCGCGGAAGTAGGGCAGGCCCAGACTTGCAGGGGGCTGGTTCTCGCGTTTCTTGCGCAGGGAGATAGCGATCAGCACCACAATGGTGACCAGATAGGGAAGCATCTTGAACAGCTCGATATCCTTGCGGCCAAGGCCGGGAATGATCATGTATACCCAGAACAGCAGGCCGAACAGGTAGCTGCCCCAAATGGCGTTGAGGGAACGCCAGGTGGCGAAGATAACCAGTGCCACCGCCAACCAGCCGAGGGATTCGATGGTGCCGTCATTGGCCCAGGTGCCCTTGATATAGTCCATGGTGTAGTACAGACCGCCCATGCCGGAGATGCCGGCGCCCACGCAGGTGGCGATATACTTGTAGCGGGTGACATTGATGCCGGCAGCATCTGCGGTGGCAGGGTTTTCGCCCACGGCACGCAGGTTCAGGCCCGTGCGGGTACGGTTCAGGAACCATGCCATCACGATCGCCACCACGATGGCCAGATACACCATGAAGCCGTAACTGAGGAACAGACGGCCGACGGCACCGAAGTCAGTGACATTGTTGATGTTGGCGCGGTAGATGCCGCTGGCGGTAGCCACGGAGATCTGGCCCACGCCGCCTGCCATGGTATTCAGGCTGCCGCCAAAGAAGTTGGCCATGCCGCCGCCAAAGATGGTCAGTGTCAGACCGGTCACGTTCTGGTTGGCGCGGAGGGTGATGGTCAGGAAGCTATACAGCAGGCCGCCCAGTGCGGAGGCAATGAATGCGGCGATAAAGCTGATCAGCAGGGAGACTACGGCGTTGGGATGGGGATTGTTGAACTCATAGAAGAACGCGCCGGCAAGGCCTGCGATGCCGCCTAAATACATGATGCCGGGAACACCTAAGTTCAGGTTGCCGGTTTTCTCGGTCAGGATCTCGCCAAGTGCGCCGTACATAATGACGGTGCCGAAGCAGATTGCGGATTGCAGCAACTGGATGATGATATCAGTACTCATTTGCTCTCGGCCTCCTTTCCGCTTCTGAAAACAAGGCGGTAGTTGATGAAGAACTCACTGCCCAGAATGAAGAACAGGATGATGCCGGTGATGATATTGGAGGCATAGTCGTTCAGATTGAACTGAGAGGCGATCTGGATAGCGCCCTTCTGCAGGAAGACCAGCAGCAGGGAGATCAGGATCATCACAAAGGTGTTAAACTGGGCCAGCCATGCTACGATGATGGCGGTAAAGCCGCGGCCGCCGGCGGTAGAGGTAGAAATAGTGTGGCTGGAACCCGCCACAGCGATGAAGCCTGCCAAACCGCAGATGGCGCCAGAGATGGCCATGGTCCGGATGGTAACTTTCTTGACGCTGATGCCGGCATAGCGGGCAGTACGCTCGGAGTCGCCCACGACAGTGATCTCATAGCCCTGCTTGGAATATTTCAGGTAGATGAACATGCCTACCGTCAGCAGCAGAACCAGAATCACGTTCAGTGTGTAGTCCTGACCGAGAATTTCCGGGAACCAGCCGGCCTTGGTTTTCTGATTAATGACACCCACGGTGTTGGAGCCGATGGGATTTTCCCAAAGGGCCACGCAGTAACTGGTGATCTGGATGGCCACATAGTTCATCATCAGAGTGAACAGGGTTTCGTTGGTGCCCCACTTGGCCTTGAACGCAGCGGGGATCACGCCCCAAATGCAGCCGGCAATGATACTGGCGATGGCCATGATGACAAGCATCATGGGGGTGGACATGCTGGTGCCAAGCGCACGCATCAGGCCGGCAGTCATACAGCCGCCGATCAGGATCTGGCCTTCTGCACCGATGTTCCAGAATTTCATCTTGAAAGCAGGGGCCAGACCGATGCCGATGCACAGCAGCATCATGGTGTCACGGATCGTGACCCAGCTGCGGCGTTCCGTACCAAAGGCGCCGTCAAAGATGGCTTCATAAACGGCCACGGGGTTCAGCTTGGTAACAGCAAAAATGAATATGCCGCTGACGACCAAAGACAGAAGCACCGCGACCACACGGATGAGGTAGGCCTGGGAACGAGACATGCCGTCCCGCTTTGCAATACGCAGCAGGGGCTCTTTGCTTTGTTTCATCTGACTCAAGCCTCCTTCTTAAAGCGGGTCATCAGCAGACCGACTTCTTCCTTGGTGGTGGTACGGGCATCCACGATGCCGCTGACCTGACCGCCGCACAGGACCAGAATCCGGTCACACAGCTCCAGCAAAACGTCCAGATCTTCGCCGACGTAAACCACAGCGACGCCCTTCATCTTCTGCTCCGTCAGCAGGTTGTAAATGGTGTACGAGGTGTTGATGTCCAGACCGCGGACAGCGTAGGCCGTCATCAGCACGGAGGGTTCCTGAGCGATCTCACGACCCACCAGAACTTTCTGCACGTTGCCGCCGGAAAGCCGGCGCACGGGGAAGTTGACATTGGGGGTTACCACGTCCAGCTCGTGCAGCACTTCTTCGGCCAGCTTCTTGGGGGACTTACGGTCCGTGAAGATGCCCTTGCCCTTGCGGTAGCTGCGCAGCAGCATGTTGCCGGTCATACCCATGGTACCGACCAGACCCATGCCTAAACGGTCTTCGGGGACGAAGGCCAGAGAGACACCGGCCTGCTTGATCTGGAGGGGCGTCTTACCTACCAGTTCGGTACAGGAATCCGAGCCCATGGGACAGTAGGTGATGGAGGCGCCGGGAGCCAGAGGCTGAAGACCTGCGATGGATTCCAGCAGCTCCTTCTGACCGGAACCGGCGATGCCGGCAATGCCGAGGATCTCGCCGCCCATCGCGGTAAAGGAAACGTTATCCAGCCTCTTGACGCCTAAGGCATCATACACAGTCAGTCCGTTGACAGTCAGACGGGGGATGGGGTTCTTAGGCTCAGGGCGGTTAATGTTCAAAGTAACCGCGTGGCCCACCATCATATCCGTCAGTGCCTGCGGATTGGTTTCGGAGGTAGCCACATCACCGATGTACTTACCCTTACGCAGAACGGCAACACGGTCAGACACATCCATCACTTCGTGAAGTTTGTGAGTAATGATGACCATGGACTTGCCGTCTGCCTTCATGTTGCGCATGACATCAAAGAGACGGTCAGTCTCCTGCGGCGTTAAAACGGCAGTGGGTTCGTCGAGGATCAGAATTTCTGCGCCGCGGTAGAGGACCTTGACGATTTCCACCGTCTGCTTTTCGGAAACGGACATATCGTAGATCTTTTTATTGGGGTCGATCTGGAAACCGTATTTTCCGCAGATTTCGGTAATCTTGGCGGCGGCAGCCTTCAGATCTAATTTGCCTTCTTCTTCCAGACCAAGGACAATGTTCTCGGCGGCAGTGAACACGTCGACCAGCTTGAAGTGCTGGTGGATCATACCGATACCGTTATCAAATGCGTCCTTGGGGGATGCGATGGTAACAGGCTTGCCGTTTACCAGAATTTCACCCTCATCGGGGAAGTAAATGCCTGCCAGCATATTCATCAATGTGGTTTTACCGCTGCCGTTTTCTCCCAGCAGAGACAAGATTTCGCCACGGTTGATGTCCAGAGATACACTGTTGTTGGCAATCACTTTTCCAAATCGCTTTGTAATGTTTTTCAGCTGAACAGCTGCAACAGTTTCCACTAAGACCATCCTTCCTGCCCTCGTCGGCACAAAATGGGAAAGCGCTGCGTGAAGCTCAGCGCTTGGGAAACAGATTCCCATACTTATATATAAAAGAACTGGTTGTAGTATAGCATACTTGTGTGGCCTTGTAAATCCAAAATGTCAAAAAATTTGTTAGGATTGCACACAAAAATTCAGGAAAAGAATTGTGGGTTTTCCAAAGTGTACAAGAAAAAGAGGGCTGCATATGCAGCCCTCTTTTGAAAAGTACCGATTAGTTGTTGTTCAGCTCGGTAATGCCATCGATGCGCAGAGAGAAGTAGGGAGCGGAACGGTGGACAGATTCCACGAATGCGCCGTCCACGATAGCTTCGGCAGTGTCGTTGACCCAGTCGCCGTCGGTATCCAGAGCGAAAGCGGTGGTGACTTCCTCGCCGCCCACGGTGAACTTGGAGGTGTCGAACACCTTCAGGCTGCCGTCAGCAATGCCGGACCATGCAGCGTCAACAGCTTCCTGCGTGCCATCAGCACAGTTAGGACCCAGAGCAGAGATCTTCTGTGCGCCTTCAGCAACGCCGCAGGCGAAGTCAGTGGGAACCTCACCGGCCAGGAAGGACTCGATGGTGGCCTGATACAGCACGGCCCAGACGTTCTGAGCAGAGGTCAGAGCAGCCTCGGGAGCGACGGCCAGCATGTCGATGTTGTAGCCGACAGAATAAGCGGTGGTGCCGCCTTCCAGAGCAGCCTGAACAGCAGCGGGAGCGCCGGTGGAGTCAGCGTGCTGGCCAATGATGACGCAGCCCTTGGACATCAGCATGTTGGCAGCTTCGCCCTCGGCCACGGGATCATACCAGGAGTTGGTGTACTGAACGTCCATGTGTGCCTCGGGGACGATGGACTGGATGCCCAGGAAGAATGCGGTATAACCGGAAACCACTTCTGCATAGGGGAATGCACCGACATAACCCACATAGGGATCGGTGACTTCGCCGGCATCCATCAGTTCCTTCAGCTTCATACCGGCAACAACACCGGAAACATAGCGGGACTCATAGGTGTAGGGGAAGATGTTCTTCAGGTTGTCGAGACCGGAGGGAGCAGCCATATCGCCGGTAGCGGCCACGAAGGTGACCTCGGGATAATCTTCGGCAACGTCCTGCATGTAGGTCTGGTGACCGTAGGAGTTGGAGATGATCAGGTTGCAGCCCTGCTCAGCCAGGTCAACAGCCGTATCGGCGCAGGTCTCATCTTCGGGAATGTTGTACTTGAACACGATCTGAGACTTATCCAGACCCAGAGCGTCGAAAGCACCTTCCAGACCCTCGATGTGAGCGGCATCATAACCGGAGTTGATGTCGTGGACGCAGATCAAGCCGACCTTCAGATCGGCGGGGGCTTCCTCTTTACCAGAGGGTTCCTCAACCTTGGGGGCTTCTTCCTTCTCGGGAGCGGGCTCATCCTTAGCGCCGCAGGCAACCAGACTCAGGACCATGACCAGAGCCAGAAGCATGGCAAGAAACTTCTTCATGTAAAAATCCTCCTTCATAAGTTAAAGGTATTGGTCAAAAGACCACATCTATTGACATCATACAAGGTTGACCTTAAAAATTCAACTGCGTTTTCGCAATTTTGGCAAAAATAACTTCCGAAAATTCTCAAAAAAAGGGTTGACCTTTTAATGGAATGACAAAAATGAAAAAATCACCCTGAAAATATGACATATATTCTAAGGATGTTGAAAAAAGTTACGCAGGATGACCGTTGTGAATTACAGGGAAATGGCGGTGCCGGTTTTGCCGGAAATGCCGTCCTTGGCTTTTTCCAGCAGGGTGATCAGAGCGGTGCGGCCGGATTTGGACTCGGCGAATTTCACAGCGGCCTCCACCTTGGGCAGCATGCTGCCGGGGGCGAACTGTCCCTCGGCGGCGTAAGCCCGGGCCTCGTCGGGCGTCAGGTGATCCAGCCATTTCTGGTCAGGCTTGCCGAAGTTCACGGCCACCTTTTCCACGGCCGTGAGAATAATCAGCATGTCGGCATCCAGCTGCTGGGCCAGCACGCAGGAGGCAAAGTCCTTGTCGATAACGGCTGCCGCGCCCTTGAGATGGTTACCCTCGGTTTGGAAAACGGGAATACCACCGCCGCCGCAGGCTACCACCACCAGACCGGCATCCACCATATCGCGGATGGAGTCGATCTCTACGATGGACTGGGGCTGGGGAGAGGCCACCACACGGCGATAGCCGCGGCCTGCGTCTTCCATGATGTCATAGCCGCGTTCGGCCACCATCTTTTCGGCCTCTTCCTTTGTCATAAAGGCGCCGATGGGCTTGGTGGGGTGCTGGAAGGCGGGGTCGTTGGGGTCCACCTCCACCTGCGTCAGTACGGTGGACACACCCTTGCGGATGCCGCGGTTGAGCAGTTCTTCCCGTAGACCGTTCTGCAGGTCATAACCGATGTAGCCCTGACTCATGGCCACGCACACGGACAGGGGGCAGGGGATATACTTTTCAGGATCTGAGCGGGTTAACTCTGCCATGGCTTTCTGGATCATGCCCACCTGCGGTCCGTTGCCGTGGGCGATAACCACTTCGTTGCCGGCTTCGATCAAATCAGCGATGGCTTTGGAGGTTTCCTTGACCGCGATCATCTGTTCGGGGAGATTATTGCCCAGTGCGTTTCCACCCAGGGCGATGACAATACGTTTGCCCATGAAAGATCAACCTTTCTTCAAAAAATGGAGATAAAAAGGGCGGGAATATGCGAAGGTCATATTCCCGCCGTTGTATATCAGTAATGATGTATTAGTATTCCTTGCGCTTGCCGCCATTTTCCATATCCATCAGTGCAGCCACAGGATCCTTCACCTTGGACAGCATGATCATGGCAGCGATGATGTAGGGCTTATAGGAGGCTTCCTTATACAGGGGCACCAGATAGCGGTCGAACACGGAGTTGTCGACTTCACCCTCTTCGCAGCTCAGGCCGGAGATGTCGGCGGGCAGGCAGTGCAGATACAGAGCCTTGCCGTCCTTCGTGGTAGCCATCAGCTCCTCGGAGCAGGTCCAGTCCTTGTGCTCGGCGTTCTGAGCCAGCAGCTTCTTCTCCAGTGCGTCGATGCCGGCCTTGTCGCCCTGCTGATACAGTTTGGTGCGCTCTTCCATAGCGGCGAAAGGAGCCCAGCTCTTGGGATAGACGATGTCGGCATCCTTGAAGGCCTCAGCCATGGAGTTGGTCTTGGAGAAGCTGCCGCCGGTGGCCTCAGCGTTCTTCTTGGCGATCTCCTCCACCTCGGGCATCACTTCATAGCCCTCGGGATGGGCCAGAACCACGTCCATGCCGAAGCGGGTCATCAGGCCGATGACGCCCTGAGGAACGGACAGGGGCTTGCCGTAGGAGGGAGAATAAGCCCAGGTCATGGCGATCTTCTTGCCCTTCAGATTCTCCACACCGCCGAACTCATGGATGATGTGCAGCATGTCGGCCATGGCCTGCGTGGGATGGTCCACGTCGCACTGCAGGTTCACCAGAGTGGGCTGCTGCTCCAGAATGCCGTCACGATAGCCTTCCTTGGTGGCGTCCATGAAGGTCTTCTGATACTTATGGCCCTCGCCGATGAACATGTCATCGCGGATGCCGATGACGTCGGCCATGAAGGAGACCATGTTGGCGGTCTCACGGACGGTCTCGCCGTGAGCGATCTGGCTGACCTTCTCGTCCAGATCCTGTACTTCCAGACCCAGCAGGTTGCAGGCGGAGGCAAAGGAGAAACGGGTGCGGGTGGAGTTGTCGCGGAAAATGGAGATGCCCAGACCGGAATCAAAGATACGGGTGGACTTATTGCGCTCGCGCAGGTCGCGCAGGGCGTCAGCAACGGTAAAGACGGCTTCAATCTCGTCGTCGGTCTTATCCCAGGTCCAGTAGAAGTCGCTCTTATACATGTTGTTGATGTTCAGAGTCTCCAGATGCTTTGCCAGTTCGATTGCCTTAGACATAATCGTTCTCCTTTATGTTTATTATGATCGGATTACTGAATTTCGTTGTCAGTCAGAGTCTGACGGAACTGTGCCACGTCGGTCTTGTTCTCTTCCTTATACAGGCCGGGAACGGCGGCATACAGAGCGGCGCAGGTAACCAGATCCTGCTTCCAGGTGATCTCGTTGGGGGCGTGTGCCTGACTCTCAGCACCGGGACCGAAGCCCACGCAGGGGATGCCGTAGCGGCCCTGAATGGAAACGCCATTGGTGGAGAAGGTCCACTTGTCGGTCAGGGGACGGTTGCGCAGGTGCATAGCGCCATCGGGGCCGATGCGCTTGTCGCCGAACAAGGCAGTGTGTGCATCGATCAGGGCCTGCACATGAGCGGAGGTCTCCTTGTTGATCCAGGTGGGGAAGAAGCACTCGGTCTCATAGACCTCACCGGTCCAGGAGGGACGGTCATACATGTACATGCTGACCACCACGTCATCGCCGTACTTCTTCACGCTGGGCAGATCGCGGATCTCCTGTAGGCAGGAATCCCAGGTCTCGCCGGCGGTCATGCGGCGGTCAATGGAGATGGAGCAGCTGTCCGCCACAGCGCAGCGGCTGGGGGAGGTGTAGAAAATCTGGGAGGTGGTGCAGGTGCCGCGGCCCAGGAAACGGGCATCCTCATAATGCTCGGGGTTGAACTTGGGATTGAGCATCTTCACAAGACCCTTGATCTCGGTCTCGTCCGCATCGTCGTTCTCGTTCAGGGCACGGACATCCTGCAGAATGTCGGCCATCTTGTAAATGGCGTTGTCACCGCGCTCGGGAGCGGAGCCGTGGCAGGAGACGCCCTTCACGTCCACGCGGATCTCCATACGGCCGCGGTGACCGCGATAGATACCGCCGTCGGTGGGCTCGGTGGAAATGACGAACTCGATGGCCTTCTGGGCTTCTTCCTTGGAGGGGAAATACTTGTTGACGATGTACTGCCAGCACATACCGTCGCAGTCCTCTTCCTGCACGGAGCCGACGATCATGATCTTGTAGCCGGCGGGGACCAGGCCCAGATCCTTCATGATCTTGGCGCCGTACACGGCGGAAGCCATGCCGCCTTCCTGGTCGGAGCCGCCGCGGCCGTAGATGACCTCGTCGGTCTCGTAGCCGGTGTAGGGGTCGGCTTCCCAGTTGTTGATGTTGCCGATGCCAACGGTGTCGATGTGGGAGTCGATGGCAATGATCTTGTCGCCCTCGCCCATCCAGCCGATGACATTGCCCAGACCGTCGATTTCGACCTTGTCAAAGCCCAGCTTTTCCATCTCGGCCTTGATGCACAGGACAACTTCCTTCTCCTCGCAGCTCTCGCTGGGGTGAGAGATCATTTCCCGCAGGAAACGGGACATATCTGCTTTATAGCCCTCAGCTGCTTTTTTGATCAGTTCAAAATCCATAATGCTACCCTCCGTATATTTTTGATTCACAAATTTCTAACAAGAGAGATTGTTTCCTATACCTATCATAGCACAAGAAACGCACTTGTCAAACAAAATTTTTGAAAACCAAAAAAATTTTTTGAAAAATGGTTGATTTATATCAAAAGTATGGTATGATACACATAACGGATTAGAACGTTTCTACGGAAAAATACCGGGAAGGGGGACCTATGGAGCGAGAAAAGCTTGAATTGCTGAAACAGGTTGCTGAGGGGATCGCCGGACAGTTCGGAAGTGGCTGTGAGGTCGTGATCCATGATCTGAGCAAGAATCCCGACCATTCCATTGTGTTTATTGTGAACGGGCAGGTATCCGGTCGAAAGGTAGGCGACGGAGCATCCAGCGTGGTGCTGGAACAGATGCAGGCCAATGCGCCGGAACCGAAAGACCACCTGTGCTATCTGATGAAGACGCCGGATGGCAAGATTCTAAAATCTTCCACGGTCTATATTAAAAACAACAAGGGAAAGGTCACGGCCATCCTCGCCATTAACTATGATATTTCCAAGCTGATGATGGTGGAAAGCGCCCTCAGTGAACTGATCTCCACCGGAGAGGCACAGCCTGCGGAGCCGGAAAAGATCATCAACATCAATGATATGCTGGATGATTTGATCCAGCAGTCGGTGGCACTGGTAGGCAAACCTGTGGCGCTGATGAATAAAGATGATAAGGTGAAGGCCATTCAGTTCCTCAACCAGAACGGTGCGTTCCTTGTCACCAAGTCCGGCGATAAGATCGCGAAATACTTTGGCATTTCCAAATATACGTTATATTCTTATATTGATGCAAAACAGGAGGGTAAAGCGACATGATCGATCTGAGTATCAACAAGCAGGGCCTTGCCAACAACATCCGTAAGGCAAAAGAGAACGGCATCATCATCCCTACCATCGCCCAGATGCAGCATCCTGAGACCATCCCCGAAAAGGTGCAGGTCAAGCTGAAGGATGTGGGCCTGTGGGACGTCAATCCGCTGAACCTGTTCCGCATCACCTGGAAGAACCAGCCGATGGAAAGCGGCGGCCTGTTCCAGAGTGTCCCCAACTACATCGAACTGCCCTCCGTCCTGACCGGCGTGCCTTGCCGCATCGTGGCTATGGTGGGCAAGTGGTTCCCCACCGGCTGCCATAAGGTGGGCGCCTCCTTCGGCTGTCTGGCTCCCCGTCTGGTGACCGGCCAGTTCGATGTGGATGTGCACAAGGCCGTGTGGCCCTCCACCGGCAACTACTGCCGCGGCGGCGCCTTCAACTCCAAACTGCTGGGTGCACAGGGCGTGGCTATCCTGCCTGCCGAGATGAGCCAGGAGCGCTTCGACTGGCTCCATGAGATCGGCGCGGAAGTCTTTGCTACGCCCGGCTGCGAGTCTAACGTGAAGGAGATCTTTGACAAGACCAACGAGCTGAAGCAGGACCCCCTGTATATGATCTTCAACCAGTTCGAGGAGATGGGTAATCCCCTGTGGCACTACAATGTCACCGGCAACGCTCTGGCCGACGTGTTTGAGGCCGTCAAGCGTCCCGGCGACCGCTTTGCAGGCGCCTGCTTCACCTCCGGCTCTGCTGGTACCATGTCCACCGGCGACCTGCTGAAGGAGAAGTATCCCCACCTGAAGCTGGGCGTGGGCGAGGCACTGCAGTGCCCCACCATCCTGAACAACGGCTTTGGCGGCCACCGCATCGAGGGCATCGGCGACAAGCATATTCCCTGGATCCACAATGTGAAGAACACCGATATGGCCATTGCCATTGATGACGAGGACTCCCAGCGTCTGCTGCGCCTGTTCAACACCCCCGAGGGTCAGAAGTACCTGAAGGAAGAACTGAAGCTGGACGACGAACTGATCGAAAAGCTGACCTGGCTGGGTATTTCCGGCATTGCCAATATGCTCTGCTGCATCAAGATGGCGAAGTACTACGAGTTCACCGAGCACGACGTGGTGGGCACCGTTCTGACCGACTCCGCCGTCATGTATAAGAGCCGCATTGAGGAACTCAACGAGATGCACGGTGCATACAATGCCACCGAGGCCGTTCTGGATCACCACCTGCACATCCTGAACCTGAAGACGGACAACATGATCGAGCTGGGTTATACCGACCGCAAGCGCGTCCACAACCTGAAGTACTACACCTGGGTGGAGCAGCAGGGTAAGCAGACCGAGGAACTGAACGCTCTGTGGTACGACACCGAGGGTACCTGGGACGCTGTCCATGCACAGGCCAAGGATCTGGATGAACTGATCAACGCCTTCAACGAAGAGACCGGTGTGCTGAAGAACCTGTAATATCAAGTAATGATTACGCCTCAGGGGCGGGGCATCGGCTCCGCCCCTGTTTCATAAAAAGGAGAATTATGATGAAACACGTTCTCTACGGAAAATGCGTCAAGTGCGGTAAGGAATATGCTGCAACGCCCGATCTGACCAACTGCGAATGCGGCGGCATTTTAGAGATCACATACGATTACGAGTACATCAAGACGCAACTGACCAAGGAAAAACTGGCTGCACGCAGCGAGCGTACCATGTGGCGTTATCGGGAACTGCTGCCCATCGAGGAGACCACCGAGCCTACCCCTCTGCGTGTTGGCTGGAGCCCCCTGTATGAAGAGCCCCGTTTGGCTGAGCAGCTGGGACTGAAAAAATTGTGGGTCAAGGACGACGGCCTGAACCCCACCGCATCCTTGAAAGACCGTGCCAGCGCCATGGCTGTGGCCAAGGCACGGGAGGCAGGCGCACAGGTGATTGCCTGCTCCTCCACCGGTAATGCGGCTTCTTCTCTGGCGGGCAACGCCGCGGCAGCCGGACTGAAAACGTATATCTTCGTGCCTTCCCGCGCCCCCAAGGGCAAGGTGGCCCAGCTGATGACCTTCGGTGCCACTGTTATCTCCGTGCAGGGCAGCTATGAGGAGACCTTCGAGCTCAGCAAGGCTGCCATCGACAAGTGGGGGTGGTACAACCGCAACGCCGCCATCAATCCCTATCTGTCTGAGGGCAAGAAGACGGTTTCACTCGAGATCATGGAGCAGCTGAACTGGGAAGTCCCCGATTACATCGCCATTTCCGTAGGTGACGGTTGCACCATTGCAGGTCTCTGGAAGGGCTTGAAAGATTTGTATGCCATCGGCTTCATCGACAAGCTGCCCCGTTTGATCTCCGCGCAGGCCGAGGGCTGCTGTCCCCTGAACCGCGCCATTGCAAATGACGAGGACTGGTATCCCATGGAGGAGAACACGCTGGCGGATTCCATCGCCGTGGGTGTGCCCCGCAACGCCGATAAGGCGTTGATGGCCATTCGCGAAAGCAATGGTCTGGTGGTGAATGTCTCCGATGCGGAGATTATGGCGGCGCAGAAGCTGTTGGGCAAGACTTGCGGTGTGTTCGGTGAGCCTGCCGGCGTTACCGGTACAGCGGGCGTGAAGAAGCTGTGTGAGCAGGGCATCATCGGCAAGGATGATACGGTGGTCAGCGTGGTCACCGGCAACGGCCTCAAGGATGTGGCCAACGCCATTGCCGCCTGCGGCGAGCCCATCTCCATTCCCAACGATATGGAATTGCTGCTGAAAGCCTTTGCGGAAAAAGGCATTGTGGTGGAATAAGGAACTGTGATAAAATGATCGCGGGAGAAATATCCCGCGATCATTTTTTCGGAAAAGGTGATGTTATGAAGAACGTTCGCCGCCTCGCTGCGTGGCTTTTGACGATTTTACTGGTGGCCTCTCTCTGCATCCTGCCTGCATCGACCACCGAGCCTCTGGCAGTCATGAGTGAGACCACAATTCTCTTCACCCATGATCTGCACTCCCACTTTTTGCCTCAGAGTGTGGAGGATGGGGAATCCGGCGGCTATGCCCGCCTGATGACGGCCATCAATGCCGAGAAGGAGAAATATCCCGATGCACTGCTGCTGGACGGCGGTGATTTTTCCATCGGTTCGTTGTTCCAGACGCTTTACACCTCGCAGGCGGCGGAACTCCGCACCATGGGCGCTATGGGCTATGATGCCACCGTCATTGGCAACCATGAGTTCGACCATGAGAGTCGCGGTTTTGCAGATATGCTGAACGCCGCCGTGGAATCTCGACAGGCAGCTTTCCGTGTCCTGACCAGTTCCATGTTTCCGAATCCTCTGGCAGAGGAATACGAGAAAGAATACGGCCCGCTCACCTTTATGCTGCCTGCCGTTCTGGAGGCCAACTACACCGTGTCGGAAGACAACCCCGACCATGATTATGTGCAGCAGGCCATGGATGATTACGGCGTACAGGAGACGCTAATCATTGACCGGGGTGGCGTCAAGTATGGCATCTTCGGCTTGATGGGTATCGATGCGGACGAATGCGCACCCACTTCGGGCTTTGTGCTGGAGGAGGCGGAAGCCGCGGCGGAGCGGTGTGTTTCAATCCTGAAAGAGCAGGGCGCGGAGTTTATCATCTGCCTGTCCCATGCCGGTACGGGCGAAAGCCTGCCGGTGTCTGAGGACGAAGTGCTGGCGGAGAAGGTGGATGGTATTGATGTCATCATTTCCGGCCATACCCATACCACTCTGGAAAAGCCCATCGTAGTGGGAGATACTTATGTCGTTTCTGCAGGCCCCTACTGCCAGAATCTGGGTTCCCTGACGCTGCAGCGCATCAGCGACGGCAGCCTGCGCCTTGCGGACTATCGCCTGATCCCCATTGACGAAACGCTGACAGACGATCCGGAGATCGCCGCGATGGTGGAGCAGTGGAAGACGATGGTGGGTGCAGAGTATCTGCAGCCCTACGATCTGACTTATGATCAGGTGCTGACCACAACAGAGTTTGCCCTGAATACGCCGGCTTCCGGTGTGCAGTCCGGCAACAATCTGGGTGAACTGGTGGCGGATTCCTTCCTGTGGGCCGTGGAGAATTTGGAGGCAGATTCACCCAATGTGGATACCGTTTCCGTGACGGCAGACGGCGTGTTGCGTGCCAATCTGGCGGCCGGGGAGATTACTACTTCGCAGGCCTTTGATGTGCTCTCCATGGGCGTGGGCAGTGACGGGACTTCCGGCTTCCCGCTGGTAGCGGTATATCTCACCGGCGAGGAACTGAAGGCGGCAGCGGAGGTGGATGCCTCCGTGACACCCATCATGCCGGCGGCACAGCTGTATATGGGCGGTATCCAGTATTCCTTCAACACGCACCGGATGTTCTTCAACCGGGTGATGGATGCACAAATCTATCAGGAGACGTCCTGGTCGGAACCTGCCAAAGTGCTGGGAGATCCCAATGCAGTTAGCCAGGAATTTATGGTAACGCATTTAGAGAAGGAATACAAAGAAATCAAAGACGATCAGCTGTACCGCGTGGTCACCGGTATGTATTCCGCTCAGATGCTGGGTACGGTGAAGTCCAAGTCCATGGGACTTCTTTCGCTGGAACCCAAGATGGCAGACGGTTCACCCGTTACGGATTTCGATGCCTGTATCCTGCGGGATAAGAACGGCAACGAAATCAAGGAATGGTATGCACTGGCGGCTTATCTGGAGCAATTCGGCGAGGGTGGGATTTCCGATCGGTATGCTGAGCCGGATGGCCGAAAGGATGTCAGTCACAGCTGGAATCCGGCGGAACTGCTGGGGAACTGGAATTGGATCACATGGGTAGTTCTTGCTGTGGCGTTGCTGCTGATTTTGCTGGTGGTACTGGTGACTCGTTTCATCATCCGCCGCGTCCGGCGCAGAAAAAAGAAATAAGAAAAAGGTCACGGGAGATTCCCGTGACCTTTTTAATTCAGCGTATCCTGTGCCTGCGTAAATAGTTCTGCGATGCGCTCTGCCGTGGCGGGACAGGTGATCAGATCGGGGTCTTTGGCCAGCAGTGATTCGGCTGCATCCTGCGCCTCTTTCAAAAGCTGGGTGTCGCAGCCGATATCCGCGATCTTCAGACCCGGCAGGCCGTGCTGCCGCTGGCCGAAGAAGTCGCCGGGGCCGCGGAGCCTCAGGTCTTCTTCCGCAATTTTGAAGCCGTCGGATGTTTTGGTCATCACCTTCAACCGCTGCTGGGTTTCCTCGTTGCGGTTGTCGGAGATCAGGATGCAATAGGACTGGTGCTTGCCGCGTCCCACGCAGCCGCGCAGCTGGTGGAGCTGAGAAAGACCGAACCGCTCCGCGTTTTCCACCACCATGACGGCGGCGTTTGGCACGTCCACACCTACCTCAATGACGGTCGTGGATACCAAAATATTCGTTTCGTGGGCGGCGAAGGCTGCCATTACCGCGTCCTTTTCCTTCGGCTTCATCTTGCCATGGACAAAGGCGACTTTCAGATCGGGGAAGACCTCTTCTTGTAATTGCTTTGCATAGTCTGTCACCGCTTTCCGCTCATCGGGCAGTTCGTCGTTGATTTCCACCATGGGGCAGACGATATAGGCCTGACGGCCCTCCTCGATCAGCTTGCGGATGAAGTTGTAAACTCTGGGGTGGTAGCTGCTGGGGACGGCGAAGGTCTCGATGGGCTGGCGGCCCGGGGGCAGCTGGTCGATGATGGATACGTCCAGATCGCCGTAAAGGATCAGAGCCAGCGTCCGGGGGATGGGGGTGGCGGACATGACCAGCGTGTGGGGACGCTGCCCCTTGGCGGAGAGCGCGGATCGCTGGGCCACGCCGAAGCGGTGCTGTTCGTCCGTCACCACAAGGCCCAGATCGGCAAATTCCACGCTGCCGGTGATGAG
>JAZRCP010000112.1:0-2163 GCA_045659825.1 Dysosmobacter sp. | reverse complement strand
AGTATGTGGGCAGCGCAGGAAGCTCCTGGTCTGCAAGCGGAAACGAGATCACCATCACCAATCATTCCAATGTGGGCATTCGGGCAGCCTTCTCCTATACCGCAGCGGTGCAGACCGTCAGCGGCACCTTCTCCGGCAATGTGCTGACCCTGGCAACCGCAGTCGGCACCGCAAGAGATGCGGCTCCCTCCGGCTCTGTTGCCCTGACCCTCGGCGGCAGCCTGACTGCCGAAACCGCCGGCAAGGTCGGCACGGTGACTGTGACCATTACAAAACAGTAATATCATTTCACAGAAAGGAACTACCCATTATGAAAAAATTATTCACACTGTTTCTTGCGGTCGTTATGATCGCAGCAATGGTGCTTCCCGTCTTTGCTGAGGAATCCGTCAATACCGACGGCGGTACGGCAAGCGTCACTGTCAACGGAGTCGTTCAGTACACGGGAAGCAGCGAGACCCAGACCATTTCCGTTGATCTTAAATGGTCGGACATGGTGTTTTACTACACCGAGGGCTATTCCTACGGCTGGGACCCGGAGACCCACCAGTATGCCATCACGGAGGAAGGCTCCTGGGGTTCCGAGAAAGGAATCATCACTGTAACCAACCACTCCAATACAGACGTGACCGCAACCCTTTCCTTTGAAGCACATGTCCCCACCGTCACCGGTGCTTTCACCGAGACCAGCGGAACGGAAAATGACAATGTTCTGGAGCTGGCTTCTGCGGTCGAAGTTGCAGTGGAGGATGCGGCCACCGCTTCTGCGGAGTTTGGTCTGAGCGGCAGCATCAGCGAAAGTGCAGATGACCTGGGTGCCATCACCGTGCGCATTGAAGCCGCTGAATATGTTCCCGTGCCTGAGATCACCATGGTGGGTTTCACCGGCAGCAACGTCGAATTTGATGCCAGCGATGTTCGCGGACCCAGCTATACCATCTATTATCCTCCCCGCCTGAATCTGCCCATCACGCCGACCGTCATCGTGGCAGGCAACAATCTGCACACGATCACCAACGAGGATCATCTGGTCGCCCTGATGGAACCCAAC
Organism: Dysosmobacter sp.; assembly: GCA_045659825.1. Lineage (GTDB taxonomy): Bacteria > Bacillota > Clostridia > Oscillospirales > Oscillospiraceae > Oscillibacter. Next base: position 1,112 of record JAZRCP010000112.1, on the reverse strand, counting down.
GGCACCATCCTCTGCTCCTATGTGGTCAACCCCACGAATTTTACCGTTGACATCGAAAACCGCGTGTGGACCAGCAGGAGCTGGGAGTTGATCCAATCGGAGCTGCAGCTGAGCCTGGTCTACTCCAACGACGGCGGCGAGACCTGGGTGGATGTCGGCTACGTTTACTTTGCGGCAATCGAAGATTGAACCGCCTGAATTCATAGAAAGGAATTGCATACTATGAAGAAACTGCTTGCGTTTTTTCTTGCGATGATCATGATCGCATCGATGCCGGCCACCGTTTTTGCGGAAGCGAATATTGGCGATCACGGCGAGGCTGCCACGATCATTGTTTCCGGCATTTTCCAGCCCTCGGGAGGCGAATTCAAGACCATTTCCGTGGACCTTGTCTGGGACGAGATGACCTTTACATACATTAAGACCTCCTCCGGCGACTGGGACCCCGGTTCCCACGAGTATGTTGGCGGTGTCGAAGGTGCCTGGTCCGAAGAGACCCGCACGATCACCCTCACCAACCACTCCGATATCGGGGTAACCGCCGCACTGAGCTTTGAGCCAATCGCCGATGTGGAGGGCGTCTTCACCGAAGCAAGCGGCACGGAAAACGACAATCTTCTGGAACTGGCCAGCGGCATTGGTACAACCTATGCAGAAGCACCTGCAGCTTCCGCCGAGTTTGGCATCCGCGGCGAGCCTCTTGCAGAAGACGGCGCACTTGGCCTCATCACCGTGAGCATCCAGGCCCCCGAGGATGCAGATGTGGGCGAACCCAGGATCACAAGAGCACATCCCGGCCAGCCCTGTACTGCCGAAGCAACAGAAACCGGCGTTCGATATATCGTTCCGTATGATCTGGATTTGCTCGGCGGCGGTCTGTCTTTGTTGGTTTTTGGCGAGAATCTGGAGAAAATTGAGGATCATCCTTACTATAAGGTTGGACTTTTCAAAGCGGACGGAGAACTGTACCTCATTTTTGATGTGACAGCTGAGAACTTCGAGCCTAAGTATAGCAACGGCGAATATTACCTGAAAGGCGAATTTGCCGGTGCTACGGAAGAACTTTTCTTTGCCTATTCCAACGATGGCGGCGAAACCTGGACCTTTACCGG
>JAZRCP010000111.1:0-16086 GCA_045659825.1 Dysosmobacter sp. | reverse complement strand
TGGCCATTCAGTGCCTGATAAGCCTCGTAATTGCAGCGGGCATCAATAGTCAAATAGAGTTCATTTCCTTTTGCCGCGCCATAGGCGCCGTTCAGGAGGTCGTAGCCGGTCAGCCGGTCTGCAAAAGCATGCAGCGCACCGGTACCGATATTGCCCTGCAGGTCACCTACCGCGTGGAGGGTCGCCTTGCGGACCGTCTCGCTGTCATAATAGGTTCTCTCTCCATTCTCCACCGCAGACAGCACATCGCCATCTCGGTCCAGAATGGTTCCCACTTTCAGCACTCCGTTGTTATCATACAGATGGCGATTAAAAGCCGAGGAGGCCCATCCACCGCCGTCCGTGACCCAGCGGAATACAAAAACAGCCATTCCTGCTGCCAGCAGCATGGCCAGTACTGCGCAAACGACTGCGCGCCGTTCAATCTTCCGCATCGTCTGCCTCCTCTCTCTCGAAAGGATTATGGTCCCACGCGACACGCGTTCTTGCCTGTTCGGTCAGTCGCTTCTGCGTACCGCCCCGAATGGCAAAGCTGGCGTTTTCCCGGGTATCGGTGGCTTTCAGAAACGCCAACAGCCCCCACGCACTCATCATGGCAGAACCGCCATTGGAGACAAAGGGGAATGTCACACCCGTCAGCGGCAGCAAATCCACCGCGCCGAACACATTCAGACAGGTCTGGAATACCATCAGGGATCCCGCCGCGCAGGCGGCAATGATATAGAAGCTGGATCGCCCCACACGACAGGCCCGCACCGTAAACACCGCCAGCGTAATGATGGCTCCCACCACCAGAAGGGCGACGATCAAGCCCCATTCCTCGCAGAGAATACCAAACACCAGGTCCGTGTCTGCCGCGGCGATCCGCTGCAGCCACCCATTCCCGGCCCCCATGCCGAACAAACCGCCTGACGCCGCTGCCGACATGGTGCGGGTCTGCTGGTAACCGGTGGTGGAAGCCGCCTCCCACGCGTGCCCCCATGAGGCAAAGCGGCTGAGAATATAGGGTTTGAACTTCAAAATGATCCCTGCGCCGAATACAGCCCCACCGCAGATCAAAGACAGGGTCGCAAAGTCACCGGAGCGCAGATAGGCAATCACCAGAAAGGTCACAAAGAAAATGGCAGCTGTGCCGAAATCGCTCATCAGGCCCAACAGGCCGATGCAGGTACCTGTCAACACAATAAACAGCGTCAGATTCCGCTTATGGAACAAACGCTCCAGTGTTGCTGCACCGGCAAAAATATAGCAGATCTTGGCAATCTCCGACGGTTGGAACGACATCCCTCCAATGGAAATCCAGTTGACCGCGCCGTATTTCCGGCTGCCAAGCACCAACGTAATACCCAGCAAACCGATAGCGGCTGCTGCCATGCACCAGCGGTATTTCTGCACGCGGGAGAGGTCCCGCAAAAATACGCCCAGTACCAGAAACAGTACCAATCCCAACACAATCGCCAAAAATTGCTTAAACAGGCTTGCCGGTGCGCTGGAGGCCGTCACCGCCAGCGACAGGGTTGAAAGGAAGAACGCTATGGTCTCCATCTCAAATCCTACACAGTGGTTGATACGCAGCACAGCAAAATAAATCCACATCACGGCTGTCAGGCCCAAGAAAGTCAAAGGAATGGCAGGGGACGCCGCCGCACCCTCGGCAATGACGAGCTGCAAGCATGTCAGCGCTTGGAATACTGTCAGCCATACAAAGGACGGCCAGATGGCAACAGGCCGCTCCGCATAGCGCTGCTTTTCCACCTCCTCCCGGTCTGCCACCGTCTGGGGAAGGAATACCAGCGGCACACCGCCCAGCGTGATGGTATCGCCCAATGTAACGGTGGTCGCCGTTTGCACCGGCGTGCCGTTTACCGCCGTTCCACCTTTGGAACCAAGGTCGTATAGTTTCCAGATATCGTCTTCACCACGGCACAGTGCCGCATGCTGGCGGGAAATGCTTGGGTAATTCAGGCACACATCCGCCATGCGGCTGCGTCCGATGATATTTTCCCAGTGGGTCAGCAGGATAGGCGTGCCGTTAGGCAGACTCAGTTGCGCCCAGACTTCAGGCGTATGGGGCATCTTTAAAAGCGCCCGCACAGCCCGGTACAAAATCAGGACCGCCAGCACCGGAAAGAGAAAGCGGGAAAGAGTCGTAAACCACACACCAAGCAGCGGATGTTCCGCTAAAAAGGCGGTAAAGGATGCCAGTACCGCTTGAAACGGCTGTAAAATCTGTTCCATCAGCCCGCCCCTCCTTTCCGAAAATTTGTTTCAGTATATCATCTTTTTCCGCCCCTGTATACCCCGCTGACAGGTTGCACAGATCGAATTTACAATCATTTCAAAATTTTAAGCTTTTGCATTTGTTTTTAAAAAAACCGATATTTCTCTAAAATGTATGCTTTTTTCTCCGCTTCTCTCTTGACCTTACGTTAAAAATCCATTAGAATAAATCAGTATGCATTACATCTGATAAGCGGATTCTGTTCCGTCTCAATATATCGAACGAAAGGTCGATCAGTATCATGAAACATCCCTATAAGACGCGGGAAGGCGGCGCAACGGTGACGGTTTTCGTCCCCTATGACTGCAACAACCATTGTCCTTTCTGCATCAATAAAGGAGAATACGCCGATCTGACAGGCTTCTCTCTGGAAAAGATCTGCCAGAGTATCCGGCGCATGGATTCCATTACCCCCTACTGTGACTTTGTGTTTACCGGCGGCGAACCCTTTGCCGACATCGAAAAGCTCCAGATCATGCTGGACCAGATTCCCACCACCCACAAGGTCTATATCAACACCACTCTACCTGTATCTGAGTGCCAGTCCGAGGAGGATATTCTGGCATTTGCCGAGCGTAATAAGGACAAGATCACCTGCATCAACGTCTCCCGTCATATGCAGAAATATGTGGTGGAGTCCAATGATGCACTCTTGGCCCGCCTGCAGGTCCCCTTCCGCATCAACTGCGTGCTGTATAAGAACTATCCCGCAGAGAACCTGCCCGCTTTTATGGAGCGTTTCCTGAAGGTTCCCGGCGCATCCATCCAGTTCCGTTTTGACTATACGGCCACCACACCCGAAAATCTCTACGAGACTGAGGGCGACAAGATCCTGCAAGATCTGAAGCAGATCGCCAAATACACCGGTCTGGACGGCTGCCGCATGCGCAATGGCTTCCATTTTGACTACAAGGGCATGGAAATGACCTATCATAAGACGCTCCCCTACTCCACCATCGTGGAAACTGACCCCGTGGACGGCGTGACCTACGACATTCTGTACGATATCCTCATCAAGCAGAACGGCGATATCCACTCTGACTGGACCGGCGTACTGATGGATGTGGACGCTTACGAAAAGGTCGTGTTCGAACCCTATGACCTGAAGTGGCTGGAGCGCGTAAATTAACAACAAATCAAAGCGGCGGAACCTTCCGCCGCTTTTTCCGTATAGGAGGAAATTCTATGAACGATATCAAAACCGTTGGTATTATCGGCCTTGGTGCATTGGGCACCCTGTATGCCCACCTGTTCACCTGCGCGCTGGGCCGCGACCACGTCCTTGTACTGGCAGACGCCGCACGCACACAGCGTTATCGTCAGGAGGGCTTTTCTTTCAACGGCGAAGCCTGCGATCTTCAGTATGTGGATGCTGCGAAAGCAACTGAGCCTGTGGACCTGCTGGTCTTTGCCGTGAAGTTTGGTGGGTTGGATGCTGCTATTTCCACCTGCCGCCATCTGGTCACACCGGAAACCACTCTCATTTCCGTTCTAAACGGCATCAGCAGCGAAGAAGTTTTGAGTGCTGCTTTCTCTCCGGAACAGGTAGTCTGGTGTATCGCACAGAAAATGTCTGCGAAAAAAGAAGGAACCTGTGTCACCGCAAATCCCATCGGTGAACTGGCTCTTGGTATTCCGACCGGAACAGATGATGCCCATTTCCGCCGCTTGACCGCCTTCCTGGAGGGAATTGATTTTCCTTTCTCTGTGCCCGAGGATATCCGCACCCAGATGTGGAGCAAGCTACTGTGCAATACCGGCTGTAACCAGACAACCATGGTGTACCGCTGCGGCTATGGCGGCATCCAATCTGCCGGAGAAGCCCGCGAAACCATGCTGGGCGCCATGCGGGAAGTTGTTCAGGTGGCAAACGCCGAAGGCGTCCTGCTGTCCGAGGCCCACATCAACAATTGGGTCTCCATTCTCGATACCTTCCCCGCAGACGGAGAGACCTCCATGCGGCAGGACAGCAAGGCCGGTCGTAAAAGCGAAGTGGATCTGTTTGCCGGCACAATCCGCCGTTTGGCGGCAAAGCACGGCATTGCCGTCCCGGTTAACGACCGGCTGTATGAACAGATCCAGGCCATGGAATCTGCTTACTAAACATAAGATTCCCCGTGCCAAGCGGCACGGGGGATTCCTTTTACCAGCGATTCTTTACTTTTTCTGCAAAGCCGAGGAAGTCTTTCAATTCTATCACAGAGCCGTCATCCAACACCATGCGGCCATTGAATTTGCCGAATACTTGATGCTGGTCGCTCTCGATCACCAGTACGCTGGTGCGGGATGCACGGTCCAACACCGGCATGAAATCCATTTCAAACCGGCCTTCGGAGGAAGTGAAGGTCCATGGAGAAAGGAAATCGTCCTTTCCCTCAGCCGTTTTGGGAATATTGAAACTAACGTTTTCAAACTTATGGGCCTTGCCGTCCACAAAAATCATGTTTTCACTGGCAGCGGAGGTATCGCCAAAGCCATAGCCGATATTGAAACCCACCACACGGCCGTCCACTTCTCCGTGACCGGCACCCCAATACCAGGTATTGCTGTACGTCCAGACACCGCGTCCCCAGTCCAGCAAGCCAAAGCTATCCTTGGGATCAAATCGATACTCCGTACCTGCGGCATTGACCGTACCAGAGGCACGCATGCCTACGATTTTCTGATTGTAGTAAAACGCCTTAGGGGCATCAGGGAACGGCGTGGCAATGACCATGCTGTCCTCCGGTTCCTCTGTCAGCAGAATATCCGCGTCAAAGGGCTTCCCATTGGCAAAGTTGTCCAGATGGGCTTTCAAATGCCGTACGCCGTTTTCCACAGTAAAGGTAAACTCAGACTTTCCGATCATTAGATGGCTGACGCCATACGCGCTGGAAGATGGCAAATTCGTCTTTCCCATGGGCAGCACACCGATGGGGCTAACTGTCCGTTCCGTCGGTTTGGTAAAATCTAAAATGGAGGCGCTGAGCATGCTCATATAGGCGTTGTCATCCAGCGTCAATGCAATGCCGAAGCGGTCATTGTAGATGAGGTAATAGTCCCATTCCTTGATGCGCAGTGCCGGGGCCTTGATGTCCCGCCGGTCATATTCCCGCACCAGTGAGGTGGCATAGCCAGCCTCCCGCAGGCATCCCTTTTCATCCAGCAGCTTTCCGGCAGATAAACGGTGTTCCACCTTCGTCACCCTTTCCCGTTTTTCTCAGCGTACCACACCTGTGAAGCTTACGCAAGAACTGTTACTTCAGGAAAATCCGCTTTCCGCCCTGATACTCCCGTACCACACCGATACGCTGCGCGCTGGGCACACAGCCCTGCAGTTCCGCGAACAGGGCATCCGCATCCTCGGGGTCTACTGCCATCAGCAAACCACCGGCCGTCTGAGGGTCGTACAGCAGGTCCTGCTTACACAGTTCCACTTCTCCTTCCTCCACACCGCAGGCTGCAAAGGCGCGATTGCGGTACATGCCCTCAGGAAGGATACCCATGCGGGCCAGTTCCAGCGCCTCGGGAATGAAATCAACTTTGTCCGTATGCAGCTCCACTTCCACGTCGCTGCCCTGCGCCATTTCATACAGATGGCCTAACATGCCAAAGCCCGTCACATCCGTGCAGGCGTGGACACGGTACTTCACCATCGCATCACGGGCCGTCTTATTCAGCGTGGTCATCAGCCGGTAGGCCAGTTCCATGCTCTCCGCAGACACCAAATCCGCCTTGCTTCCGGTGGTCAGTACACCAATGCCCAGCGGTTTTGTAAACAGCAGCACATCTCCGGCTTTAGCACCGGAATTGGTCAGCACACGGTCAGGATGCACAAAACCGGTCACGGCCAGGCCGTATTTCGGCTCATCATCCAGAATGGAGTGGCCACCGGTGATCAGCGCACCGGCCTCATAGACCTTGTCATAGCCACCCCGCAGCATATCGTGTACAGCAGAATGAGGCATTTTGGCAGGAACCGCCATGATATTCAAGCACAGCTTCGGCTCACCACCCATGGCGTACACATCCGAAAGGGCGTTGGTCGCGGCGATCTGGCCGAACAGATAGGGATCGTCCGCAATGGGTGGAAAGAAATCCACCGTCTGTACCAGCGCCAGATCATCAGACACCCGGTATACCGAAGCATCGTCACTTTTGTCAAAGCCCACCAGCAGATTGGGATCGTAGTGGACCTGAATCCCCTCCAGCAGCTGAGACAGCACGCCTGCGCCTACCTTGGCGCCGCAGCCGGCACACTTTGCCAGTTTGGTCAGCTTCACTTCGTTTTCTGCCATGTGTTTTCCTCCTTCAGAATCCCGCTGTGGCGCAAAATGGCCTCCAGCACGCCTCCGCCCACAGAGAGTGCCTTATCAGAGGCAGTGTAACAGTGTTCCACTTTACATCTTGGGTCAATGTCTCCGGCCTTCATCCCCTGGTGGACCGGTGTTCCGTCCGGCAAAATCCCCCGCAGTACGCCTGTCAGCGTGCAAACCATGGGCTCGCCATTTACCGTTGCGGCGATGTCCCCCTCCTGCACCTGTGCGCCGATCTCCAGCAGTTGATGGAATACACCATCTGCCGGAGCTCGCAGCACCCGCTCACCGGCAAAGCCACCGATCAGTCCGGGGATTCCGGTGTTGGGAATGGCACTGCCCTCCCAGATCACCCGACCGAGGGTGTGACCCCGCATGGTCTCCACCACGGCATGACAATCCACGCCAGCGGTAAACCCGGGACCAACTCCGATCACAGTTGGCGCATCGGTGATGTTCGTGCCAAGATTCTTCTTCGCAAGAATAGCATCCACCACCGCATCCGGCTGCAAAACAGGGATGCATTCTCCAGCCCGATCTGCCAGCACCGGGATCACGCCCTGTTGCAACAGGGAACGCACCTGTGCAGCGTTGTTTGCCCGTACGGCCTTCACATCCTCCACCACGGTCTCCCCGTGCGCGATTGCCTGGGAAAAGCAGACCGTCCGGCGAATGGCGGTGGGTCTTTCTATATCGGTCATAGCCACCTGTAATCCGGCCCGCCACAGCCGCAAGGCAATGCCGGTAGCCAGATCCCCGGCACCGCGTATCAGTACGAGCATACCACATACTCCCCTTCCCAAAGACTGCCTGCCAATACCGGACATGCCAGACATTTTGCCAGCATCTGCGCATATTCCAGTGTCTCTGCAGTCTCAATTTGATTCACAAAAATCCTATCGTGCAGTCTTTCTGACAGTAAGACAGCCGCTTCTGTCTCCGGGGTGGCAATGGCATCCACCGTGGTTTTTGCCAGCGCAGCATACCGTTCAGGGCGGTGAGCTGCCTCTGCAATGGCTCGGCCAAAGCCGGAAGCGCCCACTACACAAATCGTCTGGTTTGCTTCCATGGGAATGACGGGCTCATGGGAAGCGTGGGCCTTCAAGGGACGCTGCGCGGAACCGTCAGCCTCTACCAGTATATAGTCGAACCACGCTGCAAGCTGCGCCATGGGCATTTGCGGTGCCGTCAGCTTTCCGTGATCCGGCAGAAACGTTCCCGCGCAGAGCAAGCAATGCTGCCGACGCAGGTGATCCAGTTCTTCTGCCGTTTCCGCCCACGGGATCCCCGCAAAGGGCATGATCTTAGTGGTGGTACACAGCAGTACGCTGTGGTGCTGTGCCAGTTCCTCACCCAGCATTCGGAGGAGGGTAGTCTTTCCGCCGCCGCCGATCACTGCGGTCACACCACAGCGAATCTCTAACATGTCCTTCAGCACGCAACCACCTCTTTTCGTTCTTCTTTTATTAGAATAACACCTCCCTTTTCCCCCGTCAAGGCGAAACATCCGCCTTGACTTTCCCCCTGAAACCGGCATCATAATCGTATCGTTAATCTCACCTGAGTATCACGCCAGAAAAGCGTATGAGGTGCGGCATCTGTGGCTGCAGAAGCGCTCCACGTGGTGCCGGAAACGAAACCGACTGTCTGGAGGCGAGCGTATAAAGTTGATTCGAACCATTCTCTGCACCGACGGCATGAGCGTGGCCCCCACGATAACACGCACGGCGGCATTCGGCAGAGCGGTGCAAGCATCGTCACCTATAGTGCTCCGGTCCTGCCCGGCACCATGTTCCTGCTGGGATATTACGAAGACGGTACCGTGGTGATGGGCCTGCCTGGTTGTGTTATGTATGCCGGTGCTACGGTGTTCGATCTGGTGCTTCCCCGCATCGCCGCAGGCGTTGAGGTCACGAAAGCATATCTCGTGCAACTGGGTGAGGGTGGATTGTGCCTTGGCTGCAAGCCCTGCCACTGACCTAATTGTCCTCTCGGCAAGTGAAGGCAATTCTATAAACAAGTCCGCTTCCCTGCCGGAAGCACTGGATACAAAAAGAACCGGAAGCTGTTGCTTCCGGTTCTTTGATTATAACCCTAAAGATCTCCACCACTCGACTGTGGCGTCACCGAAACCTCCGGTGGGGTCCTCTATCGGAGCATCCGGTTCTGAAGGTTCCACGGGCACGTCGGGAATCAGCGGTATATCACCTTCCTCGCCGGACACCGGCGGGATATAGTTGGGATCATTGGGATCCAGATAGGGATACTCCGGGTTAAAGGGGAAGGCTGTGGAGTGCACAGGACAACCAATAACCTCCGGATAGACTTCCGTGCCATCCTCTGCGATGGTAGGAACAAGGCCGATGGCCTTCTCCATATTGGTCAACAGGTACGGATCATCCTCCGCCGCCTTGATCTTGTCCTTCTCTTCTGTGATGCCCGCGTTATAGTCGATACGGACATAATCCAGAACGCCCACCTGCGTCACGCACTCCGGTGAGCAGTTCATGGTTGCCAGACACTTGCCCTCCGTGCAGTAATCCTTCATCACATGCAGCGTACATTCTTCCGTAGGTGCCAGAGACTCAGGCACTTCCGTAGTAAAGGACCGGCTGGTACCGCGGACATCCGCCAGACAGGCCGGTGTACAGAGCAGGCCGCTGTCCGCGCAGACAGTCACAGTTTTCAGACCACTATCCGGTTTGGAGAAATCCTTATTCTCCAGCTCCTGATGGATCTGCTCCATCACCAGCTTCCACATGGTGATAGCCGGGTTTCCGCCGTCATAGCTGATTTTAGCGCTGTACTTATAACCCGTCCAGACAGCCGCCACATAGTAGGGCGTATACCCCACAAAGTAACGGTCATAGTTATCGGAAGTCGTACCGGTCTTACCCGCAATGGTCATGCCGCTGAAGCGAGCCTGCGTACCGGTACCGGCAGCAACAGCGTTTTTCAGCAGCTTGTTCATCAGATAGGCGGTGCTTTCTTTCATGGCAACGTGGCTTTCAGCCTCGTTCTCCAGAATCACATTTCCAGATGCGTCCGTGACCCGCACATAGGTACGGGGCTCCGTATACACACCGCTATTGACAAACGCCGCATAGGCCGCCGCCATTTCCTCGGTATTCAGACCGTAGGTCAGGCCGCCCATGCCGAGGGGGCTTCGGTCCATATCGGCAGAGACCAGTCCCAAATTCAGATTCTCGGTTGCAAACGCAAAGGCCTCTGCCACACCCACACTCTGCAGCGTCTGCACTGCGATGGTGTTGATGGAGGGCTGCACACCGGCGGTCACCGTTGTCCAGCCTCTGTACTTATTGGGAGAGTTCTTGGGCCAAGGCGTCGTGCTGTCCGGCAGGATCTCAATGGGGTAGTCATCAAAGGTCGTTGCCGGGGTCACGGCACCGGCATCGAGAGCAGGTGCGTACACCGTCAGCGGCTTAATGGAGGAACCTACCTGCCGCTTATCGGTAGCGTAGCTAAGCAGTAAGTTGCCTTCCTTGGGTCCCATGTCGCCTACAGTCGCTACGATGTTTCCGGTATAGGGATCAATGATGGTAATGCCGGAACGGATCGGCTGTCCATCTCGGCTGGTCAGATCCAGATTGCTGCGGTCTTCATAAACAGATTCCGCAATTTCCTGAATCTCTGTATCCAGCGTGGTGTAGATATTATAGCCGCTGTTGTAGATGCGGATAAGAGCCTCTTCCTGCGTGATTCCCAGTTCCTCGGCCAGATCATCGCGGACATCGCGGATGACTTCGTCAATGAACCAGGAGTCGACCTCAACACCGCCCGTGGCAGCCGCCACGATGTCCTCCGCATCCGTGGAACCGTCGGTGAATTGCAGGACCTCTGCCTTGGCCGCTTCTACTTCTTCTGCGGTCAGATAGGGCGTGAAGCCATCCTCGACGGTACCGTCCTTACCAACCTCCCCCATTTTGTCCAAAATCAGGCCCTGACGCTTCTTATTCAGCTCGCGGGGCGTTACCGTGGTGCCGTCATCCCGCGTGTATGTCACATCATACATGGGGCCGTACAGCGAGGGGTTATTGGTGATGGCAATCAGCGAAGCACATTCCGCCACCGTCAGTTCCGAAACATCTTTTCCAAAGTAATACTGTGCCGCCGTCTGCACGCCATAGCATCCTTTGCCCAGATAGATCATGTTCAGGTAGAGTTCGAGGATCTGCTCCTTGGTGTAATTCTTCTCGAACTCCAATGCTCGGAAAATTTCGCGCACCTTGCGGTTCACATAGGGCTTATTGTCCTTCGTCATGTTTTTCAGCATCTGCTGAGTAATGGTGGAACCGCCATAGGTGTTTTCCATGCCGATAAACATGTGCAGCACTGCACCGCCGGTTCGTTTCCAGTCCACGCCTTCATGCTGGAAAAAACGCTCGTCCTCGATGGCTACCGCCGCCTGCCACAAAGTATCTGGCATATCCTCAATGTCTACCCAGATGCGGTTCTCGTTTCCGTGCACGGTCTGATATTCCACCCAATCGCCTGTTTCCTTGTCCTCATAATAGACAATGGAACTGAGCTTCATGGTATAGTCATCCGCATTCACCTGCAGCGTCGGTGCCAGCGTGGTGTCAACGTACTTCATAAAGATGCTTCCCAGCATCGCTGTTGTACAAATACCTATCAGAATTACAGTAAACAGGGTCAGGAAAATTCCTCCGATTACCCTGAAAATCCGTCTGGCTACACTTTTCTTGCGTTTCTTCGGCTGTTGTCTCTTGTGCTCCAAAACCGGGTTCCTCCTTCTGCGTGAGTTATGGTAAAACCTTCTGTTTCCGTCAAAGGTTCATAGTACACCAGATTATCTATTTTATTGTACCACTCCATGTCAACCATGAAAACATCCTATTTTGCCGAAAAAATGTTTCTTCCCTGCATATTTTTCTGCTTATTTGGCAGGATATACCCCGTAAAAGCGACAGTCTTTCCCTCTTTTTCACTTCTCACGCCCTTGCAATCCTGTAAGATTTCAGGTACAATACCGTCATCACACAAAAGGAGGCCACCCCATGAGTGAAGATTTCGGCCCGACTTTTATCACCGTAACGGATGACGAGGGCAAAGAGTTCGTCCTGGAATTTGTGGACGCACTGGAGCATAACGGCCAGTTGTATCAGGCCTTTTTCCCCGCCGAAACCGAGGGCGAAAACGAAGATGATCCCGACAATGGTCTGGTGATCCTGAAGGTCCTGCAGGAAGACGGTGAGACGCTGCTGTCCACGCTGGATTCCGAGGAAGAAGAGGAAGCCGTGTACGAGCTGTTCATGGAAAACCTGTTCAGCGACGAAGAAGAGTAATTCTTTCTAAGAATCTAAATACCCTGCGGGGTTCGTGATAGACCTTTTTTTAACCCACATTTCGTTATACGGGATGCCGGATCAACTTGTGGTTCGCAGGCCTCCCGACTGCTGTTTGCGGTTGGATGTTGGAAGCGGTAAAGCCAGTTGGAGGCGACCCACCTGTCCGTAAAGGTGCAGGTTATAACGGGGTCTACACGGCTTCTGCGGGGTACTTTATTTTTCAGAAGCATCTCCTTTTCAGTTTGTTTTCAGGAACACAGTTTAAGATTTTCCTTGCACAATCAGGTGTTATCAATTATAATTATTAGGTATGTAATTTCCGTGATTACTACCCCATTACTTGAGAGGACTGAATCATATTATGAGCGCATCAAGAGAAAAGAAGAACCGTCAGGAACTGGCCAACTCCGGTTGGGTCGATCCCAAGGTTGTAAAGGAAGCTGAACAGCGCAAAAAAGAAAAACGCAGCAATACCGTGTACGGCATCGTTGCCGCGATTTTTGTCATGGTGATCGCCGTATCATTGATCTGGCGTTCCAACTTCATCCAGAAGAACAGTACGGCTGTCACTGTGGATGGTGTGAAGTTCACTTCTGTTGAAACCAATTTTTATTACCAGAATGTCTTCAGCAGCTTCTATAACGACAATTACTATATCCTCAGCTATCTGGGTTTTGATGCTTCTATCCCCGCACAGAGCCAGACTATCAATAGTACTGCCGCCATTATGCTGGGTATCCAAGAAGGCATAACCTGGCACAAATATTTCCTACAGAAAACCGCTTCTGAAATTGCGGCAGTTCAGAACGCTCTCAAGGCAGCCGAAGCGGAAGGTTATGTCTATCCCGAAAGCGTACAGGCCGAGTATGAGGACGTCATGTCCCAACTGAAGACCGCAGCAGCAAACAGCAATATTTCCACCGATGAATATCTGACCAATATGCTGGGTGCTGAGATGACCGAAAAGGTCTATGGCGAGCACCTGCTGAAAGCCATCCAGTTTGAGGCCTATATGGCCAGCCGCCATGAGGCCCTGTCCTACACCGATGCCGAGCTGGAAGAACGCTATGCTGCCAATCCGAACAGCTACGACAAGGTTTCCTACGAATATGTATTCATCAACGGCGATCCCGAAGAAACCAAGGATGCCGATGGCAATACTGTAGCCGCTACCGAGGAAGAAAAAGCTGCTGCAATGGCGGATGCCAAGGATGCTGCCGACGCCATTCTGGCGGATCTGGAGAGCGGCAAAGCCCTGAAAGATCTGGCAGGCGACTTCTCCTACAGCTCCAGTAAAAGCGCCTCCCATACCGGTGACATTGTCACCGACTGGCTGTTTGATGACACCCGAAAAGAGGGAGACTCTGCGATCCTGGAAGGCACCAATGGCTACTATGTGGCACTCTTCCGCGAGCGCTATCGTGAAACCTATGATACTGTGAATGTCCGCCACATCCTGATTCAGCCCGAGGCCGGCAAACTCACCTCCGGCGCAGAAGGTTATGAAGCTGAGCAGGCAGAGCTGAAGGCCGCTGCCAAGGCGAAGGCCGAAGACATCCTGGCTCAGTGGAAGTCCGGCGAAGCCACCGAGGACTCCTTTGCCCAGCTGGCGCAGGAACACTCCAGCGACAGCTCCAAGTATGTCGGCGGTCTGTACACTCGCGTCTATCAGGGGCAGATGGTCAGCGAGTTCAACGACTGGATCTTCGATGCCAACCGCAAAGTGGGCGATGTGGACATTGTGGAGACTACCTATGGCTATCATGTCATGTTCTTCTCCGGCACAGATCTGCCCCGCTGGCAGGCTGTTGTGTCCGATGAACTGGCTTCCGAAGAAGTGACCGCCTACTATAACACTCTCTCTGCTGACAGCAAAATCGAACAGAGCAGCTTTGGCATGCAGTTCGTAGGCTGATCATCCCACGATCTCTGAGGAGTCGGCTGCACGCCGACTCCTCTTTTAAGTATCTCAAAGGAGGTTCCTGCATGAGCGAACGCTTTATGCGAAATGAAATGCTGTGGGGCACCGATGCACAGCATTGCCTCGCGAATGCCCATGTGATCATTTTCGGTCTGGGTGGTGTTGGTAGCTACGCAGCGGAATGTCTGGCCCGTGCAGGTGTCGGAGAACTTACACTGGTGGACAGCGACGAAGTCTCCACCTCCAATATCAATCGCCAACTGGAGGCACTGACCTCCACCATAGGAATGCCAAAGGCAGAGGCAGTCGCCGCCCGCATCCGCGACATCAATCCGGATGCGGTGCTTCACCCGGTTCATGGGACTTATAACGCAGCCAACCGCGACCGGTTCTTTCCCGCAGTCTGCCGGTATGACTACATTGTAGACGCCATTGATCTGGTCAGTTGTAAGCTGGATCTGGCAGAAACCGCGCAGCGTCTGGAGATTCCGCTGGTAATGGCATTGGGCACCGGAAACAAACTGGACCCCTGCCAGCTCCAGGTCACGGATATCTCCAAAACCTTTGGCTGCCCCCTTGCCCGTGTGATGCGAAAAGAACTGCGCAGCCGCGGCATCCTGCACCAGAAAGTGGTTTTCAGTCCGGAAGAGCCGGCTCCGACACAGCAAATGGAGGCTCCCCCTCCCGGCCGCCGCAGTGTTCCAGCCAGTAATCCCTGGGTTCCCGCCACAGCCGGACTGCTGTTAGGCAGCATTGTTGTACGGGATTTGATTGAAATTTTCAAAAGAAACGAGTGATTTACCATGCTGACAGGTACCATCGTAAATGCTCTGGCTGTTCTGGCAGGTTCTGCCGTTGGACTGCTGCTGGCCTTTTTGGCAAAGCGGTTTTCCAGACTCCTCCCTGCCAACAGCGCAGACTTAGGCGATCGGCTGCAAACCATTATCATGCAGGGTCTTGCTCTCTGCACGATGTATATTGGTATCAGCGGTTCTCTGAAGGGCCAAAACACACTAATCGCCATTATTTCCATTGCGCTGGGCGCACTGATTGGCGAACTTCTGGATCTTGATAAGTGGGTACATCGTCTTGGTGACTGGTTCCAGCGAAAGCTTGCCAAAGTAGCAGGAGAAAACTCTCCTGTTTCCGAAGGCTTTGTGACTGCCAGCCTGCTGTTCTGCGTCGGAGCCATGTCTATTGTGGGCTCGCTGGACAGCGGCCTTTCCGGCAATCACACCACGCTCTACGCGAAATCCCTGTTGGACGGTATCAGTTCCATCGTCTTCAGTGCCTCCATGGGTATCGGTGTGGCACTCTCCATCATCGTCATCCTGCTCTATCAGGGTGGCATCGCTATGCTGGCATCCGTCCTTGCTCCTCTGCTGAGCGACGCTGTGATCGCCGAAATGTCCTGTGTCGGTTCCCTCCTGATCATCGCTATCTCTTTGAATATGCTGAAGATCACAAATATTAAGGTTATGAACCTGATCCCGGCTATTTTCCTGCCGATCCTACTGTGTACATTTATGTGATCACATAAGAAGACCCCGGACTTGCTTTCCAGCAAATCCGGGGTTCATTTTTATGCTTCCTGCTTGCGTACAAACTCGCAAATGCGGTCAAATGTTTCCTTACTCAGATCGTGTTCCACTTTACAGGCATCCTCTGCCGCCTGCTCCGAAGATACACCCAGTATCGTAAACAGCTTTGTGATAGTCGTATGCCGTCCGTACACTCGTTTGGCAACTTCCAACCCACTTTCATTCAGGGTAATCAGCCCATCTGCCGCCATGGAGATATAGCCGCTTTCCCGCAACTTCTTCATGGCAATACTGACACTGGGCTTGGAATATCCAAGCTTGTTGACAATGTCAATGGAGCGAACCTGTCCGCTCTCCTGCTGCAGAACCAGAATGGTTTCCAGATAGTCCTCTGCAGACTGATGAATCACCACAGCTTCCGCCCCCTTCCCATTCATTTTTCATTTATCTTAACAAGTTTTCGGGTTGATTGCAACCCTTTCCCGTATCTGCCAGTCGAGTAAAAAGAAGGGGCACTTTTGTGCCCCTTCTTTTTATATACATCGCGATCTTACTTTGCTGCCTTGGCAGCCTTAATGGCCTCGATCAGCAGCGGGGTGACCTTGAACAGGTCGCCGCAGATGCCGTAGTCGGCGATCTCGAAGATGGGAGCGGTGTCGTTCTTGTTCACAGCGATGATGCACTCGGAATCCTGCATGCCAGCCTTGTGCTGGATGGC
>JAZRCP010000110.1:0-8900 GCA_045659825.1 Dysosmobacter sp. | reverse complement strand
GTCCACCTGTGCAATCGCCATGTTGATGGCAGCAAATGCGCCCCCATTTCTCTCTTGAAGAGAGAAACGGCCGCGCCCGGTCAAAGAGAGACATAGGAGGGGGATTTCGATTTCCCCCTCCAAACCTCCCCTTAAAACGACCAAAAGGAAGGGGCTGCGGCCCCTTCCTTTGGAATCCATCCCCAGGTGGGAACTCCAAAGGGGAGGGACCGCAGTCCCTCCCCTTTGTGTCGTTTTGGAGGTCCGGGGGCGAGTCGAAACGCCCCCGGGTTTTCTTTTCGGGGTGTGGGGGATATTTCTTTTTCAAAAAGAAATGTCTCCCACGAATCCAAAGAAAATGGGGGTTCAAAGACAAGCGCAACTGTGTTAAAATGAAATAAAGAACCAAACGGTTCGTTTTGAGCATAAAAAAGAAACCAAATGGTAACCTCATTTTGAGGTGATTTGGTTGTATTTTCGTAGAATTTATGAGCTGCGCGAAGATAATGATGTAAAGCAGAAGACGATTGCTGCGTATTTGGGGATGCAGCCGAATGTCTATCGGCGTTACGAAAAGGGAATCCGTGCGATTCCAGTGGAAGCGGTGATCAAGCTGGCCGACTACTACCACGTCAGCACCGACTATCTGCTGGGCCGTACCGACGACCCCACACCGCCGAGTGTAAAATGAGACGATTGGCTGTCTTTGCCGGCAGCTTTTCCTTTGGCGTCTTTCTGGCGCAGTATTTGCTGCCGCACACATGGCTGCTGCCGCTGGCGGGCGTATGCCTGCTGCTTGGCTGCATTACTTTGCTGCTGCCCGAAACGTGGCGGCGTCGCGGCGTGCTGATTTTCACCGCACTGTCGCTGTCACTGGGCTGGAACTGGCTCTACATCCGGCTGGTGCAGCAGCCCATGGAGGCCCTTGCGGAAACCCAGCAGACCGTTACCATGACCTTGACGGACTACGCCGTGTCCACGGACTACGGCGCAAAGGTCACCGTGCGCATCGAGGGTCTGCCCGCAAAGGTGAACTATTACGGCGATGCCGTGCTGCTGGGCCTGCGGCCCGGTGAGACGGTGACGGATGCTGTGTATTTCCGCTCCGCGGCCCGCGTGCGGGAGACGGAGCTGACCAACTTTACTTCAAAAGGCATCTTTCTCTTAGGCTACAGCCGGGGTAAACCTGAAACCGGAAGGGGAGACCCGGATGCCCTCCGCTGGATGCCCAAGCGGCTCTGCCGCGTCATGCAGCAGGAGATCAGCGAATTGTTTGCTGAGGACACGGCGGCCTTTCTTACCGCCGTGCTGACCGGAGACCGCAGCGGCCTCTCTCCGCAGGCGGCAAACGACCTTTCCGAGGCGGGCCTGACTCACATTACCGCCGTTTCTGGTATGCACTGCGGCTTTTTGCTGTCCATGTGCGTGCTGCTTCTGGGACGGCACCGGAAACGGCTGGTGGCCCTCTGTGCCATCCCCATTCTAATGTTTTACGCACTGCTGACCGGCGCCAACCCCTCAGTGGTACGAGCGTGCGTCATGCTGTCGCTGTTTTTAGCCGCGCCGCTGCTGCGGCGTGAAAGTGACGGCCCAACATCCCTGTTGACAGCCCTGTTTTTCATCCTACTGCAAAATCCCTTCGCCATTGCGTCGGTGGGCTTGCAGCTGTCCTTTGCCGCCATGGCGGGCATTTTATGGCTGACACCGCGGCTGTATCACTGGCTGATCTGGGACCGGAACCGTGGAAAGGTCTATACCTTTGTGGCCGCGTCCCTGTCGGCCAGCCTTGGGGCCCTGGTCTTTTCCACACCTCTGTCGGTGTATTATTTCGGAATCCTCTGTTTGATTTCGCCTCTAAGCAACCTGCTGTGCCTGAGCGCCGTCAGCGCGGTGTTTATGCTGGGGCTGGGATGTGTGGCCCTCGGTCTGATCTGGCATGCACCGGCGGCGCTGCTGGCCTTCCTGCCGCAGCTTTTGACAAAGTACATCCTCTGGATGGCTCATCTCATGGCGAAGGTCCCGTACCACGCGGTCTATACCGCAAATCCCTATCTGTGGTATTGGCTGATTTTCTTCTATCTGCTGCTGGCCGTCGCGTATTTCGGGAAGGGGAAGAAACGCTGGCCATTGGCGATTTCCTGCGCCGCGCTGAGCCTTGTGGTGACGGTGGCGCTGGGTACCCACCGGAGGGACGGGCTGCATCCCGTCATACTGAATGTGGGGCAGGGGCAGAGCATCGTGCTGGCGGGAGAATCCACCTGCGCACTGGTGGACTGCGGCAGCGGCAACAGCTTTTTTGCCGCAGGCGATATTGCGGCGGATCAACTGCTCACCATGGGCTATCCCACGCTGGACTATCTGATTTTGACCCATTACGACGCCGACCATGTCAGCGGCGTGGCGGACCTGCTCTGCCGCATAGAGGTAGAGAACCTTCTGGTGCCGCCTGAGGGCGAGGATGGAACGCGGCAGGAAGTGCTGCGTGCTGCCGAGGAACACGGTACGCCGGTGCGGACCATCGAAACGGCGCAGACCCTGTCTCTCGGTGGCGGGGATGTGACCGTGTTTCCGCCGGTGGGCGGCAAGCAATATGACAACGATCAGGGCCTGTCCGTGCTGGCAAGCAGCGGAACATGGGACTTCCTCATCACCGGCGATATGGATACCGCCACGGAGAAGCACCTGCTAACGGTCTACGACCTGCCGGACCTCGAAGTTCTGGCAGCGGGGCATCATGGCTCCAAATATTCTACCGGAAAAGTTTTGCTGGACGCGCTGACACCGGAGACGGTCGTCATCAGCGCCGGAGACAATGACTACGGACACCCCTCGGAGGAGGTGCTGCGGCGGCTGGCGGAGCGAAACTGCACCGTCTACCGCACCGATCTGCACGGCAGCATCCATCTATTCCCGAAGCAAGGAGACTGACAATGGCAAAAAAGACAACCAAAAGCGAGGCTTTTCAAAAACTGAAAAACGATCTGAAGGCGGGGAACGTAGGCTGTGCCTACATCTTCCACGGCGAGGAGAGCTACCTCCGCGAGCATTATCTGGGCGAGGTACGCAAGCTGCTGATCCCCGCGGGCTTCGAGGAGTTCAACTACCATAAGTTAGAGGGCAAGGACCTGATGGTACAGGCTCTGTCGGAAATGGCGGAGGCCATGCCCATGCTGGCAGAGCGCACCCTGATCGTGGTGACGGATTTTGACATCTTCAAGCTGAACGAGGACCAGCGGGAGCGGATGATCGCCTTTTTGGAGGATATCCCGCCCTACTGCTGCGTGGTGTTCGTGTACGACACGGTGGAGTACAAGCCCAACCGCACGCTGAAGAAGCTGCTGAAGGCCGTTACTGACCATGTGGAGACGGTGGAGTTCGTGGCGCAGGATGCCAGCGACCTGACGGTGTGGATCGCCCGCCGCTTCAAGGCGCTGGACAAGGAGATCGACCGCCAGACGGCAGAGCATCTCATTTTCCTCTGCGGCGGACTGATGACGGGCCTGATCCCGGAGATCAGCAAGATCGCGGCCTACGCCAAGGGAAAGAGCATCACGGTCAAGGACATCGAGGCCGTGGCAGATCCCGTCCTCACGGCAGAGGTGTTCCGGCTGTCGGACGCGGTGCTGCAAGGGGATTACAACCGCGCCGCCGCCATTTTGGGCGACCTGCTGAAGATGCAGACGGAGCCGATCCTGATTCTGGCGGCGCTGGGCAGCCAGATGCGGCGCATTTACACCGCCCGCATCGCCATCGACGCCGGACGGGACAAGTACTGGCTCATGGAGCTGTGGGACATGAAGAGTGACTATCCGGCAAAGCTGCTGCTCTCAGCGGCGAAAAAGACCACCGCCGCGTGGTGTGCCGACGCGGTGAAGATGTGTCAGGTGCTGGATCGCCGCATGAAGAGCGAGCGGGGCATTGATGCCGAGGGCGAGCTGAAAATGCTGCTGGTGCGGCTGGAGGCACAGCGGAAATGAGAAAGATCAAGGAAGTCATCGTGGTGGAGGGGCGGTACGATAAAAACACCCTCAGCCAGATCGTGGATGCCACGGTCATCACGCTGGGCGGCTTCTCCGTGTTCAACGACAAGGAAAAGCTGGCCTTTTTGCGGAAATTGGCGGAAAAGCAGGGCCTCATCGTCCTCACCGACAGCGACGGCGCGGGCTTTGTCATTCGCAACTACCTCAAGGGGGCACTGCCAAAGGAGCTGGTGAAGCAGGCCTACATCCCCGACATCCACGGCAAGGAACGCCGCAAACGCAAGGCGGGGAAAGAGGGAAAGCTTGGCGTGGAGGGCATGTCGCCGGAGGTGCTTTTGGCGGCTCTGGAGCGTGCAGGAGCCACCTTTGAGGACGGGGAGGGGGAGACCCCTGCCGTCAAAGACCCCATCACCAAGGCCGATCTCTTCGCGCTGGGACTGACCGGCGGGGAGGGGAGCGCCCAGAAGCGGCAGGCGCTTTTGAAGAAGCTGGACCTGCCGGAGCACCTGAATGCCAACGCCATGCTGGAGGCATTGAACCTTCTTTATGACCGTGTGGACCTGGGGGCTGCGATGGAGGAGCTGTGAGTAGCCGCAGGGAAATATTATCGGGTATCGCAGGAAGGAGAGGTGCAGGAATGCACATAATACTTGATTTGTTTCTGACCTTTGCAAAAATTGGATTATTCACCTTTGGCGGCGGTTACGCCATGATCTCCATGATCGAGGACAATTGTGTGGAGCGTAAGAAGTGGATCACCCATGATGAAATGATGAATGTTACCGTCATCGCGGAATCGACGCCCGGCCCCATCGCCATCAACCGTGCCACCTTTACCGGCTACAAAAAAGCGGGATTCTCCGGTGCATTGGCGGCAACCTTCGGTATCGTGGTTCCGTCTTTTTTAGTTATTTTCCAGATCTCCATGTTTCTGGACAATTTCCTGGAACTGACGATCATCGCCAATGCGTTTAAGGGCATCAAAATCGCGGTGGGCATTCTGATTCTGGACGCTGCAATGACTATGATAAAGAAAATGCCCAAGAAGAAGCTTCCGAGAGCAATCATGGTTTGTTCCTGCGCTGCCATGCTGAGCATCAATATCTTTGAGTGGGATTTTTCCTCCATCAGTCTGATGCTGATTGCAGCAGCCGTAAGCCTGACCGTATTTATTGCGCAGGGTGCACCTGATCAGAAAGACGGTGCAAAGAAATGATCTGCCTTGATCTGTTTCTCGGCTTTTTGAAAGTCGGATGTTTTGCCTTTGGCGGAGCGTATGGAGCTATTCCGCTGATTTGTGACGTGGTGATGTCCTATGGCTGGCTGAGTGATGACATGCTGACCTACATGATCGCCGTCAGCGAAAGCACGCCCGGACCCATCATGGTCAATCTGGCAACGTATGTCGGCAGCAATCAGGCCGGATTTCCCGGTGCGGTGATTGCAACGCTGGCGGTGGTTCTGCCCTCGTTCCTGATCATCCTGCTGGTAACAGCTTTGCTCAAAACCGTACTGAAGAACAAATATGTGCAGGCGGTTCTGCGTGGTTTGAAGCCATGTGTCATTGGCATTGTACTTGCAACAGGGCTCTATATGGTCTTTGGAAATTGCCTTGGTGGGACTTCCGCCGTAACCGTCAATCTGCAAGCTACCGCTATGACAGCGCTTTTGGTCTCTTCCATGTTCGGGTACAGGCATTTTAGATAAGAAACTGCCGCCAACGCTCCTGATTGTAATTTCAGCAGTCGCGGGTGTAGTTATATATGGGATTTAGGTCATTGTGAATGATGAATTCGGATGACACGGACAAAGCAATAAAAAGACGCCCATCGGGCGTCTTTTTGTTGCTTTCTTTAGTTTTTGTTCTTCTTTCTCCATGCGTCCAGAATGGCGCAGAAGGCGAGGGACAGCTCGGTCTCCTCAGCGGCCGCGGAGCGGGAGGTGAGGGCGATGGGCACCTTGGCGCCCACCACAGCGCCGCAGGTGACAGCGTGGGCGTGGATGAGCCAGCTCTTCACCAGTGTGTTGGCGGTGGAGAGGTCGGGAGCGATGATGCCGTCAAAGCCGCCGCCGCACAGGTCGCAGTTGTAGTTCTTCAGGCGGGCTGCCTCTTTGCTGAGAATCAGGTCATAGGCGATGGGGCCCCACAGCTGGCAGTCGGCGAAGGGCTTGCGGGCGTGCTCCATTACAAGGCGCTGGGCCTCCACGGTGTCCTCCATGTGGAAGGTGACCTCCTCTACGAGAGAAAGCAGGGCCAGTTTGGGATCCTCATAGCCAAAGGCCTTCAGGGCATCGGCGGTGTTGCGGATGATCTGCTTCTTCTGCTGCAGATTGGGCTTAATCACCACAGTCATGTCGGACAGAGCCAGCAGCTTGGGATACTCCGGAAGGGAAACAAGGGATACATGGCTCATGATACGGTCGGTGCGCAGGCCGTTGTTCTTGTCCAGCACGGGCATCAGGAACTGACGGGTGCCGATGTTGCCGCGCATCAGGATGTCGCCATCGCCCGTATTGACGATGTCGATGGCGGCCTGCGTGATATTCAGGCCGGGCGCAGTCTCCACCATGGTGTAGGGTTCCTTTTCCAGACCCAACTTTTCCAGCAGGGTAATGGTGCGGGCGCGGTCGCCCACCAGCACGGGCTGGACAAAGCCGGCCTCCTGCGCCATGAACAGGCCACGGAGCATGTTCTCGCCGTCAGAACCGGCCAGAACCACGCGCAAAGGCTTCTCCCGTTGGGGGATCATACCGAGAATGTTGTCAAAATTCTTCAGTTCCATGTTGGTTTCCTTTCCCTATGTAAAGAGTTGACTGTTTCATACCCATAATATGCAAGTTTATTATATCGTTTTTTACGCCGATTGCAAGCCCATTTCCGTGAATGAAGAAAATTTACGCAACTGTATAAAGATGTGTAAGAAATACGGGATTTGACAAAACTCGACAAGTTTCGCGTCGGGCAGGGAGTATGGTGTTTGGGGAATCAAGAACGCAAAACGGGAGTGAGAAACATGGGCGGAGAGGTGCTGAAGCAGGTTTCCTGTTTGGGAAAGGAGCTTTGCTACCGGATTGTGGAGAGCCGGGAAAGGGAAGGCGTGGCGTACGGACTGGATGTGGAATACGGCGGGGAACACGCTGCCGTTTTCTGTTTGACGCCCAACCGGCAGGCAGCGGAGCAGCTGGCGGAAAGCATGGCCCGGGGACGGGTGACGCCGTCCACATTCATGGATGTGGTGGAGGACTGGCTGGCGCGGTGAGGAGCCTTTTTTGCGGTTGCGTATTTTGCCGGAATTTGTTATACTGTGAGCAATGTAATGTGGAGGGGAGTGCCATGCGCATCTTAGGCATCGACCCCGGCTATGCCACCATCGGCTTTGGCCTGCTGGAGGCACAGCGGGCACAAGTGCATATGGTGACCTACGGTGCCATCACCACACCGGCGGGCCTGCCGCTTTCCAAGCGCCTGTACCAGATCGACCGGGACATGGAGGAGCTGATCGGGAAGCTGAAGCCGGACGTGATCGCCATTGAAGAGCTGTTCTTCAATACGAACATCACCACCGGCATCGCCGTGGCCCACGGCCGCGGTGTGCTGCTGTGCGCGGCGGAACGGTGCGGCATCCCGCTGTATGAGTATACACCCTCGCAGGTAAAGCTGGCGGTGACCGGCTACGGCAAGGCGGACAAGCATCAGGTGATGGACATGACCCGCCGACTTTTGAAGCTGAGCGCCATGCCCAAACCCGACGATGCGGCGGACGCACTGGCCATCGCATTGTGCCATGCCCGCAGCTTCACGTCCCGCTTGCCCAGGAGCGGGGACGTGAAAGAGACTGTTTGATAAAAGGAGAAATCCGTATGTTTTATTATCTGGAGGGCCTCGTGGCCGAGATCCAGCCTTATCTGGCGGTGATCGACTGCGGCGGCGTTGGCTATGCCTGCAAAACCACCAACAACACCCTTGCGGCGCTGAAAAAGGGCCAGAAGGGGAAGGTCTATACCTATCTGCATGTGGCAGAGGGCATCTTCGACCTCTACGGCTTCGCCACCCCCAACGAGCTTGCCAGCTTCAAGCTGCTGCTGGGCGTGTCCGGCGTGGGACCCAAGGCGGCGCTGGCCATTCTCTCTACCGGCACCCCGGAGATGCTGGCCATGTCCATTGTCACCGGAGATGAGAAGTTCCTTACTGCCGCGCCGGGCATCGGCAAGAAGATCGCCCAGCGCATCATTCTGGAGCTGAAGGACAAAATGGCCAAGGAGACCGCCGACCGCCTGGATTTCTCCGGCGGCAAGGGTATGCCAGCTCCCGCCGTCTTTTCCAGCAAGGCCACGGAGGCCGCACAGGCGCTGGCCGTCCTTGGCTACACCACGCAGGAGGTCCAGACGGCCCTCAAGGGCGTGGACGTGGAGAATCTGCCGCTGGAGGAGATCATCCGCCAGAGTCTGAAGAAGATGGTGAAGTGACGTGTACCAGTTTTTTGCACAAGCCATCGGCTTTCTTGCCACCGCACTGCAGGTGGGCTCCTTCCAATTTAAAAGCAGCCGCAGGCTGATCTTTGTCCAGCTTTGCGCCAACACGGCCTTCCTTGTTCATCTGCTGATGCTGGGCGCCTATTCCGGCTGCGTCAACGTGTTTTTCAGCTGTATCCGCAATCTGCTGCTGAACAGCAAGAATCCTGTGGTGCACAAGCGGGTGTGGATGTGGCTGCTGACCGCTGCCAACGTGGCAGGCACCATCCTGACGTGGCAGAACCTTTTCAGCATTTTGCCCTGCATTGCCGTGGTTTCTCTCAACTTTGCCACATGGAGCTGCAACGGCAAGAAAATCCGAATTACCAGCATCGGTATTGTTTCACCCGCATGGCTGATCTACGATTTCTACACCGGTTCCATTTCCGGCATTGTCACCGAACTGATTACGCTGGGTTCCGTGGGCAT
>JAZRCP010000109.1:0-3480 GCA_045659825.1 Dysosmobacter sp. | reverse complement strand
TGCGCGGGCCTCTTCCTCGGTGGCATGCATGGTGTGGCCCTCCTGCCACAGGAACTCGCGGTGGCGCAGGAAGGGGCGGGAGGTCTTCTCCCAGCGGATGACGCTGCACCACTGGTTATACAGCTTGGGCAGGTCGCGGTGAGAGTGGATGACATTCTTGAAATGCTCGCAGAAAATAGTCTCGGAGGTGGGACGGATGGCATAGCGCTCCTCCAGCTTCTCGCTGCCGCCAAAGGTGACCCATGCGCATTCGGGAGCAAAGCCCTCCACATGGTCCTTCTCCTTCTGCAGCAGAGATTCGGGCAGCAGCATGGGCATCATCACGTTCTCTGCGCCGGTCTCCTTGAACATGGCATCCATCTTGTTCTGGATGTTCTCCCAGATGGCGTAGCCATAGGGGCGGTAGACGAACATACCCTTGATGGAGGAGTAGTCGATCAGCTCTGCTTTCTTGCAAACGTCGGTGTACCACTGGGCGAAGTCTACGTCGCGGGCAGTGATGGCTTCCACCTGTCTCTTGTCCTGTGCCATAAGTCTCAATCCTTTACATCTATATATTATACTAATTTTTAATAAAACGATTTCATCGTTTTATTGTGCCGCATACAGCGGCACAGCGGCGTTTGCCGCTTAAAAATGCCGTTCAATACTTTTCTTGCCCGCTATTGGCGGGTGCGGCCCTTTGGGCCGCAATAAAAAGATTTTTAAATCTTTCTATCAAGAATTAGTATTATAGTAGCGCTTACGCGGTTTTCACTGGACTATTATTGTATCTATTCCGGCGGAACTTGTCAACTGTCACCGCTTTGTAATTCCTTTGTAATGTCTCTTTTCTATCTGTAATTCCTCTGTAACGACTTCTTTCCACTGGAATTGATACATTGTAAGCAGAAAACCTGTGCCGCTGAAAGGAGGCATTTGATGAAACGTCTAATCACCCTTATACTGATGCTGCTGATCCTCTGCGGCTGTGCCGCACCGATAGAACCGGCTTCCGTGCCTCAGCCCACACCTCCCGCTGCCGAAGAGCCTGCTCCCCCCACCACGGAACCGGATGCTCCCGCCCCCATCACTGAAGAGAGCCTGCGGGCGGAATACGAGGCCGCAGGGTTCACCGTCCGCGAGATCGTGCCCTACGAGGGAGATTTTCTGATCCATTACGGCACAGAACCCTATAACAGCATGTTCCAGTGGGTCTATACAAACACCGGTCTGCATGCTCCCCTGCTCTTCTCCGGCCGCGAAGTGCTGGACTATGAGATCAGCCACACAGGCTGCATTCGTGTGTTAGAAGGCGGAAACAACATTTACAACAACTCCGCACAAGCGTTTCCGATCTACGAATGTGCCTTTGCCAGTCTGCCCATATCATCCGAAGGAAATCCCCTCGCCGATTTCCATGCCAGTGGAAACGTACAACAGGAGCCCTACTGGGCGCCCCTTGACATCTCCCACACCTTCGGCTGGGGGCACGGGCAAGTGGCACTGGTGGACGTCCGCTTGACCACGCAAGGCATTGAATCCGTATTCGGTCCCACGGCCGATAACATCGGCAGCTTCTTCGCAGCGGCCAGCGGCATCCCTGTAACGATCCCCATCTATGACGAAGCCACTCACACCCTGATCCTCCGCTTCTGCGAGACAACGCTTTTTAGCGGAGAGCGCACGGAATTTGCCAGCGAGGCCGAGCGAATCGGGTACGAGGACCACGCCGCCCACTGCCAGCTCCCCACCGTCTTTCCTGCTGGAACTATGGCAGGCTCCAACGAATTCATTTCCTCCGTCGAAGTCCGCGAGGACGGTGAAGATACCCTCCTGCTCCTCACCTTGACGGAAGCTGCGCAGCAGTACACCGCCGAAACAGGCCAACTGCTACAAAACGAAAGCCGCCCCTACCTGCAGCTTTCCCTACAGGAAGAACGGCTATATTGAACAAATTGCCGCAAGCAGGTTCTCTGCTTGCGGTAATTATGGTATGACCTCTCTCTTTACTTTTTTCGACAGCCGTGCTATCCTGATACCATGGAACAGTATGAGATCATCCGCTCCCGCCGCAAAACGCTGGCGCTGGAAATCACCCGCGACTGCCGCGTACTGGTGCGTGCGCCCATGCGACTCTCCGCCGCTGTCATCGAAGCCTTTGTGGCAAAGCACGCAGACTGGATCGACCGCCATTTGGCGAGACAGCGGGAAAAAGCAATCTCCGCCCCACCGGAACCCACCGCAGAGGAGATCGCCGCACTGAAAGCACAGGCCCGCGCCATTCTGCCGGAAAAGGTGGCATATTGGAGCCGCCGGATGGGCGTGACCCCCACCGGGATCAAAATCACCGCCGCCCGCAAGCGCTACGGCAGCTGCAGCGGCAAAAACAGTCTGTGCTTCTCCTGCTTTCTGATGCGCTGTCCCGATGCGGCCATCGATCTGGTGGTGGTACACGAGCTGTGCCACATCAAGGTACGCAATCACGGGCCGGATTTTTACGCCCTGCTGGCGCAATACCTGCCCGATCACAAGGAACGAAAGAAACTATTAAAATAAAGGAGCCGACAACATGAACAAGCTGAACCTCTCCGAGCAGCTGGCAAGCAACGCCTATCCCGGCCGCGGCATTGTACTGGGCCGCAGCGCAAACAACAAGTACGCCATCGCCGCCTATTTCATCATGGGCCGCAGCGAAAACTCCCGCAACCGCGTCTTTACCGTGACCGAGGACGGCATCCGCACCGAGGCTTACGATCCCTCCAAGATGGTGGACCCCAGCCTGATCATCTATCATCCCGTCCGCAAGGTGGGCGATGATCTGATCGTCACCAACGGCGACCAGACCGATACCATCCGCGATGGTATTCTCGCAGGCAAGAGCTTCGGCCAGGCTCTGCACACCCGCGAGTTCGAGCCCGACGGCCCCAACTACACCCCCCGCATTTCCGGCATGCTGTGCAAGGACGGCAGTTTCCGCCTCTCCATCCTGAAGTGCGCCGACGGTGATCCCAGCTGCTGCCACCGCTTCTTCTATACCTATGACAAGCCTCTGGCCGGTGAGGGCCGCTTCATCCACACCTACATGGGCGACGGCAATCCCCTGCCCTCCTTCGAAGGCGAGCCGGAACGCGTCATTCTGGACGCTCCCAACGCCGAGGCACTGGCCGAGCAGATGTGGACTTCCCTGAACGCCGACAACAAGGTGTCCCTGTTTGTCCGTTACATCAATCTGGAAGACGGCACCGAGCAGCAGGTCATCCGCAACAAGTTCTAAAAAGCATAAAAGAGACACCGCCGAAGGGGAAAAACGGTGG
Source organism: Dysosmobacter sp. (assembly GCA_045659825.1). Taxonomy (GTDB): domain Bacteria; phylum Bacillota; class Clostridia; order Oscillospirales; family Oscillospiraceae; genus Oscillibacter. The sequence goes on along the minus strand of JAZRCP010000109.1, from coordinate 184 downwards.
TGTCCCTTTTTGTATATCAGGCCCCGAAGGGGGTGATATCTCTTACAATCGTCACATCCGGACGGGCAGCAGCAATGGATTCCAGCACCTTGTCCACATTTTTCTGGGCTTCAAACATCAAGTCCTTGTAGAACTCCCCGTCATAGCTCAGCCGCAGCCGCACCATGGGCAGCTGCTTACCGCA
>JAZRCP010000108.1:0-17076 GCA_045659825.1 Dysosmobacter sp. | reverse complement strand
GAAAAGCCTCTGACCGTGGTGGCGCAAACCACTTGTATCAGGGAACTTTTCGAAAGTTCGCAGAAAATCGTAAAAAAAGAGTGTACAAACGTAAAAATTTTTGTTACAATATGCAATGCTACGCATAAGCGCCAGTCGGTAGCGGCCGAAATTGCCGCCATGGCGGACGTGATGGTTGTGGTGGGAGACCGTAAAAGCGCCAACACCAAACATTTGACGGAAATTTGCACGAAGAGATGCCCCCGTGTGATCCAGATCGAGCACGCGGACGAGCTCTCGCCGGATTTTTTCAATGGTTGTTCTGTTGCGGGCCTTACGGCCGGCGCCTCCACACCTGCGGGCATCATTAAGGAGGTATATGCAACGATGAGCGAAGAAATCAAAGTGGCCGAGGGCAAGGAAGAGTCCTTCGAGGAATTACTGAATCAGTCTTTCAAAACTTTAAATACAGGAGAGAAGGTAACGGGCACCGTTATCGCCATCACTCCCACCGAGGTTCAGGTGGATGTGGGCGCCAAGCAGGCAGCTTACATTAAGATGAGCGAGCTGAGCGATGATCCCAACGCCAAGGCTGAGGACATCGTCAAGATCGGCGATGAGATCGAGACCTATATCGTCCGCGTCAACGACGTGGAGGGTTATGCTGAACTGTCCAAGAAGCGTCTGGATGCCCAGAAGATCTGGGAGAATATCGAGAACGCTGTTGAGGAGAAGACCGTGCTGGAAGGCACTGTCACCGAGGAGAACAAGGGCGGTATCGTGGTGTCCGTGAAGGGCATCCGCGTGTTCGTTCCCGCTTCTCAGAGCGGTATGCCCCGCGGCGCCGACCTGTCCGAGATGAAGGGCCAGAAGGTGCAGCTGCGCGTGACCGAAGTGAACCGTGCACGCCGTCGCGTGGTCGGTTCTATCCGCTCTGTCGCCGATGAGAGCCGCAAGGCCGTTCAGGAGGCTGTCTGGAGCACCATCGAAGAGGGCAAGCGTTACACCGGTACCGTGAAGTCCATGACTTCCTACGGTGTGTTCGTTGATATCGGCGGCGTGGACGGTATGGTACATATCTCCGAGCTGAGCTGGAGCCGTATCAAGACTCCCTCCGAGGTCTGCAAGGTCGGCGACACCATGGAAGTCTACGTCATCTCTTTCGACGCTGAGAAGCGCAAGATCTCCCTGGGCTGCAAGGACCACAGCGTCGAGCCCTGGACCAACTTCATGAACAAGTACGCAGTGGGTGATACCGCTGAGGTCCGTATCGTGAAGCTGATGACCTTTGGTGCTTTCGCCGAGGTCGTTCCCGGTGTTGACGGTCTGATCCACATTTCCCAGATCGCTGATCGCCGCATTGAGAAGCCCGAGGACGTTCTGTCTGAGGGTCAGGTCGTCGAGGCTAAGATCACCGCTGTCGACGAAGAGAAGAAGAAGATCTCCCTGTCCATCCGCGCTCTACTGGCTCCCGCCGCAGAGGAAGTGGTTGAGGAAGCCATCGAGGAGTAATTCCGATGATATGAAAGGCAGACCCGTTTGGGTCTGCCTTTTTTCTGGAAAAACGGCTGGAAAAAATTTTCTTTGTGATTGCAATGCGGAATACATCGTGTTATAATCTTAACAATGTGTAAAGACTAACAATTGTATTTTTGTATCTCATAGGAGGAAAACCATGAATTATCAGGAACTGTATCAGCAGAAACTGACTACCGCAGAAGAAGCGGTCAAGGTTGTCAAATCCGGCGACTGGGTGGATTATACCTGGTGTTGCAGCCATCCTGTTGCACTGGATAAGGCGCTGGCTGCCCGTAAGGACGAACTGTTTGACGTGAAGGTGCGCGGCGGCGTGACCATGTGGATGCCCGAGATCTGCAAGGCAGAGGACGCCGGCGATCACTTTACCTGGCATTCATGGCACTGCACCGGCGTGGACCGCAAGATCATTGCCAAGGGCATGGGCTACTTTGGTCCTATGCGCTATTCCGAGCTGCCCCGGTTCTATCGTGACCATCTGGAGCCCGTGGATGTTGTTATGCTGCAGACGACCCCGATGGATGAGCACGGCAATTTCAACTTTGGCCTGAGCTGCTCTCATCTGGGTGCTATTATCAGCCGAGCCAAGTGCATTATCGTGGAAGTTAACCAGAATATGCCTTGGGTCAACGGTCTGACCGACACCGAAGTCAATATCAAGGACGTTGCCATGGTTGTTGAAGGAGATAATCCGGATATTGCCCAGCTGGGCGGCGGCGGTGCCGCCTCTGAGGTGGATATCGCAGTTGCCAATCTGGTGGTTCCTCAGATTCCCAACGGTGCCTGCCTGCAGCTGGGTATCGGCGGTATGCCCAACGCCATCGGCGCCATGATCGCCCAGTCCGATCTGAAGGATCTGTCTGTCCACACCGAGATGTATGTGGACGCTTTCGTGGCCATGGCGGAAGCCGGCAAGATTACCGGCCGCCACAAAGCGCTGGACCGCGGCCGTCAGGTGTTTGCCTTTGCCGCTGGTTCCAAGAAGATGTATGACTATGTCAACCGTAATCCTGAGGTTATGGCTGCACCTGTGGAATATACCAACGATGTTCACGTGGTTTCCCAGATCGATAACTTTATCTCCATTAACAATGCCATCGATATGGACCTCTTCGGTCAGGTAAATGCCGAGTCTGCCGGTACGAAGCACATCTCCGGCACCGGCGGCCAGCTGGACTTCGCCATGGGCGCCTATCAGTCCAAGGGCGGTAAGAGCTTCATCTGCATGTCCTCCACCATCACCGATAAGGAGGGTAATTTGAAGAGCCGTATCGTTCCCACCCTGACCACGGGCTCTATTGCCACCGACCCCCGTTCCTGTGTCCACTATATCGTGACCGAGTACGGCATGGTGAATATGAAAGGCCTGTCCACCTGGGAGCGTGCCGAGCAGATCATTAACATTGCGCACCCCCAGTTCCGCGAGCAGCTGATCGCTGATGCGGAAAAAATGCACATTTGGCGTCGTTCTAACAAAAAGTAAAGAACTGTTTGAAGAACCGATGGATGGCAAACCGGCTGTCCATCGGTTTTTTTCGGCGTTTTGAGAGAAAACGTCATAAAACTTACAGAAAGTGCTTGTAAAATAAAGGGAAAATTGTATAATATGTATTTAGGTACGCTTTTACTGATGTGGGAAAACCGCTTGGACAGAAGAGAGGGCCTTGTCATGTTTCATGTTGGGAATTTAGTTGTGCACCCAATGCACGGTGCCGGCGTGATCGATGATATTGTGCGGGAACGCGTTGCAGGGGAATGGAAGGAGTACTATGTCTTCAAAATGCCGGTAGGCGGACTGGTGCTGAAAATCCCCGTTGCCAATGCGCAGGTGATCGGTGTTCGCCAGATCATGTCCTCCGCGGATGCGGAGCAGTTGTTCTGCGCCATTCCGGGCCTTGAGATCGAATCCAACGCCAACTGGAACAAGCGGTATCAGGAGAATATGCTGCGCATGAAGAGCGGCGACCTGTATGAAGTGGCCCGGGTGGTAAAGGCTCTGATGTACCGTGACCGCAGCCGTGGTCTTTCCACTGGTGAACGAAAAATGCTGCACACCGCTCGGCAGATCATGCTCTCCGAGATCGTGCTTGCCATGAATTGTGAGTACCGGGAGATGGAAGTGCGTCTGGATCATGCGATGATGCAGATGCCTGCCATGTAATGTTACTTGTATCAAGGGAGTTTCTATGTTTCCTTTTTTGAAAAGAATTCGTGAAAAAGGCCGTCCCCGTTGTGCCGCGCTGGTAGCAGCGGCGGGTACCTCCAGCCGTATGGGCGGCATTGACAAGATCATGGAGCCGCTGGACGGCGTGCCTGTGCTGGCACGTACGCTGATGGCGCTGCAGGCTGCGCAGAGTGTGGATGAGATCATCGTGGCTACCCGTGAGGAGTCACTGATGGAGATTTCCTATCTGTGCCGTACATACGGCGTTACAAAATGCACGAAGGTTGTACGAGGCGGAGAGACCCGTGTCCACTCCGTCTTTTTGGCTGCGCTGGAGGCCTCTCCGGAGACCAAACTGCTGGCCGTACAGGACGGTGCAAGACCGCTGGTCACGCCGGAACTGATCGACTGTGTGGTTGACGCGGCAGCCCGCTGCGGTGCGGCCGCGCCTGCGGTTCCGGTAAAGGATACAGTCAAGGTGGTCAAAGACGGCGGTGCTGTTGAAGCAACGGTGGATCGCAGCAGCCTGCGGGCGGTACAGACGCCGCAGGTGTTTGAAGCGTCTGTTTTAAAGGCGGCGCTGCAGTCTGCGCTGGAGGAGCAGGCTCCCATCACGGATGACTGCTCTGCAGTGGAGCGGCTGGGCAAGGTTGTTTTTCTCGTCGAGGGAGACGAAGAGAATCTGAAGATCACCACGCCCACAGATCTGCTGCTGGCGGAGGCAATTTTACAGGCCAGGGAGAACGGAAGATGACAAATTTACGCATTGGACACGGATATGACGTACATCGGCTGACGGAAGGCCGCGCCCTGATCCTCGGCGGCGTGGAGATTCCCTTTGAAAAAGGTTTACTGGGACACTCTGATGCCGATGTGCTGACCCACGCCGTGATGGATGCGCTGTCCGGTGCGGCCCGACTGGGAGACATCGGAAAGCTGTTTCCGGACACGGATCCGACCTATGCGGGGATCTTCAGTCTCAAATTACTGGCGGAAGTGGGACGACTGCTGAAAGAGCGAGGGTATGCGGTGGTGAACATTGACGCTACGCTGCTGGCCCAGCGTCCCAAGGTGGCGCTCTATAAGCCGCAGATGGCTGAAAATCTGGCGGCAGCCCTTGGAATCGAGGCAGAACAGGTCAACGTCAAGGCCACCACAGAGGAGGGGCTTGGCTTCACCGGTGATGGCTCCGGCATGGCGGCCCATGCTGTGGTGCTGCTGGAGAAAATCGGATAAGCGTAAGGACGCGCCATCAGGCGCGTCCTTTTTCGCACCTGCGGGCAGCATGTTCCATAGACTGGGCAGAGAGGAGGAGTGTCTGTGGAACACGATTTGATCCTTGCCCGCTCCGTGACCTATGCGCAGCGGATGCAGAAAGCGTTGATGCGGGCGGGTATTCGGTGCGGCGTTTTTCGTGCGCCAAGAGAACTGACGGAACGTGGGTGTGCCTATGTTGTCAAGGTGGCGGCCTACGATCTCGCACCGGCTCTGACAGTCTTATACGGGGCGTCTTTGCAGCCCCTTCAAATATTCCATTTTTCCGAGGGACAGTATCAGGAGGTGCGGCGTGATCTATTTTGACAGTGCGGCAACGACCCTGCAGAAACCGGATTCTGTGGCAAAAGCCATGCAAAGTGCCTTGCGCACCATGAGTTCTCCAGGACGAGGCGGCCATCCGGCCGCCATGCGGGCGGCAAATGTGGCATTTCAGTGCCGCAGCGAGCTGGCGGAGCTGTTCCATGTGACGGATCCGGAACGGGTGGTGTTTACCCTGAATGCCACCCATGCACTGAATCTGGCCATCAAAACGCTGGTGCCGCCCGGTGGAAAGGTCGTGATCTCCGGATATGAGCACAATGCGGTGACCCGGCCGCTGGAGGCGCTGGGCGCACAGGTAACTGTGGCGAAAGCGCCGCTGTTTCAGGCGGATGCGGCTGCGGAAGCCTTTCGGCGCTGCATTTCGGAGGATATCTGCGCGGTGATCTGCAATCACGTTTCCAATGTGTTCGGCTTTATTCAGCCGTTGGAGGAGATCGCGGCGGTCTGTCGGGAACGGGGGGTTCCACTGATTGTCGATGCGTCCCAGTCGGCGGGGATTCTACCGCTGGACATGGAAAAACTGGATGCAGCCTTTATCGCCATGCCAGGCCACAAGGGGCTTTACGGCCCGCAGGGGACCGGTGTGCTTTTGTGTGGGAAAGAACAGGAGGTGCGTCCGCTGCTGGAGGGTGGCACGGGAAGCCTTTCTGCGATGCAGCAGATGCCGGACTTCCTGCCGGACCGGCTGGAGGCCGGGACCCACAACATGCCCGGAATCGCGGGCTTGCTGGCAGGGGTGCGGTATGTACGGCGGCGGGGTGTGGATCGGATCTGCCAGCGGGAGCGTCATTTGGCACATTTGATGGCAGAGAAACTGCGTGGTGTGCCTTGCGTACAGGTTTTTGCCTCAGAAAACCTGCGGCAGCAGGCAGGAGTTTTATCCATTGTGCCGGAAAAGGTGGATGTGGAAGCCTTGGGAGAGGAGCTTGGCAGGCGGGGAATTGCCGTACGGGCGGGACTGCACTGCGCACCGCTGGCTCACCGCAGCGCGGGGACCTTGAAAACCGGCACGGTCCGACTGAGTTTTTCTGATTTCAACACTTCTGAAGAAGTTTTGCGTGCTGCGGCGGAAGTGCGGAATTGCCTGCGCAGATAATTCTGAACAGACCGTGAATTTTACCTTGAATCGCCTTGCAATCTATGGGTATTTTTTATATAATAAGTATATCCATGGCCTGAAGGGGTTGATGAAGTTTCATGAACTTTGGTTTTGCTGAAATCACCGCTCATATCGGACGGTATTTGCTTTCCATTCAAATTACGGATTATCTGGATATTATCATCCTTGCGTTTGTGATGTACCGGCTGCTGGTTTTTGCGCAGAGTACAAAAATTGCCAGTTTGCTGAAGGGATTGTTTGTCTTTTTAGCGATTCTGGTGCTTTCGTCTGTGTTCCATCTCAATGGTATCAATTTTATTCTCAGCGGCATGATGGAACTGGGATTGCTGGCGCTGATCATCCTGTTCCAGCCGGAGATTCGCCGGGTGCTGGAGGAATTAGGCAGCACGAAGCTGCATGTGTTCGGGCTGTTTTCTCACGGCAAAAACCTAAGTGTGCTGGAGCAGACGATCTCCCAGACCGTGCTGGCCTGTACCGAGATGTCCGCAAGCCGCACCGGCGCCCTGATCGTATTTGAGAAGGAAATGCGGCTGGATGACATGGTGCGTAGCGGTACGGTGCTGGACGCTTCTGTTTCCAACGAACTTTTGAAGAACATCTTCTTCGTCAAGGCACCGATGCATGACGGCGCGGTGATCATCCGGGATGGACGGGTTTTGGGCGCCGGCTGCATGCTGCCGCTGAGCAAGAACGTGAATTTGTCCCGTGAACTGGGTATGCGTCACCGCGCAGGCATCGGCATGAGCGAGAACTCGGATGCAACAGTGGTGATCGTGTCTGAGGAGAGTGGTTCGATTTCCGTTGCCATCGGAGGTATGCTCAAGCGGCATCTGAAGCCCGAGACGCTGGAAAATATCCTGCGCAATGAACTGCTGCCTCCTGAGGAGGAAGATGAGAATCAGCAGAAGTTTTCTTTGTGGAATCTGCTGCCGGCCAAAAAGAATGGAGGTGCAGACGATGGAGAATGAGAAGATTCGTTCCAGAAGAGGGATCTATATCTTGCTGTCTGTGCTGATTGCTGTTGGCTTCTGGATTTATGTGGACGAGTTTGGACACAATGGCGGAGCCAGTCTGGTAGAGCAGGAGATCATTGGGATCCCCGTTGAATATACCAATGAACAAACGCTGGCCGACCGTGGATTGATGCTGGTGGAAAACGGTACCAGCACAACGGTGGATCTGCTGCTGGAAGGTACCCGCCGCCGCGTGACGGAGATCGATCGGGAGAATGTGCGCATTACTGCCAATCTTTCGTCTATTACGACTCCCGGTGTGCAGAGTATTCTGCTGAACATCGATTTGGGCGATCCGGATGATAATTACTCGGATATCGTCATCAAGAAAAAGAGTATTTCCCGCGCAAATGTGAATGTTACGGAGCTTGCCAGCAAGACTGTGGAAGTCCGCTGTGAACTGGTGGGCAATGTAGCGGAGAACTACTCCGCCGGACAGGTGGAGCTGTCACAGGAGACCATTGACGTTCGCGGTCAGGCAGAAGATGTTCTGCCGGTCAGCTATGCAAAGGTCACGCTGAACATCGGCAAGAATGCGGAAGAAACGGTTTCTCAGACGCTGATTTGCAAATTCTATGATGAAAACGACCGCCTGCTGGACAGTGAGAAGATCCTGCCGGTGACGGATCGGATCCAGGCAACGCTGCCGGTCTATGTGACCAAGGAAGTCCAGCTGGCAGTAGCCTTTAAGGAAACGCCGGGTGCCAACGCGGACAATCTGCAATTTACCATTTCTCCGTCTTCTGTCATTGTCTCCGGCGAGGCAGGCAAGCTGCGGGGCGTGAACATGATCGTGCTGGGTGAGTTTGACCTGCTGGATCTGATTGGAAACGATTCTGCAAGCCATTCCTATCCGATCCTGATTCCGGATGGATGCCAGAATCTTAGCGGTGTGACCCGTGCATCTTTGGAAGTAAAGTTCAAGGATATGCAAACCGCAACAGTGGAGACCTCTCTGTTCCAGTACCAGAATCAACCTCAAAACAAGACTGTTGAGATACTTGCCGATACGTTGAAGGTGAAGATTTTCGGTACCAGCGAGGATGTGGCTGCGGTCACAGGAGAGAATATTACCGTCAGTGTGGATCTGAGCGATTACAGCAGTGCGGCCGGCACCTATATCGTCCCGGCTGTCATTGATATCATGGCAGACGGTGATATCGGCGTGGCCGGCACCTACGAGGTGCAGGTCAAGATCAGCGAGGAACTTCCCACTGAGGAAGAAGTTCCCTCTGTTGCGCCGGAAGAATAACACAGGAGAACATTTCGTATGACACAAATTGCAACCGTAGAACGCATCATCGACAACCATTATGCAGAGATATCTGTTCCGCGCAAGGCGGCCTGCGGCCATGACTGTGAAGAATGTGCCGGCTGCGGCGTTTCAGGCGCCGCAGTCGTGGCAAAGGCCCGTAACCCCATCGACGCCAAACCCGGACAGAAAGTGGTGGTGGAGAGTAATACCCAGAAAATGCTGGGCATCGTGGCCAGAGTGTATCTGATTCCGGTGGTGCTGTTTTTATTGGGGTATCTTTTGATGGTGTTTACAGGCTTCGGTGTGGCGCTGCAGTATACTGTGGCCATTGTCGGGTTTCTGATCGGCATTGTGATTGCCATCGCTTATGACCGAAAGCTGCGTGCGCAGGGCGGTCTGGTATTTACCATCGTGCGGCTGTTCTGATGTTTGGCTATGTAAGGCCGCCGCTTCAGGACCTGCCGGCGGAGGAGACGGCGCGGTTTCGACGGATGTACTGCGGGCTGTGCCACACATTGGGCCAGCGGTACGGACAGGCAGCCCGCTGTATCCTGAACTATGATTTCACCTATCTGGCGATCCTGCTGTCACCGCCGGAGGAGGGAAGCTGTGGTGAGAGCCGCTGCGCTGTGAAGGGATTTCGGAAGAACGGATACCGTGTTTCTGATGCAGCCATGACCTTGGCAGCGGACGAGAGTGTGATTCTTGCCTATTGGCAGCTGCGGGATGGTGTGGCAGACCACGACTGGCTCCACGGCCTCAAATACAGGAGCCTTTCTGCCGTTCTGGAGCCTGCGTACAAAAAGGCTGCCGCCCTGCGGCCGGAGTATGACGCGCTGGTTCGCCGACAGCTGCAGCTGCTGGACAAGCTGGAACAGGAGAACTGCGATTCCATCGACCGTGCGGCGGACGCTTTTGCCGTGCTGCTGAGTGGTGCTGCGCAGGAAGTGGACGACCCGGTCCGCCGCCGCGTACTGGAACAGATGCTCTACCATTTGGGACGCTGGGTTTATCTGATGGATGCGGCGGATGACTTGAAGAAGGATGCTATAAATGGAAACTACAACCCATTGGCATTGCGGTATGGTTTAACAGAGGGAAACTGGACGGCGGAGGCAAGAAGTGAGTTTGCCGCCACGCTGGACCATTCCATCCATATGATGACAACTGCTTACGAGCTCTGGGACTTCGGCGTGTGGACGCCTATTCTGGAGACCACGCTTTATACAGGACTTTTCCGTGTGGGAAAGGCGGTGCTTGACGGCACGTTCCGTCCCCGCCAACGCGGGGTCGAGAGAAAGATCAGCAAGAAGGTTGAGGAAACCACATGAACGATCCTTATCAGATTCTGGGTGTGCCTGAAACGGCAACAGACGAGGAAATAAAAAAGGCATATCGGGATTTGGCCAGAAAGTACCATCCGGATAACTACCACGACAATCCGTTGGCGGATCTGGCACAGGAAAAAATGAAAGAGATCAACGCCGCTTATGAGGAGATCAACAAGCGGCGCAGCGGAGGAGGGACAGCAGCTGCATCCGGCTACCGCGGCTACGGCAGCGCCTCCGGAGGCTATCAGTCCTATGGCTCCTCGTCCGGCAGCTCCGTGCTGCAGCAGGTGCGTATCGCCATTCAGACGGGCAACATCTCCCGCGCTGAGGTGCTGCTGGCCAATTACAGTGACCACAACGCCGAGTGGAACTTCCTCCGTGGTGCGGTTTGTTACCGCCGCGGCTGGATGGATGAGGCCAAGCGCTATTACCAGACGGCCTGCCAGATGGATCCAAACAACGCGGAATATCGACAGGCGCTGGACTATATGCAAAACGGAAACCGCAGCGCGTATCACCCCAACGGACAGGGCTTTGGAACAGAACTCTGCGGCGGAAATCTGTGCGCACCGCTGTGCTGCGCGTATATGTTATGTAACGGCGGCTATTACTGGCTTTGCTGCTGAGAAATAGGGAGGAAGAAATCGTGATCAAGAGTATGACCGGCTATGGTCGGGCACGGCAGGAGTTGAACAAGCGGGATATCACCGTGGAAGTCCGCAGCGTCAACAACCGCTATCTGGACTGTACCGTAAAAATGCCCCGGATGTATGCCTTTGCCGAGGATGCTATCAAGCAGCATGTGCAGCAGGCGATCTCCCGCGGCAAGGTGGATGTGTTTATCAGTGTGGATGCTTCTGCGGCGGATGTTGCAAAGGTCAGCGTCAACCGGGAACTGGCGGCGCAGTATGCAGCTGCCCTGCAGGAACTGGCAGGGGTCTGCGGCGTGGAAAGCCATCAGGTCTCTCCGGAGACTCTGTCCCGTTTTCCCGATGTGTTGACCGTCACGAAGGCGGATGAAGATTTGGAAACCGTCAGTGCCGACCTTTGCACGGTGCTGGATGAGGCACTGGCAGCCTACAACGCCATGCGGGCTGTTGAGGGCACCAAGCTGGCGGAGGATATCGGCGGACGTTTGACTGCCATTGAGAACTACACCACGCAGGTGGAGGCCCGCTCTCCCGAGACGGTGGCGGAATTCCGTGCCAAGCTGACGGCCAGAATGCAGGAGGTGCTGCAGAGCACCACCATCGATCCCCAGCGCATCCTGATGGAAGCTGCCATCTATGCCGACAAGGTGGCTGTGGATGAAGAAACGGTGCGTCTGCGCAGCCATGTGGCCCAGTTGCGGACCATGTTGGAGTCCAACGAGCCCATGGGCCGCAAAATGGACTTCCTGATTCAGGAGGTCAACCGCGAGTCCAACACCATCGGCTCCAAGTGCAACGATGTGGCGATCGCGCAGGTGGTCATTGGCCTAAAGGCTGAAGTGGAGAAGATGCGCGAGCAGGTACAGAACGTGGAGTGATGCCATGAAGCTCATCAATATCGGTTTTGGCAATTTGGTGTCTGAAGAGCGGATCGTTGCCGTAGTCAGTCCCGATTCCGCACCTATCAAACGTATGGTGCAGGAGACACGGGAACGCGGTATGCTGATCGACGCTACTTACGGACGAAAGACCGCGTCTATTTTCATTATGGACAGTGACCATGTGATCCTATCGGCCCTGCCGCCGGAGAAGTTTGGAATCCGCACGGCGGACGAGGAATGAGGAGAGAACCATGAGAAAGGGAAAGGCATTTATTATTTCCGGCCCTTCCGGCGTCGGAAAGAGTACGGTGCTGGGAGAGCTGCTGAAAAAGCGGAAGGATATTTATTTTTCCGTTTCCGCCACGACCCGTGCGCCGCGTCCCGGTGAAGTGGACGGAGTCCATTATCACTTTTTGAATGTGGATACGTTCCGCCAGTGGATCGACCAGAATGAATTTTTTGAGCATGCGGAGTTCGTAGGCAATTATTACGGTACCCCGAAGAAATACGTCTATGAAGCCATGGAGAATGGAAAGGACGTGATTCTGGACATTGAGGTGCAGGGTGCGATGCAGGTGAAAGCCAAGATGCCTGAAGTTGTGCGCATTTTCATTGCACCGCCCAACTGGCCGGAACTGGAACGGCGGTTGATTAACCGCGGTACGGACAGCGCGGACAAGATCCAAAAGCGTCTGCAGCGGGCAAAGGATGACTTTGATACCGCCAATATCTATGACTATTTCGTTATCAATGACACGGTGGAAGGCGCTGTGGCAGAGCTGGATGCCATTATGACGGCTGAGCACTGTAAACCTGAGGAACGGATCGCCATGATCAATCAAACTTAAATGGCCATCCTTTTATGATTTGACAAAAAATTTAGCCGAAATCCGGCAGAATGGAAGTTGATTATTATGATGTTATATCCTGCAATGAATAAGCTGACCAGCTATGTTCCCAACCGCTATATGCTGGTGAATGTGGTGGCACGCCGTGCCCGCCAGATCGCAGAGGCAGCCGAAGAAGCCGGTGAATCCCTGACCGAGAAGCCGGTGACGCTGGCGATTCACGAAGTGGCAGACGGCAAGTTGGACGCCAGCGGCATGGACCTGTCTGTTATGGCAGAAGTAAACGCTTGATCGATCAGCGCAACTTACAAAAAAGGAGGGGCGAGGCTTGGAGACCGCTGTGATTGTAAAAGTCGCGGTCAGTGCCGCGCCCTATTCCATTGACAAGCCCTATGACTATCTGGTGCCCGGTGAGCTGATAGAAACGGCAGTGCCGGGGGTGCGGGTCACAGTGCCGTTTGGTCGTGGCAATCGCGCGTCGGAGGGTATTATACTGGCCCGAAACAATGCCGGAGAAAAAATGGAGGGGCTGAAGCCACTGCATGCGGTGCTGGATGCCGAGCCGGTTTTGGACAGCGATGGAATCGCATTGGCGCTTTGGATGCGCCAACGGTATTTCTGTACGCTGTTTGAAGCGGTGAAAACCATTCTGCCCGCTGGATTATGGTATCGTTTTCGCGAAATCTGGCGTTTAGCAGAGGGACTGGACCGCGCTGCCGCGGATGTGGCTATAGATGGTCTAAAACGGGCTGGCGGTGTACTGGATGTGCTGTTTGCTGCAGACGGCAGGGCCGACTTAGATAGCCTGCGGGATGCCTGCGGGGAGGACGTTTCCGATACGCTGAAAGCCATGCAGAAGCGGGGCGTTGTTTCCTGCGAGGCAGCAGCCAAACGGAAGATTGGTGATAAAGCCCGCCGCATGGTGGAGTTGGCAATTTCTGCCGAGGACGCCATTGCCCTGACGGAAGGGAAAAAGCGATTGGCGCAGCGCTATGAAGTGGTGCAGCTGCTGGCGGCGAATGGATGTACGTCCGCGGCAGACCTTTGCTACTTCACCGGTATTTCTATGGCGACCCTGCGGGCCATGGAAAAGTCCGGCATGGTGGCATTCAGCGAGGAGGAGGAACTGCGCGTTCCTCAGCCGAAGCAGGTGGAGCCGGGTGTGCCCATCGTGCTGAATGAGGAACAGCAGGCGGCCTTTGATGGTATTCTGTCACTGGCAAACGGGGGGCGTGCGGAGGCTGTTTTGATCCATGGCGTGACCGGCAGCGGTAAAACACAGGTTTATCTTCGTCTGGTACAGGAGATTCTGAAGCAGGGGAGACGCGCCATTGTGCTGGTGCCGGAAATTGTTCTGACCCCCCAGATGATGCAGAAATTCACCTCTTATTTCGGCGATCAGGTGGTCATGCTCCATAGCTCTCTGCGAATGAGTGAGCGCTATGACCAGTGGAAGCGGATCCGACGCGGTGAGGTGCAGGTGGTGCTGGGGACTCGTTCGGCGATTTTCGCGCCGATGAAAAACCTCGGCCTCATTATTTTGGATGAGGAACAGGAGAACAGCTATCAGTCTGAAAATCTGCCCCGTTACCACACGCGGGATATTGCCAAGTATCTCTGTGCCCGCGACAAGGCGGTGCTGGTGCTGGGCAGTGCAACACCTACCGTGGAGACGGCATGGGCGGCAGAGCAGGGGAATTACCGCAAAGCGCTGCTGCGCAGCCGCTATAATGACCAGTCGCTGCCGCGCGTGATGATCGCCGACCTGCGGGAGGAGATCCGCAATGGAAATGCAGGTATGATCAGCGCGGTGCTGCGGCACGAACTGGAAGAGAATCTGAAACGGGGCGAACAGAGCATTCTGTTTTTGAACCGTCGCGGCAGCAGCCGGATGCTGCTGTGCGGCGAGTGCGGCCATGTACCGGAGTGCCCCCGCTGCAGCATACCGATGACCTATCACTCTGCCAATGGGCGGCTGATGTGCCATTACTGTGGCCACTCGGAGCGGTCCAGAGAGACTTGCCCGGAGTGTGGCGGCATGATGAAACATATAGGCGCCGGTACCCAGAAGGTGGAAGAGGAACTGCGGGAACTGTTCCCGGAAGCGGGCATTCTGCGGATGGACGCGGATACCACCTCCGGCGGACACGAAGCTATCCTCAGTCAATTTGAAACAGAAAAGATCCCAATTCTTCTTGGCACTCAGATGGTGGCTAAGGGACTGGATTTTGAAAATGTAACGCTGGTCGGCGTACTTTCTGCTGACATATCCCTGTATATGGATAACTACCGCGCTGCAGAGAGGACCTTCAGCCTGCTGACGCAGGTGGTGGGCCGCGCCGGACGGGGCAACAAAGTGGGACGTGCTGTCATTCAAACCTATACGCCGGGCAATGATGTAATTTGCTGTGCAGCGCAGCAGGACTATGACAGCTTCTACGAAAGTGAGATTCGGATGCGTCGGATGCGGCGCTATCCGCCCTTTGCAGACCTCTTTACGTTCACGGTTTCCGGAACAGAGGAGGGAAATGTGCTGCGGGCGGCTGCCGGTGTGCGGGAATCCTTGCGGCAGATCTTTTCTGCACCGGAATTTGCAGCAGCGGAGCCGGAAATTCTCGGCCCTGCTCCGGCACCGGTACTGAAGGTCAACAATCGTTATCGCTACCGCTGCGTACTGGTAGGAAAGAACGATAAAGCGACGCGGGAACAGGTGAGCCGCATCTTGAAGGAATTTGCCTTTGACCGTGCACATCGCGGGTTGAATATTTTTGTAGACTGCAACACCATGGAGTGAGCAGTCGGGGAGGAAAGAATCATGGCATTACGAAAGATCGTGGAGCAGGGAGATCCCTGTCTGAATAAGGTTTGCCGCCCGGTAACGGAGTTCAATGGCCGTTTGCATGCGCTACTGGACGATATGGCAGAGACGCTGGCAGAGGCCAACGGCGCCGGGCTGGCTGCCCCGCAGGTGGGCGTTCTGCGCCGCCTGTGTTTGGTACTGGATGAAGAGAGCGAAGAATATCTTGAGCTGATTAATCCGGAGATCATCGCATTTAGCGGCGAGCAGACCGGCCTGGAAGGCTGTCTCAGTGTGCCCGGCAAGTGGGGCATTGTCACGCGCCCCAATGTGGTGCGTGTCCGTGCACAGGACCGCTACGGCGATTGGTTTGAGGCGGAGGCTGAGGGTCTGGGTGCCCGGGCATTCTGTCATGAAATCGAGCATCTGGACGGTCATCTGTATGTAGAGCATATCGATCATTTCCTGACAGAGGACGAGCTGCGTGCTTATCTGGAAGCGGAAGAAGCTGCCATCGAGGACGAGGTGTAACATGCGGATTTTATTTATGGGCACGCCGGACTTTGCTGTTGCATCGCTGAAACGGCTGGTAGAGGACGGTCATGAAATCTGCGGTGTCATTACCCAGCCGGATAAGCCGAAAAACCGCGGACATAAAATGCAGCCAACGCCTGTAAAGGAGTATGCACTAACACAAAATCTGGATGTTTACCAGCCCATGAAGGCCCGTGACGGAGAGGCGATGGGCATTGTGGAGCGTCTCAATCCGGAACTGATCGTGGTGGGAGCCTACGGCAAAATCCTCGGAGAGGATTTGCTGAACTATCCCAAGTACGGTTCCATTAACGTTCACTCCTCACTGCTGCCTGCCTATCGCGGTGCGGCTCCCATCAACTGGGCCATTCTGGATGGGCTGACGGAGACGGGTGTGACCATCATGTACATGGCCAAGGAGCTGGACGCAGGCGACATCATTCTGCAGAAGTCCACCGCCATTGGAGAGGATGAGGATGCTTTGGCACTGACCACGCGGCTTGCGGAACTGGGCGCGGAGGCTCTCAGTGAGAGCGTAACGGCGCTGGCGAATGGCACAGCCACCCGCACACCGCAGGAGCATGAGAAGCACACCTATGCCTCCATGCTGTCCCGCGAAATGTCTCCCATTGATTGGAATCGCAGTGCCCGTGCCATAAACTGTCAGGTACGCGGCCTGATTCCCTGGCCCTGTGCTGCCACGGAGCTGGCTGGTACGAAATTCAAGGTTTACCGCACCGCTATCGGCGGCAATACTGATAAAGTCCCCGGAACCATTCTTTCTGCCGGAAAGCGCGGTATTGAGGTGGCTTGTGGGGATGGAAAGAGCCTGTTGATTACAGAATTGCAGGCAGAGGGAGGCAAGCGGATGGCGGCAAGCGCATATCTGCTGGGTCATCCCATTGAGATCTGATTGAATCGAGGGATTCTATGCCTTACTACTCCTATGGTTCCTATTACGGTGGATACGGTGATTTTCTTGCCAACAACATCTATGTGCTGCTGTTGATTCCGGTGCTGCTGCTTTCTTTCTGGGCACAGGCGCAGGTCAGCGGGAATTTCAAGAAGTTCAGTGCGGTGCAAAACCGCCGACGGCTCACCGGCGCACAGGCGGCAGAAGCTGTGCTGCGGGCACACGGCGTGTTCAACGTACCTGTCCGCAGCTGCAGAGGCCATCTGACAGACCACTATGACCCGCGCGACAACACCATCTACCTGTCTGAATCTGTGTATGGTGCATCCACCATTGCGGCAGTAGGCGTTGCCTGCCACGAGGCCGGCCATGCGGTGCAGTATGCGGTTGGATACGGCCCTATCAAGTTACGGACAGCAATCGTTCCTGCCACCCAGTTTGGATCCAAATTCTCCT
>JAZRCP010000107.1:0-12824 GCA_045659825.1 Dysosmobacter sp. | reverse complement strand
AGCATGGGAGACCTCCTGCGGTATTTTTTTCAGGATACCACACCGCACACGGATTTGTCCTGTGTAAATGCAACACCGGTATCGGCATGGTTTTCCGTTTCGTCCAGAAACAGCCGCTCCGCCTGCATTTGGGCCGCCATGAGCTGTAGCTGAAGGGCCTGCAGGGCCTCGGCGGTGTCGGTGATGGTGTTAAACAGCAGAAGGTATTCTTTTGAGATGTGTTCCATATCGCGCATTCCTTTCTTATATGGCACAAAATGTGGAAGTGGATAGCTGTATGATACACAAAATGTGGGTCAGAAGCTGTCCGAATTTGTCGAAGGCCCGGGAAAAGAAAAAATTTTTGAAAAAATCGGGGGAGGGGAGGCGAAATAGCGGGGATTTGGTGAAAATTTGCGGTGGCCCTTGCTGAACACCGCAGTGGATGGTATGATACAACACATGAGAAACGAAGAGAAAACAACGGAATTTTTGCTGAGACAGAGTGCTTTGCCGGACGCGCAGTTGCAGGACCTGTGCAAGGGCCTGCACCAGAGCGTGTTCGGCTGCGGCCATTTTGTGACCGACGCTGCGGCGGAGGTGCTGCGGCGGGAACTGGACGGTTTGACGGAGACAATGGGACCGGATTTAGAGCCGCTGGACGGTGCCTTCTGTCGCGTCTACCTGCGGGTGCTGCAAAAAACGAACCTTGCACCGGATACGCTGCTGCGATTGTTTGCGCTGTCTGCGCAAACGCCCTGCGGCAGGGGGTCGGAACTGGAAGAAAAGTTAGCGGTTCTGCTGCGGCTGTGCCGCGAGGGGAGACTGCCGTTTTCTGCCATGGAAGCGGAGGAGGAGATTGCCGCATGGCGGGAAGCGGGGTTTCCCGCCTGCCACCATTCCGAACCCTATCGGGCGGCCAATGGCCCCGCTTACCGGGTGATCCGGAGGGAATATTCTCGGTGGCTTCCGCTGCTGGCTGAGATCGACGGTCTGCTGGCAAAGCAGGAGCGGGTGATTGTGGCGCTTGAGGGTGGTAGTGCCAGCGGGAAAACCACGCTGGCGGCCCTGCTGGAGCGCATTTACGGCTGCACGGTGTTCCACATGGATGACTTTTTCCTCCGTCCCGAGCAACGGACAACCGAGCGGCTGGCGGAAGCAGGAGGCAATATAGACCGCGAGCGCTTTGCGCAGGAGATTTTGCGGCCGCTAACAGAGCGCCGACCGGTGCGGTATCGCCGGTATGACTGCCATACCCAAACCCTGCAGTCGCCGGTGACGGCGGAAGTGGGACGGCTGGTGGTCGTGGAGGGTGCGTACAGCATGCATCCGGAGCTGGCGGAGGCCTATGACCTGTCTGCCTTTTTGCGCATTACGCCGCAGCTGCAGCGGCGGCGCATTCTGAAACGGAACGGTCCCGAGCTGGCAGAGCGATTTTTCCACACATGGATCCCGATGGAACAGGCATATTTTGAAACCATGGACACGGCAAACCGTTGTGATTTGATTCTGGAGGTGGACGAATGAGAGTGGTGGTCATTGACGGCCAGAGCGGCCGCATGGGCCAGCTGTTTATCGAGCGTGCTGCTGCGGCGAATCTGCCCTGTACTATCGACTGTGTGGGCACCAACGCCATTGCCACAGCCGCCATGCTGAAGGCGGGAGCGAAAAACGGTGCCACCGGAGAGAATCCCGTGCTGGTAGCCTGCCGGACGGCGGATGTGATTGTGGGCCCCATCGGCATTTTGTCGGCGGACTCCCTGATGGGTGAGATCACGCCCGCCATGGCGGTGGCTGTTGGCCAGAGCGCGGCCCGCAAGCTACTGCTGCCGGTGAACCAGTGCAGCAATCTGGTGGCGGGCACCCAGAACCTGTCTCTTTCCAGACTGATGGAGGAGGCAGTGGCCATGCTGGCCGACCTTTGCAAGTAATCTTCCGGTCAAGCCGGTTTCCCAGCAAAGCAATCGTGTCTCAAGACACGGTCTCCCGTTCAAGACGGCAATTCAGTTGAAAGGGAGAATCCTGATGTATGTTTTAACCCCCGGCAAGCGCTTTGTCCGGGACCTCACCTTCGCTGCCATCTGTCTGGCGCTGTGCATGGTGCTGCCGTTTCTGACAGGGCAGATCCCGGAAGTGGGCAGCATGCTCTGCCCCATGCACATCCCTGTGCTGTTGGCAGGTTTCCTCTGCGGCCCGTGGTGGGCCATGGCTGTGGGCGCGGTGGCTCCGCTGCTGCGGTTTTTCCTGTTCGGTATGCCGCCGCTGTTTCCCACGGGGCTTGCCATGTGCTTTGAGCTGGCGGCCTACGGACTAATTTCCGGCCTGCTGTACCGCCTGCTGCCGAAGCGGACTGCCAACCTCTATGCTGCGCTGGTCACTGCCATGCTGGCGGGACGGATCGTCTGGGGCGCGGTGATGGTGGTCATCTCCGGCGTGACGGCGGTGCCGTTCAGCTGGGAGCTGTTCGCGGCAGGCGCGTTTTTAAATGCCGTTCCCGGCATTTTGGTCCATATCCTGCTGATCCCCGTGCTGGTGATGGCGCTGCACAAGGCAGGCCTCGCAAACGAATGAATTGGTGAAAAAAACTCCTGTTTCCCGTGCCCAAGGCGCGTGAAACGGGAGTTTTTCCCGTTTCCTGTATTGCACCTTGAACACAAAACTGCTATACTATTACAATCTATTATTATGCTTTCCGGTAGGAGGTTCGCCTATGAATAATAAAAAGCTCTCCCGTCTGCTGGAACCGAATATGAACCTGTATGTGTTCTGCCTGATCCTCTTTGCTGTGGCGGCCGTTCCGGTCAGTCCGCAGCTGGCGGTTGTGGAGGGTATCTTGGCGGTGGCCCTGTACCTCTACATGAAAAAGAGCAATCAAAAGCGCCGCCAGAAGATGCTGCAGTATATCGACAGCGTCACCGGAAGCGTGGATACCGCCAGTAAATCCACCCTGATCAACTCTCCCCTGCCTATCATGGTGTTCCGGCCCGACACCGGCGAAGTCATCTGGAGCAATGAGGACTTTTTGCAGTTGGCCGGTGCCCGGGAGCATCTGTTTGAGATGAAAGTGGAGGATGCCGTGCCGGAGTTTCCCGTCCAGTGGCTGCTGGAGGGCAAGCAGGAATGTCCCCAACGTGTGGTAATGAACCACCGCCGCTTCCGTGTCTACGGCAGTCTCGTGCGGACGAAGGGACGCGGAAGCGACCAGAATCTGGTGGCGACAACCTATTGGGTGGACACCACGGAGGGCGACGCCCTGCGGGAGATCTACGAGGCGTCCCGCCCGGTGGTGGCGATCCTGACCGTGGATAACTACGACGATCTGATGAAGGCCTGCGCGGATACCCAGCGCAGTGCCGTCCGTGCCCAGATCGAGGAGAGACTGTCTGCATGGGTGGGAAAAAGCGGCGGCCTGCTGCTGAAGACCGAGCGTGACCGCTACCTCTTTATTTTTGAAGAGCAGTATTACGAAAGCTATGTGGAGGATAAATTCTCCATTCTGGACGCCATTCGTGATATTAAGGTGGGTGACGGAAACCATCCCACATTGTCCATCGGCATGGGCAAGGATGTGGACGGTATTCCCGAACTGTATAAAAACGCCACACTTTCTATGGATATGGCGCTCAGCCGCGGCGGCGATCAGGCTGTGGTGCGCAACCGCGTGGACTTTGAGTTCTACGGCGGCCGCGCCAAGACGGCGGAAAAACGCACCAAGGTCAAGTCCCGCGTTATGGCTAATGCCCTCAGCGAGCTGATGAATGACGCCACGGAGATCTATGTTATGGGTCACAGCTACGCTGATATGGATGCTGTGGGTGCCGCGGCGGGCGTGTACTGTGCCGCCCGAAAGAAGGGCAAGCGGGTACAGATCGTGGTGGATGAGGAGAAGAACGCCGCTGAGGCGATTCTGGCAAAGCTGAAGGCACTGCCGGAGTACGAGGGCGTGTTCACCTCCGGTCAGGAGGCCTTCCTGCGGATGCGCCCCGGCGCATTGCTGGTGGTGGTGGACACCAACCGCCCCGATCTGGTGGAGAGTCAGCAACTGTTGGAATCCTGCAACCGCGTGGCGGTTATCGATCATCACCGCCGTGCAGCCAGTTATATTGAGCATGCCGCGTTCAGCTTCCACGAGCCTTACGCCTCCTCCGCATCCGAACTGGTGACGGAGCTGCTGGCCTATCTGGTGGAGCCGGCCGACCTGCTGCGGGAAGAGGCCGAGGCACTGCTGGCCGGCATCGTGCTGGATACCAAGCGTTTTACCCTCCGCACCGGCGGACGAACCTTTGAGGCAGCCGCATTCCTGCGTCGCGCAGGCGCCGACACGGCGGAAGTCCAGCGTCTGTTCCAGAACGATCTGAATGACATGGTTTCCCGTTACGACATTATCCGCCGCGCGGAGATGCACCGGGAGGATGTTGCCGTTGCGGCCATTGCCGAGGACGGCGTGGACCGCGTGGCGGCGGCACAGGCAGCCGATGAACTGCTGACGCTCAAGGGCGTGAAGGCGTCCTTCGTGATCTTCCGTGCAGGCGATCATGTGCAGATGTCTGCCCGCTCTTTGGGCGAAGTCAACGTGCAGGTGGTCCTGGAGGCGCTGGGCGGCGGCGGTAACGCCACCACAGCCGGAGGCCGCGTGGAAAACAGCACGGTGGCTTTCGTGCACGACAAGCTGCTGGAAGCCATTGACGCATATTTTGAAGACTAATCGATAAGGAGATAACCGATATGAAAGTGATTTTACAGCAGGATGTGAAGGGCCAGGGCAAGAAGGGCCAGCTGGTGGAAGTGTCTGAGGGATATGCCCGCAACTTCCTCCTGCCCCGCAAGCTGGCCATCGCCGCCACCACCGACGCCATCAACACCCTGAACCTGAAGGAAAAGGCCCGCAAGGCTGAGGAAGCCCGCATGAAGGCCGAGGCTGAGGCTACCGCCGAGAAGCTGAAGGAGATTCAGGTGAAGCTGACCGCCAAGGCCGGTAACGGCGGCAAGCTGTTCGGCGCCGTGACCAGCAAGGAAATTTCCGAGGGACTGAAGAAGCAGTTCAACATCGACATTCCCAAGCAGAAGCTGGTGCTCGATGAGCCCATCAAGGCTTACGGCACCTATCAGGTCAAGGCCAAGCTGGGCTTTGAAGTCAACGGCACGGTGTATGTGGCCGTGTTTGAGGAAAAATAAAACACACGATTGCATGTGTGTTCCGGAGGTGGCGTCCTATGGCAATGGAAGATCTGTTGATCCGTCAAATGCCCCATAGCTTAGAAGGTGAGCAGGCCGTGCTCGGCTCCATGCTCATCGACTCCAACTGCGTCAAGGACGTGATGGATAAACTGCGCCCTGCGGACTTTTATCTGCGGCAGAACCGGGAGATCTTTGAAACGATCTACTCCATGTTCACCTATGCAAAGCCCATTGACGGCATCACTGTCTGTGAGGAGATGCAGAAGGCGGGCACCTATGACGAGAACACCACCCGCTCCTATCTGGCCCAGCTGATGGAGATCACTCCCACCAGCGCCAACGTGATGGAATATGTGGCCATCGTGCGGGACAAAGCGCTGCTGCGGGGCGTGGCGCAGGCTGCCAGCGAGATCACCGCGCTGGTGCAGGAAGGCGTGGGCGAGGCGACGGAAATTTTAGAGGTTGCCGAGCAGAAGGTGTTTGCCGTGCGCCGTGGCCAGAGCGCGCAGGATATGGTCATGCTGCGGCAGGTGCTGCCGGAGGTGCTGGACCGTCTGGGCGAAATGAGCGAGAGCGGCAGCCATTTGCCGGGCCTTTCCACCGGCCTCTCCGCCGTGGATAACAAGATTACCGGATTGAACAAGTCTGACCTCATTTTGCTGGCTGCCCGCCCCGGTATGGGTAAGACCTCCTTCGCGCTGAATGTGGCGCTGAATGTGGCTAAGGGCACCAACAAAACCGTGGCTATTTTCTCTCTGGAAATGTCCCGGGAGCAGCTGGCCATGCGTCTGCTCTCCTCGGAGGCTCTGGTGGAAAACACCCGCCTCAAGACCGGTAATCTGCGGGAGACCGACTGGGAGAAGATCGCCGGTGCCGCCAGCGTACTGAACCGACTGGATGTCCGCATTGACGATAACCCCATGCTGTCGGTGGCTGACATGAACGCCAAGTGCCGCCGTCTGGACAATCTGGGCCTCGTGGTCATCGACTATCTGCAATTGATGACCTCTGCCGGAGGTAAGGGCGGCGGAGAGAACCGCCAGCAAGTAGTCTCCGAAATGTCCCGTATGCTGAAGATCATGGCCAAGGAACTGAACGTTCCCGTGATCTGCCTCAGCCAGCTGAGCCGTGCCAACGAAAAGCGCGACGATAAGCGCCCCATGCTGTCCGATCTGCGTGAATCCGGCTCCATCGAGCAGGATGCGGATATTGTTCTGTTTCTGTACCGGGACGACTATTATAATGAGGACAGCGAAAAGCATAACATTGCAGAGTGCATCGTGGCCAAGAATCGCCACGGTGAGACGGGCAAGGTCGAACTGAGATGGATGCCCGAATATACCCAGTTCTCCACGTTGGATAATCGTTACGGCGATGAAGACGAGTACTGATTTTACCGCGGCCAGGCGGTTTCTGGAGGAATTGTGCGGCACGAGCCCCATGGCGGTGCTGTGCGCCGTATCCGGTGGACTGGACTCCATGTGCCTTTTGCACCTGCTCTCTACCTGGGGACGGGAACGGGGCCTGACGGTCACTGCCGCCCATTTCAACCACCAATTGCGCGGAGCGGACTCCGACCGGGACGAGGACTTTGTGCGGGACTGGTGTGCGGAACAGGAGATCCCCGTTGTGTGCGGTCGGGGCGATGTGCGCGCCTTGGCGGTGGAGGAAGGACTTTCCCTTGAAGAAGCTGCTCGCAAGGTGCGGTATGCCTTTTTGGAGCAGCAGCGGCAGGCGCTGGGCTGCGGGTGGATTTTTACCGCCCACCACGCCGATGACAACGCTGAGACCATGCTGCTGAACCTGATCCGTGGCACGGGGGCAAAGGGCCTTTCCGGCATTCCGGCAGTCCGCGGCTGCATTGCGCGGCCGTTTCTGCAGGAAACACGGGAGGATTTGGCAGCGTATGCCGCGGCCAACGGTATTTCCCATGTGGAGGATGCGAGCAACGAAGAAGATGTCTTTGCCCGCAATGTGCTGCGGCACAAGGTGCTGCCGGTGCTGCGGGAACTGAACCCCAGAGCGGTGGAGCATATGGCCTGCGCGGCGGAGCTGTTGGCGCGGGATGACGAGGCACTGGAGCGCATGGCGCAGCAGCTGCTGGAGCGATCCTGCACTGCGCAGGACGATACGCTGCGGCTGGATGTGCAGAAGTTGTTTGCGACAGAGTCGGCGATGCGGAGCCGCGCCGTTCATGCGGCGCTGGAGCGCATGGCGGGGCGGAGAAAAGATCTGTCTGCCGCCCATGTGGAGGCGGTTTGTGATTTGCTGCAGGGCGCGGCGGGAAGAGAAGTCTCCCTGCCCTACGGCCTAACCGCGCGGCGAGACCGAGATACGCTGACGATTTTTTGCAGTGGACAGCCGCCCCAGGAGACGGCGGTTTCTGTTGGGGAAACCGTGCACTTTGGCCCGTGGCGGATGACGCTTTCCGCAGACAGCGGTGATTGGGCTATGAACCTGCCGCCGGAGGCAGAGGTGGCCGTTACGGCGTGGCAGCGGGAGGATCGCATGACGCTCTCCGGAAGCCGCGGAGCGCGCAGTCTGAAACGGCTCTGCGCGGAACGGGGGATTGCGCCTGCGGCGCGGGATATGCTGCCGGTGCTGCGGGTGAATGGGCGCGCGGCGGTGGTGCCCGGCATCGGAATGGATATGGATTTTGCACCGTTGGACAGGAAACCCACGGTGTTTGTGACATTTTATCAAGAGACAGAGGAGACATGAATATGAGAAGCGAGATGGAAAAGGATATTCTGAAGGTTCTCGTAACGGAAGAGGAACTGAAAGCCCGCGTAAAAGAGATGGGCGAGGAACTGTACGAAAAGTTTGAGGGCAAGAACCCCATCTTTCTGGGCGTTCTGAAGGGCTCCTTTGTGTTCATTGCAGACCTGATGCGCGCCTGCCAGCTGAAGAGCGACATTGAGTTCATCGCCGTCAGCTCTTACTCCAACGCCACCGAGTCCTCCGGCCGCGTCAACATCAAGTATGACCTGCAGCAGGATATTTCCGGCCGCCATCTGGTCATCGTGGAGGACATTCTGGACTCCGGCAATACGCTGGCCTTTTTGCAGCAGTATTTCCTGGCCAAGGGCGCAGCTTCCATCACCATCGTGACGCTGCTGGATAAGCCCTCCCGCCGTGAAAAGGCCGTGCAGGCCGATCTGGTGGGCTTCACCGTGCCCGACGAGTTCGTGGTGGGCTACGGTCTGGACTATGCCCAGCGTTACCGCAACGTGCCCTATATCGGCGTGCTGAAGCCCGAGGTTTACGCGGGATAACGCCGCGCAGAACCGGCACGACCCAAAGGAGGGAACTTCTTGACAAAGAAACAGCGCACATCCAATTTCAGCGTGTTCTTTCTGTTGCTGATCGTTCTTCTGTGCATGAACTGGATCGGACAGATGAACAGCCGGGAGAGCATGCTGGACTATTCCGAGATCCGCCGCCTGTTCCTGCAGGAAAAGGTGTCCACCTTCACCGTGGAGGACAATGTTCTGACGGTGAACCTGCGGGAGGAAGTGGACGGAAGAACCACCTACCGCCACGAGCTGTATGACTTCGATTATTTTTACGATGATCTGAATGAACTGGTTCGGGAACAGGCGGATAAAGGCATCATCACACAATACGATTACTATCAGGACCACTCCACCAACTGGCTGGAGCTGCTGCTCCCTTGGCTGCTGGCAGCGCTGGTGTTTGGGTTCCTGTGGTATTTTCTCATGGCCCGCGCACAGGGCGGTGGCGACCGGATGGCGAAGTTCGGCAACGCCCGCACCCGTACCCTGTCGGAAAAGGACAAAAAGGTGACCTTTGACGATGTGGCCGGTGCGGATGAGGAGAAGGAAGAATTGCAGGAGATTGTGGATTTCCTGAAAGACCCCAAAAAATTTATGGCGCTGGGCGCCCGCATTCCCAAGGGCGTGCTGCTGGTAGGCCCTCCAGGCACCGGCAAGACCCTGCTGGCCAAGGCTGTGGCCGGCGAAGCGGGCGTGGGCTTTCTGTCCATCTCCGGCTCCGACTGCGTGGAGCTGTATGTGGGCGTGGGTGCCAGCCGCGTCCGCGTCCTGTTTGAGCAGGCCAAAAAGACGGCGCCTGCCATCGTGTTTATTGACGAGATCGACGCGGTGGGCCGTCAGCGCGGCACGGGCCTCGGCGGCGGCCATGACGAGCGCGAGCAGACCCTGAACCAGCTGCTGGTGGAAATGGACGGCTTTGCTGCCAACGAGGGCGTCGTGGTGCTGGCCGCCACTAACCGCGCGGATGTACTGGACCCCGCGCTGCTGCGTCCGGGCCGGTTTGACCGCCAGATTTATGTGGGATATCCGGACATCCGCGGCCGTGAGGAGATTCTCAAAGTCCACGCCAGACAAAAACCGCTGGCAGAGGATGTGGATCTGAAGAAGCTGGCACAGGGCACCGCCGGATTTACCGGTGCCGATCTGGAGAATCTGATCAATGAGGCGGCACTGCTGGCTGCCCGTAAAAACCAGAAGTTTATCACCATGTCCGACCTGAAAGAGGCGGAAATCAAGGTGATTGCCGGCCCCGAAAAGAAGAGCCGCGTCATTCCACAGCACGAGCGGGAGCTGACGGCATGGCACGAGGCGGGCCACGCCGTGGTGATGCATGCCCTGCCGGGACAGGACCCAGTCAACCAGATCACCATCGTGCCCCGCGGACGGGCAGGCGGCATGACCATCTCCCTGCCGGAGGAGGATCGCTCCTACCTCTCCAAGCGGTATATGGAGGACCAGATCGTGGCGCTGCTGGGCGGCCGTGTGGCGGAGCAGCTGTGTCTGGGGGATATTTCCACCGGAGCCAGCAACGACATTCAGCGGGCGACCAACATTGCCCGCAAGATGGTGGCGGCCTACGGCATGAGCGAGAATATCGGCACGGTGGCCTTCGATTCCGGCAGCGATGAGGTGTTTATTGGCAGAACCATGGGCCAGAGCCGGGGTTATTCCGAGGCGGTGGCCGCCCAGATCGACGAGGAGATCCGCGCCGTTGTCAATGGCGCTTACGCCCGCTGCGAGGCGATTTTGACACAGCACCGGGCGCAGCTGGACGCGGTGGCTCGCTATCTGCTGGAGCATGAAACCATGGAACGGCATGCATTTCTGGCTGTTGTAGACGCAAAAAACGAGGAAAATAGCTGAAAGCAGGGGGATTTCCCCCTGCTTTTTTAAAAGTATAACGAAAATTCTGTGAGAAAATAAAGGCGCGCAGGAGACATTATAAACCGCGATGTCTGTGCGCCGAGGACAGATGTTGCCGTAATGCAAGCTGTGTGGCGGGAGATGTCCGCCTTTCGAGGACAAAAAAGACGATTCGCAGCGTGAAAAAATCTGTGGGATGCAGCAAAAGCGACGCGTTTTCGTAAAAACTTCTTATTGCAATTGGATGGAAAAAAACGTAAAATATACATTTACAAGGAACAATTGTTTTCCAGCGATGGATTTGGATTGTTCCGGATGAAACAGGAGGATGAAAAGAATGAAAAAAATGTTCGCACTGATTCTGGCTCTGGTCATGGTCCTGAGCCTGGCTGCCTGCGGCGGCGACAAGGGCCAGTCTGGCAGCGCCGGCAACAAGGTTGTCAAGATCGGCGTGTATGAACCCCAGACCGGCGACAACGGCGCCGGCGGCAAGCAGGAAATTCTGGGTATTGAGTATGCCCACTCCCTGTTCCCCACCGTGGAAATCGGCGGCGAGACCTATGATGTCCAGCTGGAGATCGTGGACAACCGCACCACTCCCGAAAACGGCCCCTCTGCAGCAGCAGAACTGATCAAGCGCGATGTGTCCATCGTTCTGGGTTCCTACGGTTCCGGTGTCTCCATGGCCGGCGGCGCTGTGTTCTCCGAGGCCGGCATGCCTGCACTGGGTACTTCCTGCACCAACCCCCAGGTTACCGCTGACTGCGATGTCTATTTCCGTCTGGCATTCCTGGATCCCTTCCAGGGCACCGTTCTGGCAAACTATGCTTACAACGAGCTGGGTGTTGACACCGCTTACACGCTGGCCATGCTGGGCTCCGACTACGATCAGGGTCTGGTCTACTACTTCACCGAGGCTTTCAAGGCTTTGGGTGGTACTGTGAAGAACGAGGACTTCCCCGAGGGCAGTTCCAACTTCGTTTCCTACATCAATAACGCCAAGGCTAATGGCGCAGGCGTTATCTTCGCTCCCGTCTCCATCAACTATGCACAGCTGATCGTTGAGGCTGCTGCCGCTCAGGGCTATGAGGGCGCTCTGCTGGGCTCCGACACCTGGGATAACAACAAGGTTATCGAGGCTGCTACCGGTGAGGACATCAGCGCGTTCGTTACCACCTTCTATCAGGAAGGCGGCAACCCCGAGTTCGATGCCGGCATTAAGAAGTGGCTGAATGACAATGCTGATCAGATGACCAACAACGGCGGCAACGACATGATCGCTGCTGTTACCGCGATCGGTTATGACGCATACCTCACCGCTCTGGAGGCTCTGAAGCTGGCTGGTAGTACCGACCGCGCCGCTGTTCTGAAGGCAATGCCTTCCGTCAGCTTTGAGGGCGTGACCGGTCTGATCGAGTTCGACGACATCGGCGACGCCAAGCGGGACGGCGCCTTCATCAAGACCGCCAACACCGAGACCGGTGTTTGGGACTTCGTGAAGATCCAGACTGTCGGCTGATTTTTAAAAGTTTACACGAAAAGGGGACGGCGGCCTGACCGCTGCCGTCCCCTTTTTTCGCCGTTTCCTGGGTCGCCTCGAAAGAGCAGTTTTGAGGTGTTTTTTCGAGACGGCCCAATGCCTGTCCCGTAAAGCAAATCCTTGTGCACCCTTTCCTGCAGAAAAAGACAAGAAAAACCACAGGAGGTTTTCCCCATGCAAGAAATGTTTCCGTATCTGCTGAACGGCATTTCCGTGGGTGGTCAGTACGCATTGATCGCCATCGGCTACACGCTGGTGTACGGTATTCTGCGCCTGATTAACTTTGCCCACGGCGATGTGTTCATGGTGGCCGGTTTGGTCATGGTCTATGCCACCACTTCCATGCCGTTCTACATCGCTCTGCCCCTGGTACTGGCGGCCACCGTAGCGCTGGGTTTTCTCATTGAACGTGTGGCCTACAAGCCCCTGCGTACCGCGCCTCGCATGTCTGTTATGATTTCCGCCATCGGCGTCAGCTATCTGATTCAGAATCTGGCGTTCTATCTCACCGGCGGCGTGCCCCAGCCTGTCAGCAACCCCATTCCCTGGATCTCTGAGAATGTGGAGCTGCTGGGCGCCTCCACCAAGCGCGTTACGCTGGTGACCCCCGTGCTGACCATTCTGCTGGTGGTGGTGCTGGTGTACCTCATCAACAACACCAAGATCGGCATGGCCATGCGCGCGGCTGCCAAGGATTTCGAGACGGCACAGCTGATGGGCATTAAGATCAACCGCGTCATCTCCATGACCTTTATCATCGGCTCCTTCCTGGCAGCCGTTGGTTCCATGCTGTATTTCACCAACTATCCCTCCGTGGCCATCACCTCCGGCGGCATGCCCGGGCTGAAGGCCTTCGTGGCGGGGGTGTTTGGTGGCATTGGCTCCACCCCCGGCGCCGAAGTGGGTGCGTTTATCATCGGCGTTTGCGGAGGGGTCATCAAGGGCCTTGGGTATAGCACCTTCTCCCA
>JAZRCP010000106.1:0-2887 GCA_045659825.1 Dysosmobacter sp. | reverse complement strand
ACCCGTGAGGGCCTTTTGAACTTTGTCAGCATTCTCTTTAAGGGGAACCTCCGCATGGTTCTTGAGGGGATTCAGGAGGAGACGGAGAAAAAGACCACGGTGCTTCGTGGAAAGAAAAAGAAAGGGGAAAGCGAACCATGAACGCCATCGTTTACACATCCCAAACGGGATTTACCCGGAGATATGCCGAACTGCTGTCCCAGAAGGTGGGCGTCCCCGCCCTTGCGGTCAAGGAGGCGAAGAAACAGCTGCCTGCCGGTGCGGATGTCTTTTATATGGGCTGGCTGAAAGCAGGAGAACTGCAGGGGCTGCGTGCCGTTGTCGAACGCTATCGTATTCGCGGCGCGGCGATCGTGGGCATGTCTCCCACCGGAAATGGCAGCCTGTGGACAGAGGCACGAATCAACGGCGGTTTCAGCGACAGCGGCGCACGGCTGTTTTATCTGCAGGGCGGTTATGCGCCGGAACAGCTGAAAGGGCTGGATCGCTTTATGATGAAAATGACGGCCCGTTCTGTGGTCAAACAGCTGCAGGAACTGGGAGAGAAGCAGACAGAGCGGGATCGGGACATGCTGGAACTGTATCAGCACGGCGGCGACCGGGTGCGGGAGGAAGCACTGGATGAGATTGTCGCGTGGTTTGCAGAGGGGCCCCATGACAGTGTTCTGACGCTGACAGAAACCGTGGATATCTGAGGAACAAAAAAGCGACAGGCAAGTGCCTGTCGCTTTTTCTTATACGCGGTACTGGAATTCCCAGTCGTACATGGAAACCATGTCGCCGTCCTGAATGCCCATTTCCTCCATTCGCTGGTAAAGACCGGAAGTCTCCAGCATCTTTTCGAACCACATGCGGCTCTCGTAGTCGGAGAAGTTGGTGTTGGACATGAGGCGCTCCAGCCAGGGGCCTTCCACAATCCATGTGCCGTCGTCGGCTCGGTAGATCTCCGGCGGTACAGAGGTGTCCACTGCGGCGGGACGGGGTACATACTCCGGCTCGTACACCGTGACGGGAGGCAGGGTGGAGAGGGTTTCTGCTACCTTACCTACCAACTGGCGGGTGCCCTGATGGGCTGCTGCAGAAAGCTCGAACAGGGCATAGCCCTTGGCCTCAACATGCTGGCGCAGACGCTCCAGATTTTCGGGGTCCTCCATGATGTCCATCTTGTTGGCACACACGATCTGTGGGCGGGTGGCCAGCTCGGGGCTGTACTGCTGGAGTTCTTCGTTGATGGTGTCGAAATCCTCCACGGGGTCGCGGCCCTCGCTGCCGGACACATCGACCACATGCACCAGCAGACGGCAGCGGTCAATATGGCGCAGGAAGTCGTGGCCGAGGCCCGCGCCTTCGCTGGCACCCTCGATGATGCCGGGGATGTCTGCCATGACGAAGCTGACGCCCTCGTCCACCCACACCACGCCCAGATTGGGGAACAGGGTAGTGAAGTGGTAGTTTGCGATCTTGGGCTGTGCCTTGGAAACCACACTCAGCAGGGTGGACTTGCCCACGTTGGGGAAGCCAATGAGGCCCACGTCTGCCAGCAGCTTCAGCTCCAGCACCACACCGTGCCCCTCGCCGGGCAGACCGCCCTTGGCGAAGCGGGGGCCCTGACGGGTGGGGGTGGCAAAGTGCTGATTGCCCCAGCCGCCGCGACCGCCCTTACACAGAACATAAGGCTCCTTGTCGGACATATCCTTAATGATCTCACCAGTCTCCGCGTCCCGCACCAGCGTGCCGCGGGGGACCTTGATGACCAGATTTTCGCCGTCCTTGCCGAACTTGCGGGCACCGGAACCGTCGGCACCGTTGGGAGCGGCGTATTTGCGCTTGTAGCGGAAGTCCATGAGGGTGGACATGTTGTCGTCAACCTGCAGGATGACGGAGCCGCCCTTGCCGCCGTCGCCGCCGTCGGGGCCGCCGTTTGCTACATATTTTTCGCGATGGAAACTGATGGCGCCGTTGCCGCCTTTGCCCGCCTTGACAAAGATGCGGGCCTTATCAATAAATGCTGCCATGATGACACCTCCATAGATAGTGTTTGGATGCCGGTGGAGGCGTATCCATCCCAAGGCGTGAATTTCGCGCCCTCGGATGCAGACGCCCAAGCCGGTTTGTTCCTGAAAAGAGCCCCGAACGGATCTACGTTCGGGGCTCTCCTTAGTTCTGATTACTCGGCGACGTAAACAGAGGCCTGCTTACGATCCTTGCCCAGACGCTCGAAGCGGAGCACGCCGTCCACCAGTGCGAACAGGGTATCGTCAGTGCCGATACCAACGTTCTTGCCGGGATGGATATGAGTGCCACGCTGGCGAACCAGAATGTTGCCGGCCTTGACAAACTGACCATCGGCGCGCTTGGGACCCAGGCGCTTGGCCTCGGAGTCACGGCCGTTCTTGGTAGAGCCGCCGCCCTTCTTGTGGGCGAAGAACTGAAGACCAATACGAATCATGATAGGGACCATCCTTTCTGTAGAATGTAGATGGAGAGGAATTATTCTTCCTCCAGAACTTCGATGTTTTCGGGATATGCGTCGTGCAGTTCGGTGAAGTAGAGCATGAGACCGGTCAGGAGTGCCTGACAGGTGCTCTCAGCGGTCTGCCCCAGACTGCCGGGGAGCCGCAGGGAGACGAATGCGTCCTCCTCGCGAACTTTCACGGATGCCGCCAGACCCAGCACGTCGTTGATGGTTGCGATGACCAGATCAATGGTACTGGAAACCGCTGCGCAGACAATGTCGGCGCCCGCCTCGGCGTAGCCGCTGTGGCCCTGAGAGTCAAAGCCGATGATTCGGCCGCCCTCACTGCGGAATGTGATCGTCGTCATTAGACAGAGATCTTGGTGATCTCAACCTTGGTGTAAGGCTGACGATGACCCTGACGCTTACGAT
>JAZRCP010000105.1:0-6417 GCA_045659825.1 Dysosmobacter sp. | reverse complement strand
GTAGTAATCCAGTTCCCACGGCGTCAATTCTTGAAGGATCTCGAGCGCCTCTTCGACTGTCATCTGCGGAAAGTAATCCGTAGGGCTGCGCTTGGCTTCCAGCAGATCCATGACGATCTCCAGATTGAAGTCATCGTCCTTTGCGGTGGCCTTCTTGGCGATCGTAACCAGTTCCGTTGTGCGGATATCCGACAGCGCCACATTTCCTTCCAGGATAGCCTGCTGCCGAGGTGTGTAGTCAGCCTTATCCAGTCGTTGGGGACTGTATGAACTCACTGACCCTTTTGGTCTTCCAGCCATAGAACCACCTCCTGTACTTTTATTGTACCCGAAACCCTAAATCATATCTACCACACCTTTTCTTGTTTCAAAACAAGTAAAGTGTGGGAACTACCGCTTGGTAATCCCCACACTTTTAAGCTTTTCAACAAATATAAAATTTTCTTTTAAACCCCACTATATTTAAGATAGCCGCAAAATCTCCTTTTTCAAACGGGAAATAATTCGTTTTTCCAGTCTGGAAATATAGGATTGAGAAATACCCAGCTGATCGGCCACCTCTTTCTGGGTCTGTTCCCGCCTGCCACCCAAGCCAAATCGCATGGTGATGATCTGTTCCTCCCGGGGCGAGAGCGTCTTGATGGCTGCGGACAGCAAATTCCGGTCAACTTCTTCCTCAATGGGCCGCATCACCGTGTCTCCGTCTGTTCCCAACACGTCGGAAAGCAGCAGCTCGTTGCCGTCCCAATCGGTATTCAACGGCTCGTCAAAGGACACCTCCCCTTTTCGTCCCGCGTTCTTGCGCAGATACATCAGAATCTCGTTTTCAATGCAGCGGGAGGCGTAAGTAGCTAACTTGATATTCTTGTCCGTCCGGTAGGTCCCAATGGCTTTGATGAGACCGATCGTACCAATAGAAATCAGGTCTTCAATGTTGATCCCCGTATTTTCAAACCGCCGGGCAATATAGACCACCAACCGCAGATTATGCTCAATCAGCTCTGCTCTGGCCGTGTCCTCCTCGATCCGGTTCAATAGTTCCGCCTCCCGCTCACGGCTCAGCGGCGGCGGCAGCGTATCACTTCCACCGATGTAGTGAATGGTGTCCGGCGCAACGCCCAGACATTTCAACAGATGCCGCCACAGGTTTCCCAACCGTTCCATGCCTACCTCCTTTTTTGTGTTCACCGCCCCAAAGCGCACCGTACCCATTTCCCAATGCCGTTGGAGACAGGGCCAGCGGCAGTTTTTCATAACGCACACCGCCGATCTCTGCCCAGTCTGCGCAAACCGTCAGCAGCAATCCACCAGCCGTCCCCACTGCCTGATATGGAAGCAGGCACGGCCGCAGCTCCGGCGCCATGCGCTGCAATAGTTCCAGACTATCTGCCGGATGGCGCAGTCTCTCCGCGGCTACCAACGAGCTAATTGGCTTTGGGAGCAAAGCGTCCAGCTGTCCGGGAGCCAATACCAAAACTGCCTGCCCAGATACCGGGTCCCGCAGGGTATTGCCGTTGTCCCATAGTGCTGTCAGGGTGCCGATCCTTCCCTGTACGCAGAAGCGAACCGGCAGATATTCTCCCCGTACGCCATGGTGGGCGGACGCATGAAAAACAACATGCAGCATTAGATATCCCGCGCCAAAGGCGGCTGCCAGCACACTTGTATTCACATCCGTGTAGAAAATCCCATGAACCACCGGAATGCCGCCCAACAGCAGCCCCAATCCCAGTACGCAGCCGGCAAATCCACAGGAAACAACTGCTAACAACAGCGTCAAGCGCAGCAGCTTTTCCTCTCCGCCGTAAGCGATCAGCGCCAACAGAATACCGATGGCCACTTTAGCCGGGGCTGTCTCCAAAAATTCCATACCCGGCAAAAACACCGCTACCGCATATCCCCCGCCCAACAAGGCCGCAAGCACATAGCCGCCACGCCGCAGGGGAATGCCTGCAAGAGAGGCTGTGGAAAGCAGCAACAGGTAATCTGCCGCCGCATTCAGGACAAACACGCTGTCCACATATACCACCGTCATGGCATCCCTCCTGTCGTTGAACTCCCATTATAGGGCATGCCTGCCGTAAAAAGCGTCGCAACCTGCTTGGAGAGGAAAAGCCGGACAGCAAAGCTGTCCGGCCTATTAACTCTGTTTTGTTATATAAGGGCAGTCAGGATGGTAGCAACAATGCCAAACAGCATCAGGCCAACCAGAACCAACGCCATAATGCGGGTAACCTTCTTGTTCACTTTGATTCCTCCTCCGTCAGGATCTTTCGAATACTCTTTTCCGCCTTGCTGCGGGGCAGCATCAGTTCATGGCCGCAGCCAAGACACTTCAGCTTGATGTCCATTCCCACGCGCAGGATCTCCCACCTGATGCTGCCGCAGGGATGAGGTTTCTTCAGTTCAACGTGATCATGCAGATGTAAGTCCATGGTATCCTCCAGTCAATCCGGGCTTTTCCCACGCATATAGTAAGTACGGTCAAAGTACTTCATGGAAGTTTTCAGAAATATAAACGCCGCCACAGCGGCAGATAGGATGCGATCACATGCCGGAAAACAGATCATTCCCGCCGGAGGGCCTGCGCTCTCCCGCTTGCCACACCCTGTCAGAGCTTCGCACCGCACAAGAAAACGGTGACATTCTGGAGGCCCCGGTCCTGCGGTGCGACGCCGCGCACACCCTGCACTTTTCCCTAAATGGCATTCGTGCAGAAATGCCCCGCCGAGAAGTTGTTGCCCCTTGGATCAGTGGCTCACACCGTGAAATTGCAATTTTATCAAGAGTTGGAAAGCAAGCTTGCTTTACAATAACAAAGATCTTTCCCGATGAAAAAGGTGCCCCCGTGGCCCATCTTTCCCGCAGAGCAGCCCAGGAAGAAGCCATGGAATTTTTTTTAGAACACCTGCAGGAGGGCATGGTTCTCTCCTGTCGGGTCGTACGCTTGGAAACCTTTGGCGTTTTTTTAGATATCGGCTGCGGCATCATAGCTATGCTGCCCATCGAGCGCATTTCCATCTCCCGCATTTCCCACCCAAAAGAACGGTTTCGAGAGGGACAGAAAATCCTTGCCGCCGTTTGGAAATTTGACCGCAGTCAGCGGCGCATCACCATGACCCACCGCGAACTGCTGGGTAACTGGATGGAAAACGCCAGCCGGTTCCAGAGTGGTGAGACCGTGCGTGGAACCGTCCGCAGCGTGATGGATTACGGGATCTTCATTGAACTGTCCCCGAACCTATCCGGTCTGGCTGACGCGAAAGAGCATCTTGCTGTGGGGGACAGTGTTTCCGTCTATATTAAAAGCATCCGGCCGGAACGCATGAAGATCAAGCTGCAGATCATTGAAAAGCTGCCGCCGGTGCAGGAGCCTGAGCCGCCCCTCTATCAAATCACCGACGGTATCCTGACCCATTGGGTCTACTCCCCACCAGGCTATGAAAAAACACCTGTGGAAACAAATTTTACAGCTTCCGGTTCTTGATCTTCTCCCAATAGGCCTTGGCAGCCTGCTCGGTTTTGTTATCGCCCCACTCGTAATAACGTGCGTTCTTCAACGTATCCGGCAGATACTGCTGCTCTACCCACCGGTTGGGGAAGTCGTGAGGATAGAGATAATTCTGACGGTTGTCAAATCCCGTGGTATCCGCATGGACATTCTGGAGACAGCGTGGAATCTCCCCACTCTTTCCTTTTCTCAAATCATCCATCGCAGCAATGATGGCATTATGGGCCGTATTGGACTTGGGAGCCGTGGCCAGCAATACAGCAGCCTCCGCCAGCGGCAGCCGTGCCTCCGGCAGGCCCACCTGCAGCGCAGCATCCACACAGGCCTTGGTTACAACGATAGCCTGGGGGTACGCAAGTCCCACGTCCTCGGCGGCGATCACCAGCAGCCGCCGACAAGGTGACAGCAAATCCCCCGCCTCCAGCAGGCGCCCTAAATAATGGACCGCCGCATCGGGATCGCTGCCCCGAATGGACTTTTGCAGTGCGGAGAGAATGTCGTAGTGCTGATCCCCGTCCCGGTCATAGCGCATGGCACTCCGCTGGGCCACCTGCATAGCATCCTCCATTGTCAGATGCAGCTCCCCTTTTTTCACCTCTGCAGCCTCATACAGCAGTTCCACAGCGTTAATAGCCTTGCGGACATCGCCGCCGCAGGCCGTGGCGATCTGCAAAGGCACGCCATCCTCCCAGCTGAGCGGCAGTTCACTGCGCTCCTGCTGGATCTTCAGGGCCCGCAAGACGGCAGGCTCCGCCTCCTGCGCGGTAACCGCTTTGAACTCAAACACCGTGCTGCGTGACAACAGCGCACTATAAACATAGAAGTACGGATTCTCGGTGGTGGAAGCGATCAGTGTCAGCTTGCCATTCTCCATGAACTCCAGCAGGCTCTGCTGCTGTTTTTTATTGAAATACTGAATCTCATCCAAATAGAGCAGCACACCGCCGGGTGCCAACAATGTCCCTACATCGGCAATGATATCCTTGATATCCTGCAAGGACGCCGTGGTGGCATTAAGCCGGTACAGCGTCTTGTTGGTCTTTTCCGCCACAATGTTGGCAATGGTGGTCTTACCCGTTCCAGAGGGGCCATAGAACACCATGTTGGCGTCTGTTCCCTTTTCGATCAGCCGCCGCAGCACTGCACCGGGTGCCAGCAAATGCCGCTGTCCTACCACTTCGTCTAAAGTTCTGGGCCGAATTTCATCTGCCAAAGGCCGTTTCATGGTGTTCCTCCTCTCTGACACTTCTAAAATAAGATTTTACCATATTACACCGGTAATTACCATGGTTTTTTCACTGGTCATTTATCAAAAGTTGTGGTATCCTGTCGGCAAGAGGTGAACGACATGATTTCCAAGGCCGCCATCAAGCGCATTATCGAAACACTAAAAGAAATCTATCCGGACGGACTGTGCTCCTTGCAGTACGAAAAGGATTATGAACTGCTGTTTGCCGTGCGTCTTTCCGCCCAGTGTACAGACGAACGGGTAAATAAAGTCACGCCTGCGCTGTTTGCCCGCTTCCCGACACTGGAGAGCTTTGCAGAGGCAGATCCCTCCGAAGTTGGCGAGTACATCCACTCCTGCGGTTTTTTCAACGGCAAGGCCCGGGATCTCGTGGCCTGTTCCCAAAAGCTACTGTCGGAACACGGTGGAAAGGTGCCCGGCACCATGGAAGAACTGACCGCTCTGCCCGGTGTGGGCCGCAAGACCGCCAATCTGATCCTCGGCG
Organism: Dysosmobacter sp.; assembly: GCA_045659825.1. Taxonomy (GTDB): domain Bacteria; phylum Bacillota; class Clostridia; order Oscillospirales; family Oscillospiraceae; genus Oscillibacter. Next base: position 1,173 of record JAZRCP010000105.1, on the reverse strand, counting down.
ATGTGTTCGGTCAGCCTGCCTATGTCTGCGACACCCACTGTATTCGCATTACCGGACGACTGGGCATTACGGACGGCTCCAAGGATCCCCTGCAAGTGGAACGCCAGCTGCGAGAAAAGATTCCTCCTAAGGAATCCAACAATTTCTGCCACCGCATGGTCTTGTTCGGACGGGACACCTGTACGGCCCGTAGTCCCAAGTGCGGCGAATGCCCCCTGAAAAGCGATTGTGAAACGGGAAAAAAGCTGAAATAAGAAAACGTTCCTGTGCCTGCGCCGATGCGCAGGCACTTTTTTGCGCGCCGCATCATATAATGGTTTGAAATCAATGCTCACAAGGAGGCACTATGGACGAATCTACCGCACGGCTGGCAGAACAGCTGAAAAATAATCCGGCAATGCTGCGATCACTGATGCAGTCCAGAGATGGGCAAATGCTGATGCAGATGCTGACACAGGGTGACCGCGGCGCAGGCCTGCAGCAAGCCGTACAGGCCGCAGCCCGCGGCAACACTGCCCAGATGACACAGATGGTACAGCGCATTATGCAAAGCCCCGACGGAGCTGCTCTGATCGAGCGCATCAATAAAGCAGTACAGAAATAAGGAAAGGCGGTTGGACACATGGCGGAATTTGACGACAAACTGAACAGCCTGCTGTCCAACCCGGATGCCATGAGCCAGATCATGCAGCTGGCCCAGTCTCTTTCCGGCGACACACGGCAGGAAGCTGCTGCTCCTCCCCCACCACAACCTCCACCGCAGGCCCCATTCGCTGGGCAGACGGGAACGCAGAATCCTTTCTCCGGGGATCTCTTTTCTGCGCTGGGCGGCGGCATGGACCCTAAGCTGATGATGAAGCTGCTGCCGCTGATTCAGGAACTTGGCGGCCAGAAGGATAGCCATGCCCGCCAGCTGCTGTTCGCCCTTCGTCCGTACCTGCGGGAAGAACGGCAGGAAAAAGTGGAGCGGGCCCTTCAACTGGCCCGTTTGTTCCACATCGGAAAGAAATTCCTGTCCGAGTGGGAGGGCTGAGGTATGTATAACCGCTACATCCGCAATGACAGCGGCTCATACACCCGTATTCCTCAGGAGGAAACACAGCGCACACCCCCAAAAAAGCCTGCAACGGAGAAGTCGGATCGTAGCCATGTCGTTCTGTGAGCCAAGGAGTT
>JAZRCP010000104.1:0-10001 GCA_045659825.1 Dysosmobacter sp. | reverse complement strand
CAGGGCCCCCCGGTAACAAAGGTATCCTCGAGCCTTTTCGTTGATTTGCTTGTGTTCCCCCGCATGCAGTTTTCTGCGGAAGGATTTCGCACGTTTCAGGGTACAAGCGATTCGTCAGGCAACACATAGCGCCTGTCATCTGCAAAAAATGCCAGTCTCAGTCGATATTGATTAGCCGTATGGACCGCGTCAAAGGTCACAGCCGCCTTGCTGACCAGCGTGGGAATGCCTGCGCGAATCACCTTTTTTGCAATATCCGCTGTAACACGCCCGCTGGAAAACAGCATGCCCTTCCCTGCCGCCTTACCCTGCAGCAGCATACTGCCGATGGTTTTGTCCATGGCGTTATTGCGGCCGATGTCCTCACAGAAAATCTCCGCGCCATCCTCGGATACATAGACGCATCCGTGGGTCCCCCGGGTCTTTCTGTGGACCGTCTCGCCGTTCAGCAATAGATCAGCCGCCCGCTTACAGAGCGCATCATTCACAGCCGCAAACGCGGGAAATGCCTCCATTTGCTCCGCTTTCTGCGATGCCAAAGAAACTCTGGCCGTGCTGCCGTCCGCAGAGATCCAAAGGTCCTTCACATCGTCCATGGTCCGGATGTGACCCTCCGCGCAAAGCCAGCCAACGCAAAGCTCTGTCAGCTGTGCCGGAGAGCAGAGAAAGCGCTGCAGGGGCTGCCCCTCGGAAAACAGGGTCAGCACATGCTCCTTCGTCAGATTCGGCGCAACATCGGTCGCCTCTGTTCCTGCATATCTGCAGTAAGGCACGGATGTGTATAAGTTCTGGTCACAAAACAAGTTTTCAATCATAGTTACACCTCAACAACATCAGGGCCACGGGCAGGAGCTCTCCCCGTGCGGTCTTGTTCCGTTTATCATACTCACCAACCTTGGGCTTGTCAATATCATATACAGCATCCCCGGAAAAACCCTCTTTCGCAAAAACGCCCCGGCTTCCGCCGAAGCCCGGGCGTGTCTTTTTATTTGTTCGCGCGCTTTCCCTGAACCAATGTTTCCATCCAGCGGAACGTAAAGCCGCCGGGGAAGCAGCTGTTTACCACCAGTCCCACCAAAACGCCAATACCGGTATCCAGAATACGGGCCAGAGAATAGGTGACATAGCTCTCCACAGGCGTGTTGAACAGAACGATGCACAGCACAACGCCGCCGGGCTGAACGCCGCCCACCCAGAACATCTGACACAGGACGATCAAGAGCACCGTGCCGATAAACACCAGAGGGATGAGCAGCCATGTGATACCGCCCTCCGGATAGAAAATTAAATGGATCCGAAACATGCCCATTCCAATCAGACCACCGATGAGCGTACCAAAGAAACGGTTTCCTCCGTTCAATTTAGAGTTTTCCAAATCGCTGCCCATGCTGAAAATGGCGCCAATACAGGCAAAGGCAGGGCTGCGGCCCCAAAAATAATATCCCAATGCACACAATGCCGCGGCCAGTGCCGTTTTGATGTTGCGCATACCGACACGAGGCACACGGGGAAGCTTCTCTTTCAACTGCATAACAAATCTCCTATTTTACAAAAATGCGCATTCTCCTGCATTTTGCATATTTCGTAACATACCATATCATATTTTTCCTGTGCTGGAAAGGATTTTTAACAAAAATTTTATACATAAAAATGCCCCTTCCACTCAGGAATGGGCATTTGTGCTCAATATTTGTTTGATCGCATGTTACTTTCTCAATACTGTTTCATCAACTGATGAAATATGGCGATCCCCGCAACAATTTGAAACAGCAAACAGCCTCCTCCTTTATGACAAGCTTTCTTTACAAAATTCAAGTGCGTTTCTTGCGACGGAACAACGTTGATCCGGAAAGAAAAAGAGCCGACGGCTGTCGGCTCTTTTCGATCAATTCGATCAATATTCAATTTCTCCGGTATATACCAGCTTGGCGTCACCGGTCAGGGTCACACGCTCATCGGTGTAGTTGACCACCAGATCGCCGCCCCAGACACGGACCTTGATGTCGCGGCCCTTTTCGCAAAGGCCGTTAGCCACTGCCGCGGCCACCGCTGCGCAGGCGCCACTGCCACAGGCCATGGTCTCGCCGCTGCCGCGCTCCCAGACACGCATCTTAATGGTGCTGGGGTTCACCACGCGGATGAATTCCGTGTTGATGCGCTCGGGGAAGTAGTCGGCATGCTCAAACTTGGGACCGACGGTCTCCACGTCCACCGCATCCACCCGGTTGCAGAACACCACGCAGTGGGGGTTGCCCATATCCACGCAGGTGATGCGGTATTCCTCACCGCCGATGGTAACGGGATAGTCCACCACTTCCTTCTCGGGAAGGTTCAGCTGCAGGGCGGAAATGTCCATGGCAGCGTAACCCATGTCCACGCTGGCAGAAGTGACCTTGCCGTTGGTGGTGTAGAGCTGTACCTGCTTGACGCCCCTGCCCGTTTCGATGGACACCACATCCGTTTTCACGAAGCCATTGTCGTACAGGTACTTGCCCATGCAGCGCAGCGCGTTGCCCGCCATCATACCCTCGCTGCCGTCGGCGTTGAACATCCGCATCCGGAAGTCCGCCTTGGTGGATCTCTCCATCAGGATGATGCCGTCGGCGCCGATGCCGTAGTGGCGGTCGCAGAAGGTAATGCACAGAGACTCGGGGCAGGTGATCTGATCCTCAAAATTCTCGAGGAAGATGTAGTCGTTGCCGCAGGTCTGCATCTTGGCAAACTTGATATGCTCGCGGTGCTCACGCAGGTGGCAGATATCGATTAGCTCGGTGTTGTGCTGATTGTAGCGGGAAGCCAGAATATCCGTCAAGGCGTTGGCGGTATCCAGAGAGGTCAGGCAAGGGATGCCCAGCTGGACACAGCGGTGGTTCAGGCGGATAAAGTCCTTGATATACTGGGGCTCGGTGGAGCCGGTGAGGATGACATAGTCGATCTTGCCCTCCTCCAGCAGCTGGAAGACACGGCTGTCGCGGCCCAGCTTGCCCACGATCTCCACATCCGTACCCAACTGCGCAATTTCGTGGGCCGTGCCCTCGGTGGCGTACAGCTTATAGCCCATTTCGTCCAGTTTCCGGGCGATGTTGACGATCTCAGGCTGATCTCTGCGGTTGACGGAGATCAGGATGCCGCCGTCGCGGGGCTTGTCCAGCTTGTAGCCGGCGGAAACCAGGCCCTTATACATGGCCTCGTTCAGGTTCTTGCCCAGACCCAGCACCTCGCCGGTGGACTTCATTTCGGGAGACAGGGCGGCGTTGGCGTCGGTGATCTTCTCGAAGGAGAAGACGGGCACCTTCACTGCTACATAGGGGGGCTGCTTGTAGAGGCCAGTGCCGTATCCCAGCGCCAGCAGCGGCTGGCCCACCATGACGCGGGTGGCCAGATCCACCATAGGCACTCCGGTAACCTTAGAGATATAGGGCACGGTACGGGAGGCACGGGGGTTCACCTCGATGACGTACAGTTCGCCCTGATAGATCAGATACTGAATGTTCACAAGGCCGCGGGTGCCCAGAGACAGCGCCAGCTTTTCGGAACATTCCACGATGGTCTTGACCATCTTATCCTCAATGGAGAAGGAGGGATAGACCGCGATAGAGTCGCCGGAATGGACGCCGGTACGCTCTATATGCTGCATGATGCCGGGAATGAGAACGTCCTTGCCGTCGGAGATGACATCCACTTCCAGCTCCTTGCCCATCAGGTACTGGTCTACCAGCACGGGGTTTTCGATCTTGCCGGAGAGAATGACCTCCATATAAGTACGCACATCCTCGTCATTGTGGGCAATGACCATGTTCTGGCCGCCGATGACGTAGGAAGGACGCAGCAGCACGGGATAGCCCAGCTCGTGAGCGGTGTCCAGCGCCTCCTGCATGCCCAGCACGCCGCGCCCCTGAGGACGCTTGATGTTGAAGCGCCCCAGCAGGGCGTCGAACCGCTCACGGTCCTCGGCCATGTCGATGGACTCGGCAGAAGTGCCCAGAATGGGGATGCCGCAGTTATCGAGATACTGGGTCAGCTTGATGGCCGTCTGGCCGCCAAAGGCCACCACCACGCCCACAGGCTTCTCCACGGCGATAATGTGGCTGACGTCCTCGGGGCACAGGGGCTCGAAATACAGGCGGTCGGCGGTGTCGTAGTCGGTGGAAACGGTCTCGGGGTTGTTGTTGACGATGACGACCTCATAGCCCAGCTGCTTCAGGGTCCACACGCAGTGGACGGAGGAATAGTCGAACTCAATGCCCTGACCGATACGGATGGGGCCGGAGCCCAGCACCATGATGACCGGCTTGCCGGTGCGCTTGAAGCGGCGGGACTCACAGACGGTATCCGCGGTGGAGTAGAAATAGGGGACCTCCGCGTCGTACTCGGCGGCACAGGTATCCACCATCTTGTAGACCAAGGTCTTGGCCTCCACGGGCAGGGTTTCCGCGCCGGAGATGCGCAGCATGGCGGCATCGGTATAGCCGTAGCGCTTGCCCAGTGCATAGCGGTCGGCATCAAGGCCTTCCTTGGCCAGCTCCAGTTCGAAGTCCGCCAGATGCTTGATCTTGGAGAGGAACCAGCGGTCGATCTTGGTGATGGCGAAGATCTCATCCACGCTGACGCCGCTCTTCAGGGCCTCGAACATGGTGAACAGGCGGCGGTCATCCACCCGCTGCAGCCGCTCTTCAAGGGAGGCGGTGTCTTCAGGATTGGGCTTGGCGTTTAGGGTGTCCATGCCAATCTCGCAGCCGCGGACGGCCTTCATAATGCCCATTTCAAAGCTGGGGGCGATGGACATGACCTCGCCGGTGGCCTTCATCTGGGTGCCCAGCTTGCGGGAAGCGTCGGCAAACTTGTCGAAGGGCCACTTGGGCATCTTGGTCACGATATAGTCCACGGTGGGTTCGAAGCAGGCAAAGGTCTTGCCGGTGACTTCGTTGCGGATCTCATCCAGCGTGTAGCCCAGGGCCACCTTGGCGGTGATTTTGGCGATGGGATAACCGGTGGCCTTGGAGGCCAGCGCGGAGGAGCGGGACACACGGGGATTGACTTCGATGACAGCGTATTCGTAGCTGTCAGGGTTCAGTGCCAGCTGCACATTGCAGCCGCCCACGATACCCAGATGGGTCACGATGTCCAGCGCGGCCTGACGGAGCATGTTGTACTCGGGGGCTGCCAGCGTCTGGGCAGGAGCCACCACGATGGAGTCGCCGGTATGCACGCCCACGGGGTCCATGTTCTCCATGGAGCAGACGATGATGGCGTTGCCGGCGGAGTCGCGCATGGTTTCAAATTCGATCTCTTTCCAGCCGAAGATGGCCTTTTCGATCAGGACCTGCGTAATGGGAGAGGCGTCGAGGCCCGTCTGGGCGATGATGCGCAGTTCTGCCTCGTCCTTGGCGGCGCCGCCACCGCCACCGCCCAGCGTGAATGCGGGACGGACGATCACAGGGTAGCCGATGCGGTCGGCCACAGCCAGCGCATCCTCTACCGTTTCAGCAATATCAGAGGGGATCTGGGGCTGGCCAATCTCCAGCATGGCTTCCTTGAACAGTTCTCGGTCCTCGGCCTTGGTAATGGCTTCGGCGTTGGTGCCCAGCAGGCGGACGCCCTGTTCCTTCAAAAAGCCTTCCTTGTCCAGCTGCATGGCGAGGGTCAGGCCGGTCTGGCCGCCCAGTCCCGCCAGAATGGAGTCGGGGCGCTCTTTCTTGATAATGCGCTTGATTGTCTCGGTGGTCAGGGGCTCCAGATAAATTTCGTCCGCCATGGCCTGATCGGTCATAATGGTGGCGGGGTTGGAGTTGCACAGCACCACGTTGATGCCAGCCTCCCGCAGAACGCGGCAGGCCTGGGTGCCGGCATAGTCAAACTCGGCGGCCTGACCGATGACAATGGGGCCGGAGCCGATCACGAGGACTTTCTTGATGCTCTTATCCAGTGCCATTACAGCTCACCGCCTTTCATCATGGTCGCAAAACGTTCAAAGAGGATATTTGCATCGCGGGTACCGGTGCAGAGTGCGGGATCAAACTGCACGGTGAAGGCATTCCATGCGGGATAGTCGATGCCCTCGCAGGTGCCGTCGTTTACATTGGCAAAGCTCATGGCGCCCTCCACGATGCTGTCGGGGTCCACGGCATAGAGGTGGTTCTGGCTGGTGATGTAGGTACGCTCGCCGTTCAGGTCGCGGACAGGCTGGTTGGCGCCGTGGTGGCCGTACTTCAGCTTCACGGTTTTGGCGCCTGCGGCCAGCGCGGCCAGCTGGTGGCCCAGACCCATGCCGAACACGGGCACGCTGCCCAGCAGCTTCTTCACTTCCGCAATGCGTCCGGCGTTCTCCATCGGGTCGCCGGGACCTGCAGACAGCACCACGCCGTCAGGCTTTGCAGCGAGAATTTCCTCCGCAGATGTATCGGCGGGCACAACGGTCACGCTGCAGCCCATGGCCTGCAGCGCCGCAACGGTGCTGCGCTTTGCGCCGTAGTCCACCAGCGTAACGCGGAACTTCTCCCCGCCCTCAGCGGGATAAACGGCAGATTCCTTGCAGGTGACTTCTGCCACCACGCCGGTAACGGCGTAGGTCTGCACCACGGCAAGGTCGGCGGGGACCTCGTCGCAGATCAGGGCGTTCATCACGCCTTCTTCCCGCAGGATGCGGGTCAGTTCACGGGTGTCCACACCGGCAAGGCCGGGGACGCCCTGTTCCTTCAAATAAGAATCCAGATCGCAGTCCGTGCGGAAATTGGAGGGCTCTTCACAGCACTCCCGCACTACATAGCCGCGCATCACGCAGGGGCCTTCCTCATCTGCGTGGATCACGCCGTAGTTGCCCACCAGAGGATAGGTCTGCATCACGATCTGTCCCGCGCAGGCAGGATCGGTCATAATTTCAATAAAACCGCCGGCTCCGGTGTGAAACACCAGTTCGCCTGCAGCATCCGTCTCGGCACCGAAGCGGACACCTTCAAAAACCCGGCCGTCCTGTAATACCAAATAGCCTTTTTTCATAACAACCTCCCGCGTTTGCCTATTTCCCCACTATTTTACTTTATCTTTGTCATTATGATGGTTTTTGCCCAAACAGTCAACGCTTCGACCGGAAATCTTCGGTAGACTTTCAAGGGAAATATGGTATCACTTTTTGTGCATTTTTTCAAAGGTAAACCTTTTTTGCGGCCTTTGGCCAAAAAACCGGAGGCGTTTGCTCCACGCCTCCGGTTTCCATCTGTTTTTAACGTCCCTGCAACGCCAGCGCCGCAAGGCTACGGGCACCAATTCCAAGCACCCGCTCATCAATGTCAAAGCGGTCGTTATGGTGGGGCGCAGCCAACGGCATGCCTACCACTACTTCCGTGGCCTGTCCGCCATGCCTCTGTACTGCCGCCATCAGCGTGGTGACATCCTCTCCAATGGCAAGCTCCACTTCCGGAAGCACCGTCTCCACGCCCTCCACAGTCGGCAAAATCCGCAGCACCTGTTCCACCAGCGGCGCATCGCACACGGCTGTGCCGGCGCTGCCCATAAATGCCGTTTCGCAGGTGCACCCGTACTGCTCCGCTACCGCCTGACAGATGCGCTTTGCCTCCGTCTCCGCAACGGCGTTGATCTCCGTGGTCGCGCCGCGGGTCTCCACCTGCATGACAGCCTCGGCGGGAATCACATTGCGGCCGGTGCCTGCATGGAGCGCACCTACATTGACGCGGCAGACACCGTCGACCCGTGAGGGAATGTCCAGCAGCTGCAGCGCAGCCGTTGCGGCTGCCGCCAGTGCATTTCTCCCCTGTTCCGGAGCCAGCGCCGCATGGGCGGCCACGCCGTGGAAGGTCACATCGAATTTAGAGCTGGCCAGAAATCCGCGGCAGGATGCCGCCACAGTGCCCACCGGCGCATCCATCAGTCCCACATGGAGGCCGAACAGCCGGTCGCAGTCCTTTAAATGTCCCGCCGCGAAGCTGGCAGCACCGCGCAGGCCCTCCTCCGCAGGCTGGAACAGCAGCAGTACCCGTCCCCGCAGCAACTGGCGCTGCGCGCACAGCAGTTTTGCCGCGCCGATCCCGATGGCAATGTGGGCGTCATGTCCGCAGGCGTGCATACAGCCTGCGTGTTCCGAGCGAAACCCCTCCGCTGCGGGACAATGCGCCGCATCACAGGCCTCCTCCACCTCATTGCAGTCGATGTCCACGCGGATGGCCACCGTGGGGCCGGGCAGTGCACCCTCAATGACGGTAAGACATCCGGTATAGCCGCCTCGCAAGGCCCTTAGCAGGTCATGGCGGCGCGTTTCTCCATGCGCCCGCTGCCAGCAATCCTCCAGTTTCTCCGGTGAAGGCAGGCCGTACCGCTGCTGCTGCGCATGAATGGCCTGTCCGTACTGCACGTCCAATCCCAGTTTTTCCAGTTCCTCAATGATACGGGCGGTGGTACGAAATTCTGTCCAACCAGCCTCGGGATACCGGTGAAACTCCCGCCGCAAAGCGGTCAGCTCCTGCTCCAGCGCAGACATATCGATGCCGCTCCAGTCCATAGGGCCCTTCCTTTCTCACACAAACACGGCCGCAGGGAGTCCTGCGGCCGGTGTGGATTTATTCGTCCAGCTTGAGGACGGCAAGGAACGCCTCCGTGGGCAGCTGCACGCTGCCGAGAGAGCGCATCTTTTTCTTGCCTTCCTTTTGCTTTTCCAGCAGCTTTTTCTTACGGGTAATGTCGCCGCCGTAGCACTTGGCCAAAACGTCCTTGCGCATGGCCTTCACGGTCTCGCGGGCAATGACCTTGCCGCCGATGGCCGCCTGCACGGGGATCTCGAACAGCTGTCTGGGGATGTTCTCCTTCAGCTTCTCGCACAGCTTGCGGGCGCGGGGGTAAGCCTTGTCCTTGTGGGCGATGAAGCTGAGGGCGTCCACGCCCTCGCCGTTGAGGCGCAGGTCCACCTTCACCAGCTCGCTGGGGCGGTAGCCGGACAGCTCATAGTCCAGAGAGGCGTAGCCCTTTGTGTTGGCCTTCAGGGTGTCGAAGAAATCGTAGATGATTTCGTTCAACGGCATTTCATAGTGCAGCTCCACCAGACGGGTGTCCAGATACTGCATGTCCTTGAATTCGCCGCGACGATCCTGGCACATGGGCATAATGTTGCCCACAAAGTCATTGGGCGCAATGATGGAGACCTTGACGTAAGGCTCCTCGGCGTGTTCGATGTGGGCGGGGTCGGGATAGTTGTGGGGGTTGTCCACCCGCACCAGAGAGCCATCATTTTTATAAACATGATAGATTACGGAGGGCAGCGTGGTCACCAGATCCAGATTAAATTCCCGCTCCAGACGCTCCTGAATGACCTCCATATGCAGCATGCCGAGGAATCCGCAGCGGAAACCGAAGCCCAGCGCCACGGAGGATTCCGGCTCAAAGGAGAGAGATGCGTCGTTCAGCTGCAGCTTTTCCAGCGCGTCACGCAGGTCGGGATACTTGCTGCCGTCCTCGGTGTAGATACCGCAATAGACCATGGGCTGCACAGGACGGTAGCCGGGCAGAGGTTCGGCAGCGGGGTTCATCGCATCGGTGACGGTGTCACCCACGCGGGTGTCCTGCACGTTCTTGATGGACGCGGTGAAGTAGCCGACTTCACCGGCCTTCAGCTCCTGACAGGGCTTCATGCCCAGCGGCAGCAGGTGGCCGCACTCGATGACCTGATAGGTAGCGCCGGAGGCCATCATCTTCACCTGCTGGCCGGGACGGAGGGAGCCCTCCATGAGGCGCATGTAGACGATGACGCCGCGGTAGCTATCATACTGGCTGTCGAAGATCAGGGCCTTGAGGGGGGCCGTTTCGTCGCCGGTGGGAGGGGGTACGTTTTTCACGATATCCTCCAGCACCGCCTGGATGTTGATGCCCATTTTGGCGGAGATCTCCGGCGCGTCCATGGCGGGCAGGCCGATGATGTCCTCCACCGCCTGCTTAGCCATCTGAGGGTCCGCGGCAGGCAGGTCGATCTTATTGAAGACGGGCAGGATCTCGAGATC
>JAZRCP010000103.1:0-2663 GCA_045659825.1 Dysosmobacter sp. | reverse complement strand
GCTGGTTGACGATCTTGCCAACAAGCAGTATCCCATGCCTCTGGAAACCTCCAACCAGGATATCGTGTTCGTTGGCCGCATCCGTCCCGATCTGACTGACGATAACGGCATCTGCCTGTGGTGCTGCGGCGACCAGGTCCGTAAAGGCGCTGCCACCAATGCCATCCAGATCGCGGAACTGCTGGTTAAGTAAATACTTAAAGCCCGGTGCTCACACACCGGGCTTTTGCTATTCGCTTTTCCTATAAACGAAGACTCCCTGTCATTGCGAGGACAGCTGTGCTGTCCGTGGCAATCTCCCGGTACCATACCCTATTCTGCACAGCATTTCGATGGATTGTATCAGGAGATTGCCACGTCGTGCTTCGCACTCCTCGCAATGACACGGTTTTCTTCACTATCTGCATCATTCCACCTATACTCTACCAAAAATCAAGGGCGCGGTTGCGCCGCGCCCTCAAGATTACAGATTATTTTTAATCTTCTCGATCATTTCGGCATACTCGGCATCGCTGAGGTATACCGCGCCGGGGTTCATCTGGAACACCGTGGTCCACTCGAACGCATCCTTATACTTGGGCACCAGATGGAAATGCAGGTGGCAGCCACCGTCGCCATAGGCACCGTAATTGACCTTATCGGGGTGGAAAGCTTTGTGCAGGGCGTTCGCCGCCTGGGCCACATCCGCAAAGAACAGATTCCGCTCCTCGTCATTGATGTCCACCAGCTCGCTGACATGATCCTTGTAGGCAACGATCACACGGCCAGGATGGCTCTGCTCCTTAAACAGGATCAGGGAGCTGACCCGCAGGTCACAAATGTAAATACCGAACTTTTCCAGCAGCTCACCGCGCATACAGTAACCGCAATTGGGATCTTTCATAACATTCCATCCTTTTCATTTTATACACCCAGCAGGGCATTGGCAAACAGGAAATACACCAGCAGAGACACCGCGTCCACAATGGTGGTGATAAAGGGGCTGGCCATCACCGCGGGGTCAGCGCCCAGCGCCTTGGCGGCCAGGGGCAGCACACCGCCTACGATCTTGGCAATGACCACCGTCACCGCCAGAGCAAGGCACACCACCGTATCCACCATCAGGGTGATATCGGGATTCTGCATCAGCAGCCGGTCCACCAGCCAGATCTTCAAAAAGCAAACCACTGCCAGCGCAACGCCGCACAAAATGGCGGTCCGCAGCTCTTTCCAGATCACCCTGCCGATGTCCGCGAATTTCAGTTCATCCAGGCTCAGAGCGCGGATCACCGTAACGGAGGACTGAGAGCCGGAGTTGCCGCCGGTACCCATCAGCATGGGGATAAAGGCCGTCAGCGCTACCTGGGCCGCCAAAGCGCCCTCAAAGGCAGTGATGATGATCCCCGTAAAGGTGGACGACACCATCAAAAGCATCAGCCAGGGGATTCTGTTTTTGAACAGGTCAAAGGAGGTGCTGCGCAAATAGGTCTTTTCAGAAGGCAGCATACCACCCATGATCTCCATATCCTCGGTGGTCTCTTCTTCGATAACATCCATGGCGTCATCGAAGGTAACGATACCCACCATACGATCTTCGCCATCCACCACGGGAAGGGCCAGGAAATTGTATTTGGCCAGCATCTTGGCCACTTCTTCCTGGTCGGTCTGGGTGTTGACGAAGATCAGATTGGTTAACATAATGTCTTCGATAGTGGTTTCGTCATCCTCTGCCAGCAGCAGATCCTTCACGGACACCAGACCCAGAAGCTTCCGGTCCGGAGCGGTGACATAGCAGGTATAGATGGTCTCCTTGTCCACGCCCTGCCGGCGGATCCGCAGAATAGCCTCCTCCACCGTCATTTTGGGTCGCAGAGAAACATATTCCGTTGTCATAATGGAGCCTGCGGAATACTCGGGATAGCGCAGGATCTGATTGATGGAGCGGCGCATTTCGGGGGACGCCTGCTTCAGGATCCGCTTGACCACATTGGCGGGCATTTCCTCCACAAGGTCAGCCGCGTCGTCCACATACAGCTCGTCCACGATCTCTTTCAGCTCGTTATCGGAAAAGCTGCGGATCAGGACCTCCTGATCCTCTGTTTCCATTTCCACAAAGGTTTCTGCCGCCAATTCCTTGGGCAGCAGGCGGAACAGCAGCGGGATCCGCTGCTCCTCCAGACCGCTGAACAGTGCCGCGATATCGCTGGGATTCATCACCAGCAGAATATCCCGCAAAGCCGCGTACTTCTTCTCCTCCAGCATTTTGAGGAGCGCTTTTTCTACAATTTCAAACCGTTCTGCCAAGGTGCATTTCCTCCTTTGATTCTTTTTGAAAGGAAGCAAATACACCGGTCACATTTTCAGGAGCGCGCCACGGATCGCGGCCGCTGACTACTTCGACCGGGTATATTGCCACTACTGCCGGATTCCATGGTTTTCCCTCCTTTATTTTCTCGTACCCATTATTTTACTCCTGTTTTTGCTATCTGTCAACCTTGACGGCTATGAGAAATCCGCGTAAAATAGAAGACAAAGTATACCGCTAAATGATCGTTTAGCGGCGAGTCGCCGCAGACAAACTCGCACGAACTGCAGCAGTCTTCGTTTTTGCCCTGCGCCGCCCGGTAACGATATTGCTGTAAATGATCGTTTATCTTACTAAGTGACGCACTAAAAAAGAAGCA
>JAZRCP010000102.1:0-63733 GCA_045659825.1 Dysosmobacter sp. | reverse complement strand
TCATGGTTCGCTTTCCCCTTTCTTTTTCTTTCCACGAAGCACCGTGGTCTTTTTCTCCGTCTCCTCCTGAATCCCCTCAAGAACCATGCGGAGGTTCCCCTTAAAGAGAATGCTGACAAAGTTCAAAAGGCCCTCACGGGTCCCCTTATCCAGATCCTTGGCAGCCTTGACCATGGCGGTCACCGCCTTGATGCTGTCCGCCTTCAAATCAGTCAATGTCACTGCACCGGAAGCGCTCAGCACGTCAAACAGGGCGGAGACAAACTTCTCCCGCTGTTCTACCGTCAGGGTCTGCACCCACGCGCGCAGTTCCTGATCGCTGAGTCGCGCCTGCTTCGTCACCTGATGGAGATGCACAAAGCCACCGCCCCGCACCTGCCATGAAAAGCCGTCATGCTGCAAAAAGCCCAGTTGGCTGCTGTCCACCACGGCGTAGTCCTCCTCATGCTCCAGCAGCATGCCCACCACCGAGGACTTGGGCACGATGGAACGGATGCGCTCCGCAACCTGTGCATGCTGCGGCAGGGCAAGAATATTTTCATGGAAGCCGGGACCATCGTTGGACCAGACGGTTTCAATGCGCTTTTGCAGCCGCTCCGGCGCAAACACGGCGGCATACACCGCTAAATTTCCACCCTTGGAATGCCCGCCCAGCCGCAGCTTTTTACGGGGATACTGCCGGGCCATGGTTTTCAGATATTCCAGCGCTTTCTTCTGGGCGGGGATCTCCGGCCGAAAGGCCATTTCAAAGTCCTCTTTCCAGCCCACCAGCGTGTCGTCCGTGCCTCGGAAGGCCAGATACACCGCGCCGTCCCCTGTCTCCACGGTCAGCGCCGCAAACTGCTCGCCCCTCTGCACATCCAGCAAATCCACAAAGCCCGCCAGCCGCATCTCTCCAAACCGGTCGGAAGCCGCCGCCTTGCGCAGCAGATCGGGAATGGCCTGCGGCACCAGCACGCCCATATCCACCGTTTTCCCCGCGGGAATGCGGGCAAAAAAGGCCTCCTCCGCCTGCCGCAGGGACACACTGCCGCCCTCGCCGGGGGCAGGCACGATCCCTTTCAAATTCAGAAAGGACAGTTCCGCCAGAATGAGGTTATCCACTTCATTGAACGGAGACTGCGCAAGGGTCAGATCACCCCGCCAGTCCACATAATCTAAAATATTTGCCATGGGACGCTCTCCTTTCCAAACGGATTTTTCCCATTATATGCTACATTTTCCCCGGACGCAAGAGGTCTATTCCCCGTCCTTCGGTCATAGGATGTTCCATCACGCGAGAGAGGTGGACAACATGACAACACTGAGCCGAAATGAAGTGCTTTTAGAGGGTGTGCCGCAGGACTTCCCCGCCCCCTCACACAAAAACCACGGCACGCAGTTTTACCGTTTTTCCCTGCAGGTTCCCCGCCTGTCCGGCACACCGGATGTGCTGCCGATACTGCTGCCGGAGGGGATGCAGCAACAGGTCACACCAGAAATCCCCCTGCGGGTACGGGGCCAGTTTCGCTCCTTCAACAACCGCAGCGGGGTGGGCAACAAGCTGGTGCTGACCGTCTACGCGCAGGAGCTTCTGCCTGCGGAGGACACTTTCTGCAACACGATCGTCCTCTCCGGCGCCCTGTGCAAGCCGCCGATTTTCCGCAGGACACCGCTGGGCCGCAGCATCTGCGATTTGATGCTGGCCGTACCGCGGCGTTATGGCCGGGCGGACTATCTGCCGGTCATCGCATGGGGACAGCTTGCCATTTGCGCCAGCGAAAAAGTCGTAGGCGAGCATCTGTCGCTGGAAGGGCGGGTACAGAGCCGTACTTATCAGAAAATCCTGCCCGACGGCACAGTGGAACAGCGCACGGCCTATGAGGTTTCCATGATGCATTTGCTGGAAACACCGGAGGAAAACATCCCCTGACAGAAAAAAGAAGCGGCATATGCCGCTTCTTTTTATATTTACATCGCAAATCCAAACTGGTTCCGCATATCAAAGAGGAACTCCAAAAAGCTTTTGGGGTACCCGATGAACGCTCCCGCGTCCAACATGGCCAGCACTTCCTCCCTCGTACCCCATCGGACGGTGCTGACTTCCTCGGTCTGCAGGCGCAGGGATGCAATGTCTACCTCCCGCTGCACGATGAAAAAGTCATCAAAGCCACCAGAAAAATTCACCGTGACCGAAGGACGCACGCCGGTGAGGTCCAGTGCATAGCCCAGTTCCTCCCGTGCTTCCCGTTCCGCCGCTTCGCGGGGCGTCTCCCCCGCGTCCACGCCGCCGGCCGCCGACACATCCCACTGGTTGGGGCAGATGTACTTTTGCGGGCTGCGCTGCTGGATCAGCAGGCGGCCCTGTGGGTCAAAGATGCACACATGCACTACCGTACGGTACTCGCCCGCCTGCTTTTTCCCGTAACGCTCCGCGGTTTTCCCCAACGGAACGCGATTCTCGTCATACAAATCCACCCATTCCATGCTTACTGCCTCCGTGCTGTCATATAGTCATCGCCCCGCCGGTAAAAGGGACAGGCGCTGTTGGCGCTGCGCAGAAAACGCTCCATTTCGTCCTCGTCCAGATCCATGGTGCAATAGTAGGCGTCCATCTCGTCGTCATAGTCGTAGTGGACACACTCTTCACAATTGTTTGCCATTGCCATCACCTCTACAGCAGTATCGCATAAATCCCCTCAATCATCAAGTGCCGATCGATCACCAGTTCCTCTAAGGTCTCCCGCGCGGACGGCGGTGCCGACCAGCACATGCCGCAGCCTGCGGTGATGGCCCGCGGCACCGGGATCAGTCGGCCAGGAACGCCGCATTCCTTACAAACCCGTTCCATTTCCATGGCCGCGGCAGTCGTGCGGAACGTCACGATGCACCGCTCCTCTTTCTGCCGCATCTCAATCCTCCATGGCCAAGAGGCGAATGGCCTCCACCGCGGTGTCCGTTTCCTCCGCCGTATTGAAAAAGCTCCACGAAAACCGGACGGCTCCCTGCTGCTCCGTGCCCAAAGCCCGGTGCATTCTGGGGGCACAATGGGCACCGGGGCGAGTGGCAATACCAAAGCGCTCCGCCAGTTCGTCCGACACCTGTCCGGACTCATAATCCCGCAAATTCAGCGCCACCACAGGGGCCCGCTCTGCCTGCGAGAAATCGCCGTAGACTGTGACGCTGGCAATTTGCCGCACCGCCTCATAAAAGCGGCGTGCCAGCTGCATTTCATGCTGCCGGATGGTATCGATCCCCGTCTGCTCTAAAAAATCCAGCGCGGCGCCAAGGCCCGCCAAGCTGTGGCTGTTCAGCGTACCGGCCTCCAGACGGGTGGGATATTCCACCGGCTGGGATTCCGCATAGCTCTGCACGCCGGTACCGCCCACGGCAAAGGGGCGGACCTCCACATCCGGACCGACACACAGTCCACCGGTGCCCTGCGGTCCCAGCAGACTCTTATGGCCCGTAAAGCACAGCACATCGATGTGCTGGCGTTCCATATCAATGGGGAACACGCCCGCTGTCTGGGAGGCATCCACGATAAACAGCAGTCCATGCTGCCGGCAAAATGCGCCTACACGCTGGATATCCATCAGATTGCCCGTCAGATTGGAGGCATGGGTACAGACCACCGCCCGTGTGTTGGGCCGCAGCAGCTTTTCAAAAGCGTCGTAATCGGGTCTTCCCCAGCGATCGGCAGGGACAAAGTCCAGTCCCATCCCCTGCTCGCGCAAACGGTACAGCGGCCGCAGGACGGAGTTGTGCTCCAGATCGGTGGAGATCACATGGTCCTCCACCGTCAGCAACCCACTGATGGCAATATTCAGCGCCATGGTGGAGTTGGGCGTGAAGCACACCCGCTCCGGTCTGGCCCCAAACAGGGCCGCCACCTTCTGTCGCACGGAAAACACCGTCCGTGCCGCCGACAGGGCATCATTATGGACGCCCCGCCCGCAGTTGCCGAAGCCCTCCATGGCCGCCACCACCGCCTCTGCCACGCAGGGCGGCTTGGGGCGGCTGGTTGCCGCATTATCCAGATAGATCATGGCTTGATCACCTTTCCGGCTCCCGCCAGTTTCTCCACGATGGCATACATATTGGTCCCGCTGCCCACGGCCAATTTCTCCGACAAACCATAGAAGTTCAGGCAGGTGCCGCAGGTGAGGATCTCCACCCCCTGCGCCTCCATGTTCTTCAGGTCCTCCAGAGAATCGGAGCCTTCCACGGACAGCTTGGCTCCGCCGTTATACAGCAGGATGGTTTTCGGCAGCCGCGGCAGCTGGCTGACGGCAAACACAAAGCCCTTCATCAGTGTCCGGCCCAGTTCCTCACTGCCGCGGCCCATGGCGTCCGTATCAATGGCCACCACCAGTTCACCCCGCGCATCGGGAATACAGGCCAGCGGAGCCTCCTCCACGGGAACCTCGCCTACCGGCCCGGAAACCTCCACGGTCACGGCAAACAGGGCATCTCCCCGCTTTTCCACTTTCGCCGTCAGATGGTGGCCTGCCGCCATGCGGGTGAGGTTCTGCACGGCGATCTCATTATCCACCAAAACCTCCAGCGTTCCGCTTTCGGTCATGGCCCGCAGCGCGCGGGTGGCCTCCACCACCGGGATCGGGCACTGCTTTCCCACGGCATCAACTGTGATCTTACCCATAGCAACTCCTCCTGTTTCGTCGCGGATGTTGTTTCTAATTTTATTGTATCCTCTCTCTCGATGAAACACAAGGGGTTGTTTTTTCAAAAGAATATCCGCTTTCGCCACCTGTTTTCCACTGCTTTCCCGCCTTTTCCCGCAAATTCCTTGACAGATGCCGTCTTGTACTCGTAAAATAGGCTTTGTTCGAGCATATGCTCCAAGCCAAAAGATTCGAGGTACGGTTCCATGAAAACACCCTTTGTGACGCAGCAGCAGTTGGAGGACATCATTTCCCGCTATCCCACTCCGTTCCATATCTATGACGAAAAAGGCATCCGTGAGAATGCCCGCGCCCTGAAACAGGCCTTTTACATGCTCCCCGGTTACGCGGAGTGTTTCGCCGTGAACGCCACCCCCACCCCCACCATTTTGAAGCTGCTCCACGAGGAGGGCTGCGGCTGTGACTGTTCCTCTGAGGCAGAGCTGCTGATGAGCGAGAAGTGCGGCATTACCGGCGAGGACATCATGTTCTCCTCCAACGAGACCCCCGCAGAGGAGTATCAGCTGGCCGACCGTCTGGGCGCCATCATCAATTTAGACGATCTGACCATGGTGGACTATCTGGCTGCTTCCATCGGCCGCATTCCCGAAAAGATCTCTTGCCGCTACAACCCCGGCGGCATCTTCACCCTCGGCGAGACCCACGAAGGCGTGCAGGTGATGGACAACCCCGGCGACGCCAAATACGGCATGACCCGCTCCCAGATCGCCGAGGCCTTTACCCGCCTTTCCGCCATGGGCGCCAAGGAATTCGGCATCCACTCCTTCCTGGCCTCCAACACCCTCTCCAACAACTACTATCCCGCACTGGCCCGTATCCTGTTCCAGCTGGCTGTGGAACTGAAGCAGGAGACCGGCGTGCATATCACCTTCATCAACCTCTCAGGCGGTGTGGGCATTTCCTACCATCCCGACCAGCCCGCCAACGACATCTTCGCCATCGGCGAGGGCGTGCGGAAGGCCTACGAGGAAATCCTCGTGCCGGCCGGTATGGACGATGTCGCCATTTACACCGAGCTGGGCCGCTTCATGCTGGCTCCTTACGGCCATCTCGTCACTCGCGCCATCCACGCCAAGCACATCTACAAGGAATACATTGGTGTGGACGCCTGCGCCTGCAACCTGATGCGCCCCGCCATGTACGGCTCCTACCACCACATCACCGTCATGGGCAAGGAACACGCCCCCTGCGACCACAAGTACGACGTGGTGGGCGGTCTGTGCGAAAACAACGATAAGTTTGCCATCGACCGCATGCTGCCGGAGATCGAATCCGGCGACCTGCTGGTGATCCACGACACCGGCGCCCACGGCCACGCCATGGGCTACAACTACAACGGCAAGCTGCGCTCTGCGGAGTTGATGCTGAAGGAGGACGGCTCCGTGGAACTGATCCGCCGCGCCGAAACACTGGACGACTATTTCGCCACCGTGATCTGGTAATCAACAAGCACCGCTGCTGTTGCAGCGGTGCTTGTTTTCGTCCACCGCCGCAAAAATTCAGGCAAACCACAGTCTCCACTCTTTTCTTTTGATTTCCCCTGTGTTATACTGCTGTCAAGACAGATAAAGGGGGCTTTTCCATGCAGGCACCGCAGCGACGCGACGCGATCCTGAAAAAATTACAGCAGGCGAAGCAGCCTGTCAGTGCCGGCGCACTGGCAGCCCAGTTCTCCGTCAGCCGGCAGGTGATCGTGGGCGACATCGCTCTGCTGCGCGCAAGCGGCGCTGATATTTCCGCTACCCCCAGAGGATACATCATCCGCCGCAATCCGGTTGGATGCATCCGCCAAGTGGCTTGCTGCCACGGCGGCACAGGCATGGAAGATGAGCTGAATCTCATGGTAGACCACGGCTGCACAGTGCTGGACGTGATCGTGGAACACCCCATTTACGGCCAGTTGACCGGTGCGCTGCAGCTTTCCAACCGCTACGATGTGCAGCAGTTCATCCTCCGCAACAAATCCGCCGAGGCCAAGCCCCTCTCCGCCCTGACCGAGGGCATTCATCTCCACACCCTCTCCTGCCCCGATGAAGCCGCCTTTGAACGGGTGCGCACAGGGTTATTAGAGAAGCATATTTTGCTTGAGGACTAAAGAAAAGGGTTGACAATTCGACACAAGATGCGTATAGTGGGTTTGCAGGTGCCAAGACACCTGCAAACCCACTATTTTTACATAGAAGCAGGTGTTCCACATGGAAAAAATCAAGGCGTTCTGCAAACGCAAAAACATCGTCATCTCTGCCAAGCGCTACGGCATTGACGCACTGGGCGCCATGGCGCAGGGTCTGTTCTGCTCACTGCTGATCGGCACCATTCTCAACACCATCGGCAGCCAGTT
Organism: Dysosmobacter sp.; assembly: GCA_045659825.1. Lineage (GTDB taxonomy): Bacteria > Bacillota > Clostridia > Oscillospirales > Oscillospiraceae > Oscillibacter. The sequence continues at coordinate 56,707 of JAZRCP010000102.1, read as the reverse complement.
CGGTATCGGCTTCCTGACCGCTCCCATCATCGAGATCAACGGCGTTCCCTACACCATCGGCGGCATGTGCTCCTTCATGAGCGGCTCCGCCATGGCGGTAGCCATCGGCTATGCGCTGCAGGCGCCGCCCATGGTGCTGTTCTCCCTCGCTACGGTGGGCTATGCCTGCAATGCGCTGGGCAAAGCCGGCGGGCCTCTGGCCGTGCTGTTTGTGGCCATCATTGCCGCCGAGTGTGGTAAGGCCATCAGCAAGGAAACGAAGATCGACATTTTAGTGACCCCCATCGTCACCACCCTCATCGGTATCGGCGCGGCATGGATCATTGCGCCGCCCATCGGTTCTGCTGCCAGTGCCTTCGGCCAGCTGATCATGCACGCCACGGAGCTGCAGCCCTTCCTGATGGGCGTGCTGGTGTCCGTGCTGGTGGGCGTTGCCCTGACGCTGCCCATCTCTTCCGCCGCCATTTGCTCCGTGCTGGGCCTGTCGGGCCTTGCCGGCGGCGCTGCTGTGGCGGGCTGCTGCGCCCAGATGGTGGGCTTTGCGGTCATGAGCTTCAAGGAAAACGGCTGGGGCGGCCTGATTTCTCAGGGTCTGGGCACCTCCATGCTGCAGATGCCCAACATCGTGAAGAACCCCCGCATCTGGATCGCTCCCACGGTGGCCTCCGCCATCACCGGCCCCATCGCCACCTGCCTCTTCAAGCTGGAGATGAACGGCGCGGCCATCAACTCCGGCATGGGCACCTGCGGCCTGTGCGGCCAACTGGGCGTGTGGACCGGCTGGGTCTCTCCCAGTGAGGTGGCCATTGCCAACGGCGCTGCCGCCATCACCCCCACCGGCTTTGACTGGCTGGGTCTGATCCTGATCTCCTTTGTCCTGCCCGCTATTCTGGCTCCCGTGATCAACATGGGTTGCCGCAAGCTGGGCTGGGTCAAGGACGGCGATCTGAAGCTGTAACGCAATTTCTGCCAAACTTGCATACACAAAAAGAGGACACGCAGAGCGTGTCCTCTTTTCCATTCAAATCAAATCTCCCACGGAATCCGTCCGTAGCGTCAACTCCTGAAAAATGGCGGCTTCGATGGTCTCGTACTCACTGGGATACTTAAAGCGGCGTAGCTTCTTGTTCAGCTTATCCGCGTCCTCAAAGAGGTGGATCAGGTAGAACCACACCTCCCGCATTCGCTGGGCGGCGGTGCCGATCTGGCCGTAAAATTCCTGATAGGAGTGATAGAGATCCTGTGTGAAGGCTTGCAGTTCCTCCCGCGTGGCTGCCTCTCCACCTCTTAGCTTGCGCAACAGGGCAGGGTCCGCCACCGCACCGCGGCCGATCATAGCGGCATCTGCCGCAGGGAAACGGGCTTCAAAATCCCGCACCTCTCCTACGGTCCTCAGATCACCATTGTAGCAAACAGGGTTCTTACTGGCTTTCAGCGCCTCGCCAAAAGCGTCCAGATGGACGGCGCCCCGGTACTTCTCCTTCTGCACCCGGGCATGGATGGTGAGGCAAACAATGGGGTAACGGTTGTATATCTCCAGCAGGCGGGGAAATTCCGCCTCGTCCGCAATGCCCAGGCGGGTCTTGACGGAAACGGGCACACTTGTGGCGTTGAACACCTCGTCAAAAAAGCGGTCCAGCTCGTCCGGCTTTGCCAGAAATCCGGAGCCCTTTCCCTTTGCAGTCACGGTACCGGAGGGGCAGCCTAAATTCAGATTGACCTCTTCATAGCCCAGCTCCGCCATCCGCTCGGCACCCCAGATGAAGTCCGGCGCACGGCAGGTCATGATCTGTGGAACAGACGGCAGTCCGTGGTTGGCCTCGGGGGCCAGTTCCCGGAAGTCACGGGGTGTGATGGTATGGTGATCCGTGGGGGAAAAGAAGGGGATAAAATACCGGTCGGCGCCGCCGAAATGGCGGTGCCACACCTGCCGGAACATTAGCTTGGTGATGCCGTCCAGCGGCGCAAGGTCGTAACGTTGGATCATGTCAGCTTCTCATCCCATTCCGCCTGACGGAAACCCGTCAGCACAAAATCCTCCCCCACCAGCAGGGGCCGCTTTACCAGCATACCGTCCGTGGCCAGCAACGCCAACTGCTCTGCCTCACTCATAGTCGGTAGCTTTCCCTTCAGGTTTAGCGCCTTGTACTGCAAACCGCTGGTGTTGAAAAACTTCTTCAAAGGCAGGCCGCTCTGCTTCCACCACGCAGTCAACTCCTCCAAAGTGGGGTTTTCCAGCTTGATGTCCCGCTGCTCATAGGGGATGCCCTTTGCCTCCAGATAGGCCTTCGCCTTCTGGCAGGTGGTGCATTTCGGGTAACAAATGAATACCATAGTAACTCCTTTTCGTCATTCAATAAGAACTGATATCCAGCGAAGCATCGTCCTCACCCTTTTCAATGGCGCGGATCTCCACAAAATACTTCATGGTGGGACTGACCTCTACCTCCACGCGGTCGCCTACGGCGCGGCCCAGCAGGGTCTTGCCCACGGGGGATTCCTTGCTGATGAGACCCTTAAGGGCATCCTGCCGCAGCGTGGTGACGATGCGAATCGTCATCTCTTTCTTTACCATTTCGTTGTAGATGGTAACCTGATCGAACAGGCCCACCGTGTCGGCGGTCTGCTTGATCTCGATGACTTTCGCCGTGCGAATCATCCGTTCCAGATAGCGGATCCGGCTTTCGTTCCGATTTTTCGCCTGCTTGGCGCATTTATATTCAAAGTTCTCGCTGAGGTCGCCAAAGGCGCGAGCCGTCTGCACCTCCTCGATCAACTGCGGGCGCAGTACCCGCACACGGTGGTTGATCTCCTCCTGCATCTTGTCGATGTCCACCTGCGTCAGTTCGTCATACATGTTGTTCCTCCATTCGTGCAGCAAAGGCTGTTTGTAATTCCGCTGCCAGTGCCATCATCCGAGTTTCCTCCACCTTTACTACCTGCCGGTCATAGGTGACGAGGCCATTGGTTTCATCCTCCACATCGCTGAGCTGCGTCAGCACGGCAGCACAGAGGCCGGCGCGGATAGCGGGGATGATCTCACCACGATACAGCTTCTCCAGCGCTGCGGCAAAATCTTCTTTTTGATGAAACAGTTTATAGCCGTAGGTTTTCTCCCGATTATAAGCATGGGCCGCGATCTTGCAGGCATAGCCGCCGAACTCCGACAGCACCAGAGGCCGCGCGGGGTCGGCTTTCAGCCGGATGGGCTTAAAATAGACATGCTCGCTGGTCACGTCACTCTTTTGCTCTGCAAACCAGCCTGATGTAGCGTCCCACACGCGGGTGGGGTCCAGCGCTTTCAGCTCGGTATAGATGCGGTCTGCGTCATGCTGGCCCCAGCCCTCATTGAAAATGGTGTAATAGCACACACAAGGGTGGTTGTAAAGCTGCTCCGTCACCACCCGCACATGACGGGCAAAAACGGCTTTCCGTCGTGGGGAAGCACGGTGGGAAATCCCCCGCCGCAGTCCGATGGTAGGCAGCGCCGTATCAATTAGGAAGTTGTACCGCCCGCTGTTGACCATGTCCTGAAAGACGATCATGCCATAGCGGTCGCAGTCGTAGTAAAACCGCTCCGGCTCTATTTTGATGTGCTTGCGCAGCATGTTGAAGCCCAGTCGTTTCATGGTGCGGATATCCCAGCTGTAGCCCTCCGGTGCAGCGGGAAGATAGATACCATCACTGAAATAGCCCTGATCCAGCAGGCCGTGGAAAAAACACGGTTTGCCGTTGAGGCAGATGACGGCCTGTCCGTTCACCTGCTGGATGGTGACGGTGCGCAGGGCGAAATAGGAATCGATGACATCTGTGCCGTCTGTCAGGGTGAACTCGTATAAATGGGGGTTCTCCGGTGTCCAGTGAATGGGATTTTCGATAGGAATGGTCACGCGATTGCCGCAAAAAGTAACCGTTTGGTCCCCTTCCGGCAGATGCAGCGTCACGGTTTTTTCTTCTCCGCCACCCACCGTTTCGAGAGTGATATCGGTCAGCGTGGGCGTAATGCGGAGGGAGCGGATGTAGTTCTCCGGCACCCACTCCAGCCAGACCGGCCGCCAGATGCCGCTGATGGGCATGTACCACATGCCGCCGCGCTTGTGGCGCTGCTTACCGTAGGGCAGGTCGGGGTCCAATTCGTCCGTCACTTCCACCGTCAGGGCATTTTCACCCTGACACACCGCATCGGTGATGTCGAGGGTAAAGGGCAAATAGCCGTCCTCGTGCTGCCCCACCTGCTGTCCGTTGAGCAGCACCCGCGCCATTTGATCCACGGCGCCGAAGTGCAGCAGAACACGGCCGGCAGCCTCTGCCGGCAGCACAAAGTTCTTTTGATAGAGGTACTGCTCCCCTGCCGCCAGCGGACGGCCGATGCCGGAGATGCGGGATTCCGGCGGAAACGGCACGCGAATGTTGCCCAACGGAGTCTCCTTTCCTCCACTGCGTACAGATAACTGCCAGTCTCCGCAGAGGGAGAGATAGGCCTGCCGCCGCAGTTGAGGGCGCGGGTATTCCGTCCAGTCTGAACCGGCAGCCGTTTCAAAAGGCGTTGGCAGGTCGCAGAAGCGGCCTGTTGTATTGGTGTCTTTCATCATCCGCCTGCCTCTTATCCGTGGGAGAAAAAGACTTTCTCCAACTGAAGGATCGGCTCCGTATGCTGCACGCAGCGAACTGGCCGCTGACGGTACACGCGGTAACAGCCGTTGCAGGCAAGGCAGGCGCTTTCCGCCTGCTCTTCCCGCTTCAGGCGGGCAATGAAATCCGGTTGACAGATCAGGGCACGGCTGAACGACACAAAATCGATGCCGCTTTCCAGCACCTGCTCCGCGCTCTCACCGGAGAACATACCGCCCACCAGAATCAGCGGCGTGCGGATACCCTCCTTGGCGGTCAGCAGCTGCTCCAGATAGAACGGCTCTTTCACACCGGCCTTCGCAGCAAAATCCACGCCGCTGACCTCGATGCCGTCCACGCCGCTTTCCTCATACAGCCGCAGCACAGCGGGCAGATCACCGCAGCCGTTACAGTTCATTTTCACAAGGATCGCGAAATCTTCGCCGCAGGTCGCCCGCACGGCACGGATAATCTCACTGGGCAAGCGGAACCGGTTTTTTAGGCTGCCGCCGTAGGTATCTGTCCGGACATTCTCCTCCGGATGGAGGAAACCGGAAAGCAGGTAGCCGTGGGCATTGTGGATCTGCACGCCGTCAAAGCCGCAGTCCTTACAGCATTTGGCTGCGTAGACAAAGTCCTCGGTCAGCTGCGCCAGTTCCTCCACGGTAAAATCCGCAGGTCCCTTGGCCGGACGGCCGTTGACCGCCTCCATAGCTTTCGCGCCGCTGTGGCTCAGCTGCATGACGATTTTGCCGCCATGGGCGTGGACGCCCTCCGCCGCCTGCCGCAGGAAAGCCGTGTCTGTGGTGCGATCCAACACCGGCTGGCCCTCATCGGCCCGCTGGGTACGGTCCACGCAGACGTGGCCCGTGATCACGAGACCCACTTCCTGCTTTGCCAGCTCCACCTGCGTATCGACCCACGCCTGGGTAAAATCGCCGTTGGGCTCAGAGAGATGCTCATTGGTAGCGGAACGCACCACCCGGTTTTTCACTTCCATGGGGCCGATCTGCCCCGGCTGCCACAACAGTTTCATAGCACCACTCCTTTTTATTACTCTCTGTCCGAGATAAATATTGGTGAACAAAAATTATACATTTTCATAGATGATTATGCATAAATGAGTTTTTTGCTGACAGAAATAATTATGTTCCCTTACAAAAACAATTTTTGTAGGGGGATATTTTTATGGCTGATTTCAATTCCAATTTCAACGATATACAAAAACAAATCGCTGTGGCTGACTTAACAGACGAACAAATCCAAGCGTTAGTAACCGCTTTGCAAACAAGAAGAAGTGCAAGACCTCAACTGACCAAAGAAGAAAAGGTATTCTTCCAATGTTGCAGAGAGCGTAGAAGTTATGCCAATGATAAGGATTTGGATACTGTTGTCTGCCCTCATTGTGGCTCTGTTAAGGTTATCAAGTATGGAACGAGCAAAGGCAGACAGAGATATCTGTGCAAGGGTTGCGAAAAGACATTCGGAGATACCAACGGTACAGTTGCCTTTCGCTCCAAATTGTCTGTTGGTAAATGGATTGAGTTTATCAAGTTGACCTTACAAGGTGAGAGTTGCCGTACCATAGCAAAAGAACTCGGTATCAATAAGCAGACAGCACTCCACAACAGACATAGGGTGTGTTCCGTCCTCCATCAGCTTGTCAGCAATCAGGACGATTTCAAGAGTTTGGCAGAGAGTGACGAGTATTACTATCCTCTGTCTTTCAAGGATATAAAAGACCCTATGTTCTTCTTGGGTACACTTGGCAGAATGCCATATACCCATTTGAGTTATGAGAAGAAAATCGAATATGTCGAGAACCAAGGATTTGACATAGATTTCTTGCATAAGTACATTAAAAATGAAGAACAGAGCAAGGCTGAGTTGCTGAACTATGTTGAACTTGGGGATTTAAGGTCACAAGAGAGATTTTCTAATGCAATCAATAGTATGGAGACAGAGAAAATCATTCAGGTCTTGAAGACCATACACGAGCAACAGAAGAAAAAGAGAGGTATCTTGAACAAGCCTATGACATTATCACGCTGTTATCCAATCAGGCGAAGAAGATACCGCTTGCCAAGTTCAAGTACAAGCCTATTTCCTTTGATATGAAGAGGTTAGCAATCTGAAAATGTTGTGAATTTGTAAATTCTCCGCTCTGGAGTGAGACAAAAGTATAGGCGTATGCTATGATATAGGTGTATTTAGGAACTTTTTACCGATTTCTTCCGTCTATATAGATAATGACAAAGGAGTGATTGTATGAGAAGAATACTCAAATCCTTTACATTTTGGTTTGCTGTTGTTGGTGTCATTGGTATTGTTCTGAACTTGGTTGGAATTGACGATATTAACCTTTTCATAGGTTTCAACCCTATTCTTAATCTTTTGAGCAGTTCCGAGGCTTGTAATGCTATCAATTCCGTTCCTTACCTTTGGCACATTTTGAGTATCGTTACGATGATAGGTTATGGATTGGCGATTGACGGTATTAGAGCCTTGATAAAGAAAGACAAGACCAAATAAGTGTACTTTACTTGCTTTGTTTCACCAGAAATGAAACAGAGCAAATTCTAATGAAACAAAGGGGTGTGATTGTATGTTGAATATAGGAAGTCTTATTTTGGGTGTTTGTGCATGGTTGTTTGGAGGCTTAGCAATCACACCCCCAAAAGCATTGACATCTCATAAAAATACCTTGGCAAGTTTCAGCCTATGTGCAATTTCTCTTGTATTTCAACTGCTTGAGATAAACAGACGAGTTCTTCTCGGTGATTATGCTGCTATTGAGGACACTATTCGTGCGGTCTTGATTGCCTCTGTTGCATTGGTTTTCATTACCGTTATTCTAAATCTTATTGCAGCAGTGAAAGCAAAGAGCAAGTAAGACAAACTTGAATTTGACAAAGGAGTGTGATTGTATGAGAAAATGTTTAAGGTGTGAAACCACAATGGTTGAAGATTTGGCTGTTATGGTCACCAGAGGTGGTTATGGTATAGAAGTTAGAGAAAATGGAATGTTCAAAGGCTCCTTGGGAAAAATCAAATGTGCTGTATGTCCTGAGTGCGGATATACTGAAACTTACATTGACAACCCCGCAAGCATTAGAATGTTGGCTGAGAAAGAATAATAGAGTTCGACAAACTTGAATTTGTTGAACTGAATAGCATATATCCCATAGGAGCAAGGTTGAAATATACCTTGCTCCTTTTTATTGGGCATTCATAAAAAATGAATAAAAAGGTCAGTTATGCACACCAATACTTATCTCGGACAGAGAGTTTTATTAAATATATCGTACCTTTCCCGCAGCACAATGTCAACGAGATCGGCAGCAAAAAATACCGCAGGCAGTACCTGCGGCGCATTGGCGGAGATGGAGGGATTTGAACCCCCGCGCGCTTCGACACGCCTACCGCATTTCGAGAACGATGCAGATGAGATTTTTGGCTATTATTTTCTTAAATCGCTTTCTATCTTTTCTCCATCAATCCCTGTAATATCAAGATTTTCCGCGTTTCCCCTTAAAACCTGGTGCAACGTCTTATTACTTCATTTCTTGAAGCTTTACTGCAATTTTACTGCACAGAATCATCTGCGCACTTGATACACATCCGCCAAATCTACTGTAAGCATCCTAAATACAATGTAATTCTCCCACCCTAAAAAGTAAAGACTACTTCACCTGTTCATTTTTCTTACAACTCTGCTTCTTTTGTGTTTCAGGCTGGTGCTCCGGCAGGATCTCATCATGGTAAGTCTGTAAAACCACTTTAATTCGATCTAACCTCACATCAACATACGGTGCTGTTGTTGCTTCCAGATTCATAGTAAGTACCGCCCCTTCGATTCGTGGCACTCTATGGCGCTCTGAATTATATCGTCTATTAAAAAAGAGCGCCGCTACAATGTAACGGCGCTCTTTCGGTGCTCTATCAAGTAATTATTCAGCAAAGTATTGAAGAAGACATGCATGATAAGCAGGCGCATCGGTGCCATACACTATCTGGGCATTTTTAATCAAATAATCTAATACATCGATCCTTCCAGATGACATTTACGATTATAGCTTCTTTCCTTGAATTAGAACAACAGCTACATCATTGACGTTAGTGCCTGTGGGACCGGTCATCAATAGGCCGTCTACTTTCTGCAGAGCATGATAGGCATCATTGTTCTGTAGAATTTGATGGATTTGTATGCCCTGTGCCTCCAATTCCATGGCAGTATCGCCGTCTACTAAACCGCCCGCAGCATCAGTAGGTCCATCAGTCCCGTCAGATCCCACAGAAAAAATCACAACATTATCAAGGCCTGCTATACCAGCTGCGGCAGATAACGCCAGTTCCTGGTTACGACCGCCCTTTCCCTTTCCAGTCAACTGCACCACCGTTTCGCCCCCAGCAATGAACGCCAGAGAGGATCCGGTATTTGCGTTGCTGCGGGCAATGTTGGACAGGAAGATGCCAGCCTCTTTGGCCTGACAGCTTAACAAGTCTGTGAGAATGATAGGTCGATATCCTAATCTCCAGCAAGCATCAGCGGCCGCCACACACAGTTCTCGCACACTGCCGGTGATAATAGTCTCCACATTGTCCAGTTCTTTGGGAGTTTCCTTGCCGAGGAGTTCCCATGCTTGAGTGGAAAGCTGCAGACCGTATCGCCTGGCAATATCCAGTGCCTGTGAGCAGGTGGACTGGTCCGGATAGGCAGGGCCGGAGGCAATCATATCCAGTGGGTCTCCCAGAATATCGCTGAGCACCACAGAAAAGACCCTTGCGGGACCGCACAGCTTAGCAAATCGTCCGCCTTTGACGGCAGAAAGCCGCTTGCGTATGGTGTTCATCTCTACGATGTTAGCTCCGTTGGCCAACAGTTGATTTGTCACATCCTGCAGTTCCTCGTCGGGGATCAGGGGCTTTTCGAAGAGGGCGCTGCCGCCGCCGGAGAGTAGGAGCACCACCGTGTCCTCCTCTCCCAGGTCGGACACTATATCGATGGCTGCCTGCGTAGCACGGAAAGAGTTTTCGTCTGGCACAGGATGCCCTGCTTCGTAACAAGTAAAGTTGGTGATGGGAGCGGGCACATGGTTATATTTAGTGATAATCACTCCGGCATCAAACTGGTCTCCGACACAGTCATAAGCGGCCTTTGCCATCTGCCAAGCCGCCTTGCCTACCGCCACCAGAACGGTACGCCCAGTGAACACTTTGCCTCGCAGGGCACGCTGTACAGCTTCATCCGGCAAAACAGAAGAAATCGCCTGTTGGATGATTTGCTTTGCGTCATTTCGCAGGAATTGATTCATAAATAATATCCCTTCTTGTTTGTTGTTGCAAGCCTTCGCTTTTTATACTTTCTGCTTTTTAAAAAAGTAGAATCCATATGTGCTCTGTCTGTAATATTGAAAAACACATCGTTTGTGTTGCCTTTTGAGACGTTGGTTTTTAAAGAATCAGAGCTGGCCTAGTGGCCAGCCCCGATTTTGCTTTGAGGATTGCTATAAAAAGTTTGCTAAACACATAATTATGTAAGCGGCTACGTTATCTGTAACCAAAACCGATTCCGGTGCAGTTATATATTAATTTGTATTCATAATAATTGCCTCGGTAAATAATCAGCTTGGCATTCAGATCGTTTAAAGCATATCATCGAACGATAACAGACACTCCGTCCGGAATTGCGAGAATTCCGGCGTTGTGTATTCCTTTCCCTTCTAACAAACGATCTGCCTTTTGGACAGCCGCTTCCAGAGAGTGTGCCGGAATCATATGCAAGTCTTCCACCATATCATCCGGCGCATCCGAAACAAAAATGACAGATGCTTTCAAAAGAACTCTGGCAAAAATCTGCGACTGCCACTGATCAATGATCGTCTTGTCCGGCGGGGTTTCAAGGAACGTTTTCATCAATTGGTCGAGATCTTTATTCTCCCGAAACGTTTTGTAAAAGGACTCTCCTCCGTGCCCATCATTGGACTTGGCCAGCATAATGATCACGCCGCCCGGGTTTACGGTTGCTTCTGCAGCCGTCATGCCTTTGACTGCCTGATAAATATTCTGATCCAGAGGATATCCGCCATTGGTTGTAATTACAATGTCTGATGGAATTCGTTCCACCATACATTGGCTGCACAGGAACTCCCGCCCCTTCGCGTGGGCAAGCTCTGCATCACCGGCCACTGCACAGATCACCTTTTTCTCGGAGTTGATGACAACATTACAGATGAAATCAAGATGGGCAGCCTGGGCAGCATACAGCATATCCTCATGAATCGGATTGTTCTCCAACACACCGGTACGAGAACCCGGCGCATCAATAAATGCAGCGTTGTGGTTGTAGAGCACTGTTTTTCTTGCTGCAACACCGGGCAGAACGCTCTTTCTTCCGCCGGAAAAACCGGCGAAAAAGTGCGGTTCGATAAAGCCCTCTGCAATCAGCAGATCGGCCTCCATGGCCAACCGGTTCAAAATCAGTTCTCCACCGGAAGGAAGTGTCCCCACATTCACCAACATACTCTCGTCATCGCAGTCATGAATGTAGATTTTTTCATTCCGAACAATTTCAGATCCAAATTTATCCACCAATTCTTCCTCGCTGGTACAGCGGTGGCAGCCGGTGGAAATCAGGAAAGTAATATCCGCATCAGGATTTCCCTCCCTGATTTCTGCAAGAAGCAATGGTGCAATAATTTTTGAAGGGACTGGACGGGTGTGGTCGGATGCAATGATTACGATTTTGTCCTTTCCACGGCTCATTTCACGCAGCCTGGGCGTCCCGATAGGGTGCTCCAACGCAGCGCGCACCAACTCCGTTTCATTTTGTTCGCTCACATAGTGATGCATTCTCGAAACCAAGGTGCCTATATAACGCTCTTCAGGAACCTGAAATTTCAGATAGTCCTTGCCGTAAGGAAATTGAACCACTGCCATCGCTTCACGTCTCTCCTTCGAAATGTAGTTCAGTTAAACACATTGGTATTATTACAAGCCGAATCCACCTTTAACGCAATCGACACATGTCATTTATAGGAGAAACGCTCGTAATCCTGGCAGAAATTGCTCTGTCCAAACTTGATCTATATACTTGTCCTCCGCTTTGTCACAGCTGGTTTGCAGAAGGAATCCATGAGGCATATTCTGATAGCGCTTAATCAAAGCAGGATCTCCATTCTCATACAGTAGGGGCCCCATGCGTTCACCCTGGTCCCGAAGGCTATCAAGTTCAGCGGTAAGCAAGATGGTTGGGGCATTTGTCTTAAACACTTCTCAGGAATGAATACGGGCGACACCATATCGGGGCGAGCCTCATCGCAAGAAACATAATTGGCGCATAAAGATATGCTCGGTTTCTATCCTTAGATCTTTTACTTATCCATAGTCGAAACAAATTGCGCCAAATAAAGCATGATATTCCCTATAGGATTATGCACACTGTATCCGGTCTTATCCTCAATCTTGCGCAGGCGATAGTGAAGTGTGTTCTTATGAATATATAATTCTTCAGAAGCCCTTAATATGTTCCCGTCGTATTTATAATAAATTTGCAAGGTCTCTATCATTTCTTTGCGTTCTTCACTATTACATGAGTGAAACAGGATGTCTCTCAAATTTGCGCGAATATCCTCAGGAATAGAATTCGTCACAAACTCCAACGACATTTCGTTATACTGTTTGATTTTCTTCGCTCCAAAAAAAGCAATTTTACAGGCAGCTTTTGCTTCTCTATACCCTTGCTGGACAGATTTTCCGCAGTAACTGTTTGCACTGATTCCGCCACAAACGCTGATATTAAAAGTAGATTTCAACACGGACCTAATCTCAGCGAGCCGATCCGCGACCGCTTTCGCCCTAATGCCAGAAAACAGCAAAAGAACCCGCTGGTTGACTACGGCGCATAAGCAGTGATCCTCGCTGTGTAGACAAAGCTGGATGGTCTTTAGAACTTGTGCATTGCGAATCTCCAAGGTAACAGGGCTATTTTCGATTTTAGACATATCTTCCGGTTCCGATATATCCAAAACTGCTACAGTCCATTGCTGATAAATGTCAATGTCAATCAGCTTTCCACGCATTGCCATTTCTTGCTCATCAAACATTTCGTCGAATAGCCAATTTTCAATAAAGTGTCTTCTTGCTTCATTCAGGATAACGCCATTTTCTCTTTGCCGAGCATCGCGCACCATGATTTCCGTCAGCCGTTTTATCACAGCTCCTAAGGGAGAAACTTTTTCTGGTAATCCAGTAATACCAATTATCCCGACTACCTTTCCCTCAACCTCAATCGGCAAGTTTATTCCTGGCCGCGCTCCGTTAAGGGAGGCGTCTTTTTCCACAGTCAACCAATCCAGTTTCTCGGCGAGAATGATTTTGGCGCCCTCATGATGTTGCCCAATTCGAGCGGAATCCGTGCTAGCAAAGATGATCCCTTGTTCATCCATGATATTTATATCATAGCCAGTTATTTTTTTAATGTCCTGAACAATCAGACTGGCAATATCTTCAGAAATAAACATATCGAGCCTTTCTTTGCTCCCCAATGCCCCGAACAAGTAATGCAACAAAACTGTAGATTAAGCATACCTCTTCGAGTTTTGTTTTTGGAACAATTATTCGTGTCATTTTTTGTACAAAGCGCAACAGCACATGCTGTCTGTAAACCTCTTTTGCAATGTAGCGGACTTTTATTTGATTATGTCCACATTTCCCGCATCTTCTGATAATACGTTGTCCGGCTGATACCTATCCGATCACACGCCTCTGCTATTGTTTCTCCACCCAACAATTCCAAATCAACATCCACACTCTGGCAGCCAGTTTTTTTGTTTGCTTTATACTCCTCTTCATCGACAGCCATTGCGGCAATACCGTCCGCTTGGTATATGCCATTGTTTCGCGCTCCGTTTGAGCTAAATACTTAAGCAATCACATAACCAAATCAGAAATCAATGCCCCTATTAGCTCCTTACTCTTACGGGTATCCAGCAAATCTGCCACATCCAGAATCAGAATATCGCATTTAAGCTCTTTCGGGATTTACTCCCACTCATGGGCAATATTTTCGTAATTACGACTCATACGGTCCAAGCTGGAGAATATCACTATGTTGCTTGGTACGAGCTTCGCAATCATCCTATGGTAATCCGAACGGTCCATCCTCTTGCCTCTCATCTTGTCGCCATCTTACTCTATCTCGTATTCGCCGCTTTTTGTCACGCAGGATCCAGGGACAACAACTACCTTATAGTCCAAGGCGCGGAGTAGTTCGTTAAGCTTTTCAATACTGATGTTTCCCTGAGAAAGGCGGTCTGAAACTAACCGGGGTGTCCTTCCTATTCTGGAGGCCAGCGCAGATATGCCAACATTCTGTTGTTTCATAATTTCTCTTATCGCTTCTTTTGTTTTCATATCAACAGCTCCTTTGTTCATATAGTACACGGATATAACCGTAGCATCAATAGTCTTTTGTGGAATTATTTAAAGGGTTTTTTCTTTTATAGGGTGTGCAAATTTGACTCAGCGAGGCCTATTAAATCGGGAATAATGCCCCATACGGATAGATATTGACAGGGCGTGTGTAACATGTAGCACATTTTATAGCACGCAAAAATATTGACGGAAATATCCAAAAGGTCTCTTAAAATGCATGGTGTACTTGATGGGCTGTCCGGGCATGACCTCGTTATAGCCGGTCTTTTTGATGGAAACACCGGCGGATACACTGACATTCTCCACCTCAAAGGTAACGATCTTCCCCTCATGCTCCAGATAAGCCGTCATTACGGTGGAATTTTGGGAGTAATAGTTGTGGGCAGACACTTCACAGATGGCGTATCGCCCCAGAGGCAACAGTTTGGATACAGCGCGGCCATTTCGGTCACTTTGGATGGTATTTACCCGGTTTCCGGCCTTGTCGTAAATCTCAAATACTGCACCCTCCAGCAGCATACCGGCAGGCAGGCCGTTGATGGGGCTATCGTTGGCAGACTTCTTGATGATCTGGATTTAACCACCAACAGGAGTATTCTCCCATGTGATTTCCGTTGTCTCTCCAGACTGCACATAAACGGTTTTCAGTTCCCCATCAACAACATAAGCCTCGTTTTCCAGTGCATACACATAATAGCGTCCTGCAGTAAGGCTGGTAATATAAACCCGACCATTCTACTGCCCAATAGGATTCTTACCGAAATCATACAGCAGGAAGTTCCTCGTGGAGCTCGACCTGGATTTCCTTGTAGATTTCCTTGCGCTTGGCATCGTCATTTCCCGCCAGAGCCGCCGCAAACTTTTCCATCATTTCAGGATTATCATACTTAGTGCGTTTAGTGGAATGGTTGATATTGGGGATGAGGGCAAAACGGTCACCGATAGGTTACAGGGAGATGTTATAGATCAGGGCATCAAACTTTCCGTCCTTAACAGCAGCTTTAATTGCCGCAGAATTGATCTTTTTGACAGTGACGGTAATGCCTACGTTACTTTGTTCCCCGGAATGCGGAAGACGGGCATACCGTGGCGTTACTGCCTGAAGAAACGGGAGTAGATTTTCGTCTGCTCCCGTTTGACATACTGCCAAATTGCGGGGTGTCGTTGTCGGAGTTCTGTGGTGTGCCCGGCCAAAATTCCTTGACTTTTCAATTTTTGGCACTATAATAAAAAAATTAACAGCAAAATCGCTGCCAAACTGATTCCAATGAAGGCTCCGACTTCATGAAAAATGCCGGAACATAGCCTTCGCACATGGCTTCATGCTTCAAACACGGAGGTATTTATGAATTCTGCAAGACAGGCTCTTCACATCCAAAACGTCGAAAAATTCCGCCAGTTAACCATGGATACCTTTGATTATATCTGGGCCAATCCTGAGACCGGCTACCGGGAATGGAAGACCCATAAGTATCTGTGGGACGCCTTCCTCTCCCTGGGATATGAACCAGTAGCCGCCGGCAACATCCCCGGTTTCTATGCCGATCTGGATACCGGTATCCCCGGCCCCACCGTATTGGTCATGGGTGAGCTGGACTCCCTCATCGTCCCCACCCATCCCGCAGCTGACCCGGAAACCGGTGCCGTTCACGCCTGCGGACACTGCTCTCAAACAGCAGCTTTGCTGGGCCTCGCTGCCGCCCTGGAAGAACCCGGTGCACTGGACGGTCTTTGTGGCCGCATCCGCCTGATGGCTGTTCCTGCGGAGGAACTCATTGAGATCGAATACCGTGAACAGCTGCGTCAGAACGGCGTCATTTCCTATTTCGGCGGCAAGCAGGAATTCATGCGCCGAGGTATGATGGACGGCGTGGATATAGCCATGATGATCCACACTGCCGCCAATCTTCCTCCCCACAGCGGCTATCTCGCAGGTGGACTAAACGGTTGCCTTTGCAAGAAGATCACCTTCACCGGCCGCTCTTCTCACGCCGGCGGTACGCCACATCAGGGCATCAACGCGCTGTATGCTGCCAATCAGGCGCTCTCTGCCATCAATGCGCTGCGGGAAACCTTCCAGGACAGCGCACATGTCCGCGTACATCCCATCATCACTTCCGGCGGTACCGTGGTCAATGCCATCCCCGACCGCGTGACGATGGAGAGTTTCGTCCGCGGCAAAACCACGGAGGCTATCCAGGACGCTAACCGCAAGGTCAACCGGGCGTTGGCCGCTTCCGCCGCGTCACTGGGTGCCGGCGTAACTCTCTGTGACCGTCCCGGCTATGCTCCCTGCATCAACGATCCTGCTTTCCTGCAGCTGGCCCGTGAAGCTATGGAATGCTGCTTGGAGAACGTTGTGTTCGAATCCGCTGGCTGGAACATGGGCAGCACCGATATGGGCGATGTTTCCTGTGTCATGCCCGCCATCCACCCCTTTATTGGCGGCGCCTGCGGCATCGATCATGGCGACAACTACGGTTTCTCCGATGCCGCCGCAAACTGTCTGGATATCGCCAAATCCCACGCTCTGATGCTGGAATTGCTCCTCAGCGATGGAGCCGCCCGGGCAAAAGAGATCATTGCCGACTTCACTCCCCGGTTCCCTTCCATCCCAGACTACCTTGCCTATATGGATAGTTTAATCCTGGATCGTGACGCCGTCCGTTACGACGAAGATGGCAACGTCCTGCTGAATCTTGGTCCCGAAGAAAAAACTATCTGACGCCCCCTTCTGTAACAAGAACACATCAATGGCCGCAAAACAGTGATCCTAAAAAAATACGACTATGGCATCTGTCAGGCTGACTGGATGGTAAGGAAATCCCCATATCACAGCATAATTCCCCATAGCGCTATGGTCTTTTTTCAATCGCCAAATAAATCACTTTTGCTGTGGCACCCAACTTCATAGCCTTTTACCACCCCTCCGGGTACCATTTGGGCCCCACGGCATTCATTGCTGATGAATGCCGTCCTGGGCTTTGGCACCACAAAACAGGGTACCACGGGCACCATTTGAGTATCGGTCTCCATCAAAAGTTTATTATGTCCAACAAGAAAACCCTTGGAAACTTATTGTTTCCAAGGGTTTTGTGGCGGAGACGGTGGGATTCGAACCCACGTGCCCTTGCGGACAACTTGATTTCGAGTCAAGCTCGTTGCGACCACTTCGATACGTCTCCGTGTAAAAATATGCAGTTTTGGAGACGAATCACGCGATTTCGAGTCAAGCTCGTTATAACCACTTCGATACACCTCCGTGTAACAACTATTCACTTTTAAAACCAATAACCACCCTATCGCACAGCATTTCGAGTGCAGACCCTTCAGCCACTTGGGTGCATCTCCGAATCATTCCATCGGTCATTATGCCATATTTTCTCCGCCGTTGCAAGAGAAATTCCCGCGCTGCATAGAATACTGCGGGAGGGATGCCAAATGAAAACGATTTACCTTTGGGGTGACGCCGTCCGCTTTGCCAATTACTGCCGCGCGGTGGAGGATGCAGGCGGGTCCGTCCGTTTTACGGATCCAGAAACCTGCGATGCATTGTTGCTGCCCGGCGGCGCAGATCTGGCCCCGTGGCGCTACGGACAGGCAAACACTGCCAGCCGCGGCATTGATACCCTGCGCGACACAGAGGAACTGGAACTGCTGCAGCGGTTTGTCCTGTTGAAAAAGCCGGTACTGGGCGTCTGCCGGGGATTGCAGGTCATCAACGTCTATTTTGGCGGTACACTACTGCAGGATATTGTGGGCCACAGTGCCGCAGACGGCATCGACCGCCGACACCGCGTCCAATGTGCCCCCTCACCTCTTCGGAAAATCTGTGGAGACTCCAGCATCGTCAACAGCGCCCACCATCAGGCGGCAGACCGCCTTGGCTGCGGACTTTCCGCCCTGCAATGGTCACCGGACGGCGTCATCGAAGCCCTGGGGCACCGCACGCTGCCGGTGTGGGGCGTGCAATGGCACCCGGAGCGAATGGAGTTTGCCGTGCGGCAGCAGCTGTTCCGGTGGTTTTTATCGCTGACATCCTAAAAATTTTTACAGGATTCCAGCCTTTACCGCTTGACAGGCCCGCAGTTTCATGCTACTATATCAAAGCTGACGATTTGCGGAAGGCCACGCAGGTGTAGCACAATGGTCAGGGCACCAGCCTTCCAAGCTGGGGATGCGGGTTCGATTCCCGTCACCTGCTCCATGTATTCGCGCCAGTAGCTCAGCTGGATAGAGCAACTGCCTTCTAAGCAGTAGGCCAGGGGTTCGAGTCCCTTCTGGCGTACCACTTTCTTCGAAACCGTCAGCAAACGTTTTCACATCAAGATGTGGTGGGTGTAGTTCAATTGGCAGAGCACCGGATTGTGGTTCCGGGCGTTGTGGGTTCGAGTCCCATCACCCACCCCAGACAAGACAGGGGATCGGGTTTACCCCGGTCCCCTGTTTCTTTCCACATTGGGGCGTCGCCAAGTGGTAAGGCAAGGGACTTTGACTCCCTCATCCGCTGGTTCGAATCCAGCCGTCCCAGCCACCCCCTTACGCCTCAAAAGAATGCATATGATCCGGTAGCTCAGCAGGCAGAGCAACTGCCTTTTAAGCAGTGGGTCCGGGGTTCGAATCCCCGCCGGGTCACCAAAAAAACGCTTCCAACAGGAAGCGGTTTTTTGTTTCATTTCACATTTTATGCAAACTGCTTGAGTAACGCAATAAATGCGCGGACACCTACGGCCATGAGTTCTTCATCGAAGGCAAAGCGGTTGTTGTGCAGCGCAGGCACATCTCCCAGTCCAAGGAATGCAAACACACCGGGAACGCGCTGCTGATAGCGGGAGAAATCCTCGCTGATCATGGTCTTGTTCGCTTCCAGCACCTCGATGCCCGCATCGGTCAGGGCAGTTTTGTACACCTCGACCAGTTCGGCATCATTGAAAACAGGCGGATAGGATTGGCCGATGCGCACTTCCGTCACCGTACCGTACTTTCGGTCGATCTCCGCTGCCGTCTCCCGCACCTTTTGACACAACTCATCGAACAGCAGCGGCTCATAGGCACGGATATTACCCTCGGCACGGGCGTTCTGGCAAACAATGTTGGCCGCATCTCCGGCGGAGATGGTGCCCAGATGCAGCAGGAATTCTGTTCCGGCGGGGATATCCTCCCGCTTGTAGCGGCTCAATTCGGAAATAATATCCGCCAGCGCCGCCAGCGCATCAATGCCCAGATCCGGACGGGCACAGTGGGAGCTCTTTCCCTGAACGACCAGTTCCAGATTGGCAGCCTGCGCCATCATCGGTCCGGGACGAACGGCAATGCTTCCCGCTTTCACCTGCGGCCAGACGTGGAGACCAAAAATCTTCGTCACATGGAACCGCTCCAGCACACCGGCATCGCAAATCAATCTGGCACCACCGGCGCCCAGCATCGCCTCCTCAGCAGCCTGAAAGATCAGTAGAATATCCTTTTGATATGCCGTCCCATGCTCCGCCAGATGATCCGCCAGGCCCAGCAGCATGGCGGTATGGGCATCGTGTCCGCAGGCATGCATACAGCCATTCCGGGAAGCAAACGGCAGTCCCGTTTCCTCTGCAATGGACAGCGCGTCAATATCGGCACGAAACGCAATGGTCTCCCCGGCCCCGTGATCGAAAAAGGCAATCGTACCAGTTTCGTCCACCGCCTCCCATTTGCAGGGCAGTTGGGACAAATGCTCCCGAATATATGCAGCCGTCTGCACCTCACAAAATCCCACTTCAGGAATCTGATGCAAGTCACGGCGGTAACGAATCACGTTTTCCATAAAATCTCCTCCTAACTTCTATACACTGAGCTTCACAATGTATTTTTTCATTATATATCCGCCGATTCTCCAATGCAAGCGCCTTTTCCCCTTTCTTGACAATGCTGCAAAGCGTCCTTTATAATTGATAGCACGAGTATTCACTCACACATTGGACTGGATGGAGGGACAAACGATGCTGTTTGCAAACATTGACATTCTGGACGAGCAGTTTCAGCATCACATGGGACAATACGTCGGCGTGATCGGCAGCAAAATTGCCTATATCGGCGCGGAGAAGCCCGCAGAGGACTTCGGCGAGGTCTATGACGGCACGGGCAAGCTGCTGATGCCCGGTTTTGTCAACGCCCACAGCCACTCCGCCATGACACTCATGCGGGGCTACGGCGAAAATCTGGCCCTGTCCGACTGGCTGAACACCCGCATCTTCCCCTTCGAGGCCAAGCTAAACAGCGAGGCCATTTACAACGGCACCATGCTGGCAGCGGCGGAGATGCTGCGCTTCGGCATTGTATCTACTACGGATATGTACTTCGACGGCGAGGCGGTCAGCCGCGCCGTGTTGGAGAGCGGCATTAAAATGAATTTCAGTCTTTCCACCACCTGCTTTGATGCCCGGGGTGCACGGGAGCTGCCCGTGCATCAGGAGATGCTGGACACCCTGCGCCGATTCCACAACGCAGGCGGGGAACGCTTCAAACTGGATCTGGCCATCCACGCGGAATACACCTCCACCCCCCGCGTGGTGGAGGATATGGCGGACATTGCCAAAGAGGCCGGTCTGCACATGCATCTGCACCTCTCCGAAACGCAGGCCGAGCATGAGGCATGCAAGCAGCGCCACGGCGGCCGCACGCCTGCCCGCTACTTCAGCGATTCTGGTGTGTTTGACGCACCCACCACCGCCGCTCACTGCGTGTGGCTGGAAGACGAGGATTTCGATATCCTGAAAGAAAAAAACGTCACGGTAGCCAGTTGTCCCGTCAGTAATCTGAAGCTGGCCAGCGGCTTCTGCCGTGCACCGCAGATGCTGAAACACGGCATCAATGTGGCCCTCGGCACCGACAGCGTCGCCAGCAACAACAACCTGAACATGCTGGAGGAAGTGAAGCTGTTCGCCACCCTGTTCAAGGCCACCACCGGAGACCCCACCGCTATTACCCCTCGGGAGGCCCTCTATGCGGCCACCCGCGCGGGCGCCCTGTCACAGGGCCGCGCAGACTGCGGCCTTTTGAAGGAGGGATTCCGGGCCGACCTGATCGTGCTGGACCTGCAAAACAAGCCCTATCTCCGCCCCTGCCACAACATGGCCAACAATGTGGTCTTTTCCGCCATGGGCACCGATGTGTGCCTGACCATGGTGGACGGCAAGGTGCTCTACCGCGACGGTCTTTACACCACGCTTGATCTGGAAGCGGTTGCTCGCCGCACAGAAGAATCCGTGGAGAAAATTTTGAAGCAGTTATAAGAAAAGCACCGCCGAAAGGCGGTGCTTTTTGATTCACTTGCGTTCCACGATGTTTCCGGGAGCCTTGAAAATATGGTTTTCCGGAATGGCGCCCCGCACACAGGAGGTGGGGTACACGCTGACGCCGCGGCCCAGCACAGTGCCGGGGTTCAGCACGCTGTTACAGCCCACTTCCACGCCGTCGCCTAAGATCGCGCCGAACTTCTTGCGGCCGGTTTCGATCTGCTCCGCACCGTTCTTCACCACCACGAGGGTCTTGTCGCTCTTGACGTTGGAGGTGATGGAGCCGGCCCCGATGTGGCTCTTGTAGCCGAGGATGGAATCGCCCACATAGTTATAGTGGGGGGTCTGGACATTGTCGAACAGGACCACATGCTTCAGTTCCACGGAGTTGCCCACCACGCACTTGGCGCCTACCAGCGCGCTGCCGCGGATGAAGGCACAGTGCCGCACCTCTGTCTCGGGGCCGATGATGCAGGGCGCACCCAGATAGGCCGAGGGAAACACCTTTGCCGTCTTATGCACCCAGACGTTGGGGCTGGGTTGGTCGTATTCTTCGGCAGGCAAAGAAGCGCCCAGTTCCAGAATCAGATTCTTAATGCCGTCCAATGCCTGCCAGGGGTATTCAAACTGTTCCAGATACGCTCCCGCGAGGGTGTGGGTCAGGTCCAGCAGTTTCGTTGTATTCAGTTCCATCTGCATCGCTCCTGTCTATTTGGCTTTTCACTCGCATTATATACCAGCGGACCACCGCTTGCAAGTTGCGTTTGTGTCGAGTTTGGGATACAATATATGTATAGTTTCAACCCAACAAAGGAGAATATGCCATGAAATTACTGATTGCATCCGATCTTCACGGCTCCGCTGCCTGCTGCCGCGCACTGCTGGCAGCCTTTGAACGGGAACAGGCCGACCGCATCGTGCTGCTGGGCGATCTTTTGTACCACGGCCCCCGCAACCCGTTCCCCGAGGAATACGACACCTTTGCCGTCACCGCGCTGCTGAATAGCATGAAAGACAAGCTGCTGTGCGTACGGGGCAACTGTGACTCCGAGGTGGACCAGATGGTGCTGGAGTTCCCCATGCTGGCCGAGTATGCCTTCCTGTCGGTGGACGGCGTGAATGTCTGCTCCACCCACGGCCACAACTACGGCCCTGACAAGCTGCCGCCCCTGACGGCAGGCGATTATCTGCTTTGCGGTCACATCCACCTGCCTGTCCGCCGCAAAATGGGCGAGACCACCTACCTCAACCCCGGCTCCCTGTCGCTGCCCAAGGAGAACACCCCCCGCAGCTACATGACGCTGACGGACGGCGTGTTCCGCTGGCACAAGTTAAAGACCGGCGAGGAATTTGCGCCGCTGGACTAAATTTCAGTGCGCAGCAGAATTGCTTCTTCATAAGAAAAGTGATGCCTTGCGGCATCACTTTTTTGTTTATTCCTCTTACTGCAGGGCACTTCCCTGCTCCACATCGTCCCGCACAAAGGCGGCATGGATGGCATTCAGCACCCGCTTTTTATCGCTGCTCCAGAGAGGAGCCAGCAGATCCCGCTTGGCCCCGTCGCCGGTGAGGCGGTGAATGACCATCTCCCGCGGGATGCGGCGGACACATGACTCCAGCACGGAGATGTAGGTTTCCATGTCCATGACCGGCACATTTCCCGCCTGCCAGTCCGCTGCAAGATCGGTATTCCGCAGAATATGGAGCAAGTGAAACTTAACGCCTTGTGCGCCAGATTGTCCAATATATTGCGCAGTTTCTGTCATCATATCGGCGGTTTCACCCGGCAAACCCAGAATCTGGTGGACAATGACCTCAATCCCGGCGGCGCGCAGCTTTGCCACTGCTTCCTCAAACACGCACAGGTCATAGCCCCGCCGGATGTAGGCAGCCGTGGCGGGATGGATGGTCTGCAGCCCCAGTTCCACCCAGACAGGCTTAATAGTATTCAGTTCCCGCAGCAGGGCCATGACCTCTTCCCCCAGACAGTCGGGGCGGGTGGCAATGGACAGGATCACCACCTCATGGTCTACCAGCGCCTGCAGATACAGCGTCCGGAGTTGCTCCACGGAGCCGTGGGTATTGGTGGAGGACTGAAAATAGGCGATGTAGCGGGGATTCTCCCCCACTTTGGCCGCTACGCGGCGTTTGGCCTCCGCCAGCTGTGCGGGGATATCCCCTGCCGCGGCAAAGGCCCCTGCGCCGTCACAGAAGATGCAGCCCCGTGTATCGATCATACCGTCCCGGTTAGGACAGGAACAGCCGGAGGACAGGGCCAGCTTATACACCTTCCCGCCATAGGCCTCCCGCAGGCGGTCACTCAGCCGGTTCCAGTACATCGTTCTTTTTTGGGGGATAAGGAATGCGGTAGGGTTCCTCTCCCCGCTCCGCCAATTTCTGCTTCAGCCATGCCTTCAGGGCGGCAATGCCGTCCTCTGTCCAGAGAAAACTCTCCGTTTCGATGTTCTGCGCCAACTCAAAGCTAATGTTCTCATAGACCCACGCCTGAATGGCGCCGTCCCCGATCCAGCCGGTCCGCTGAAAGCGGTAGCGAAACGCACCCACGCTGCCGGGAAACACCGCCGCGCGGGTGAAGAAATTCATATCTAAAAATGCAAAATGATCCATGCTTCTGCCTCACTTTCTTCAAACAGGATACCAAATCCCCTTCCGCCTGTCAAATAACAAAGCACCCCGCAGGAAACGGGGTGCTTCACATAGAAATCGTTTTTTTATTCCTCTTCGCTTCCGCAGCCTGCAGCACAGCAGCTGCAGCAGCCGGAGCAGTTGGTTGCGGGACAGCCAATGCACTTGGCACCGCTCTTTTTTGCCTTATAAATGTAACCCACGGCAGCGCCGAGAATCACGGTCAGAATGGCAATTACAATGATATCTGTCATAAGTATACACCCCTCACCATTTCTTTGCTGTATCTGCATTCTGCAGTCACGGCTTTGTCGCCCTTGCGGATGAGATAGGCCACCACCGCAGCGACGGTCAGCACGCCAATCAGTCCGGGCACGAAGCCTGCGCCGAAGCGGCCCTCCGTTACCAGCGTGCCGATCTGATAGACCAGAAATGCCACGACATAACCGGTGGCAAACTGCAACGCCACTCCGCCCCAGAACCACTTGCGGCTGTTGATCTCAGAGCGCATGGCACCCAGCGCCGCAAAGCAGGGCGGCGTAAACAGGTTGAATATCAGATAGGCCAATGCGGCAGACTTGGTCAGGCCAAAGGCTGCGGCAACTTCCGCGCTGCCGCCGGTCAGTGCCAACGCATCGGTATCGATGAAGTTGGTGATGGCAAAGCAGACAGCCAGCGTACCCACCACATTTTCCTTGGCGATGAAGCCGGTCACCGAAGCGGCAGCCAGCTGCCAGGAGGCAAACCCCACCACGGGAATCAGCAGAACGGCAATCGGTGCAGCAACGGTTGCAAGGATAGAGGTGTTCTCCATACCTGCTTCCACTACCTCAAATCTCCAGTTGAAGGTCTGCATGATCTGCACCACGGTGTTGCAGATTAGAATCACGGTACCGGCCTTGACGATATAGGACCAGCCGCGGGCAACCATGGAGTGAACAGCCAGCTTCAGGGAGGGCACCTTGTACTCCGGCAGTTCAATAATGAAGAAAGAATGACGGCGCTTGTGTCCGGCAATTCTGTTCACCAGCAGGGCGCCGAAGAAGATCAGCATGATGCCTGCAAAATACATCAGCGTGCCTACCCAGCCGGCATTGTCAAAGAACACACCGGCAAACAGGGCGATAACCGGCAGTTTGGCACCACAGGGCATGAACGGTGCCAGCATGGCGGTGGCGCGGCGCTCCCGCTCGTTACGGATGGTGCGGGCCGCCATCACACCGGGGATGGCGCAGCCGGTGCCGATCACAAAGGGAATCACGGACTTGCCGGACAGGCCCACTTTCTTGAAGATGGGGTCCAGCACCACGGTGGCACGGGCCATGTAGCCGCAGTCCTCCAGCAGGGCAATCAGGAAATACATGACCATGACCAACGGCAGGAAGCCCACAACAGCACCTACGCCGCCGATGATGCCGTCCACCGCCAGAGCCTGCAGAACGGGAGACGCGTTCTCCATCCAGCCGCCTGCCACTTCCATAAAGGCCTCGATCCAACCCACCAGCATATCTGCAATCCAGGGGCCGCCCCATGCCTGAGAAAGCTGAAAGACGAGGAACATGACGCCTGCAAAAATAGCCAGACCGCCGATGGGATGGGTCAGCACCTCGTCGATGGTATCCTGTGCGTTCTTATTTCTGGTGAACACCCTGCGCTTTTCCACCTCGGCCACGATGGCGTTAACGAAGGCAAACCGCTCGCGATCTGCGACCTCAACAGCGGCCTTGCTCGTGAGATCCACGTCGGTCTGAACATAGGGTACCTTCTGGCTCCGGCCCCGCAGGGCCACAGCGGCTTTCACGACCTCGACCAGTCCCTTGTCTCCGGACGTATGGGCACTCGTCTTCACCACGGGGCAGCCCAGTTTATCGCTGAGGGCCGCCGCGTCAATGACGGTCTCTTTTCTGGCGCTGAGATCGCTCTTGTTCAGCGCCACCACCACAGGTACGCCCAGTTCCAGCAGCTGCGTGGTGAAAAACAGGCTGCGGCTCAAATTGGTGGCGTCCACAATGTTGATGATGACATCGGGATGCTCGTTCTTGATGTAAGTGCTGGTGACACTCTCCTCCGCCGTGAAGGGAGACATGGAATAGGCGCCGGGCAAATCCACCGCCACCAGTTCCTCACCGGCGTAATAACGCTTTTTGATCAGGGCTTCCTTCTTCTCCACGGTCACGCCCGCCCAGTTGCCTACGCGCTCCTTCCGGCCGGTCAGGGCATTATACATGGTGGTCTTGCCGCTGTTGGGATTGCCTGCAAATGCAATTCTCATGGGGAAATTTCCTCCTCCATCGGTTCTTCTTTCAATTGTTTTTGGTTAGACAGAGCTAACCTCCTGCTGTAAAAAGGGGGGTGCATTGCATCACCCCAATTTTAAATATCAAATGGAAATGGACGCGGCCAGCTGATTGTCAATGCTATAGCGGCCGTCCTTAATGGAAACCACACAGTTTCGCTTCTTCCGGGCGATCACCGTGATGGGCTCACCGGTGTAACAGCCGAGAGAGAACAAAAAGGCATTCAACTCCTCATCGTCCGTTTCAATCCCGCGGATGATATACTCTTTTCCTTCCTGTGCCTGCATCAAAGTCATCGTTCTCACCTCTCTGTTAGTTTTGGCTAACTCTCCTTGTTTATAAATGGTTAGCTTTAGCTAACCTCTTCATATGGAATATTAGCACTCCTGCATATATTTGTCAAGTTATCCAAACAACTTTTTCTTGTTTTTCTGTTCAGGAGTTGACCCCGCACGGAATGGCGGCCGTGCGGGGTCTTATTTGAGGGGAAAAAGGAGATAAGTCTGAATTTAGCAGCACACAGAGGGGGTCCGCCCTTCTGCGCGCCCTTTAGTTAGTTTTGACTAACCTTGTGTTTACTATAGCATCCTACTCCCTGCTTGTCAATCCCTTTTTTGAAAAATTTTTCCGGCAAGAGCACTCCTGCGCGGCAGTTTTTGGCCTCTGCCCATTGCGAAACGGTGCCGTTTGCCGTATACTGCCCTTAGAAGCAAAGGAGATGGCACGATGAAGATTCTGGTACTATCGGATTCTCACGGGAATGTTTCCCACATGGTGCGAGCTGTGGAAGCAGAGCGGCCGGATATGATCTTCCATTTGGGAGATTGCTGGCGGGACGCGGAACGGCTGCGGGACCATGTCCCCGACATTCCGCTCCAACAGGTGCCGGGCAACTGCGATTTTCTGCCCAATGAGCCGACGGAGCAGCTTCTATGTCTGGAGGACAAGCGCATCCTTCTCTGCCACGGTCACACCTATCGGGTAAAACAGTCCCTGCTTCTGGCAGGATATGCCTCCGAAGAAAAGGAACTGGACCTCTTTCTGTTCGGCCACACCCACATGCCGCTGGTGGACATGCGAGGCAAGACGTTCTTCCTGAACCCCGGCAGTATCGGCGACCGTCTGCGGCCCACCTACGGTGTGGTGACGATCATCGGCGGAAAGCTGGATGTGCACACAGCCCTTCTGAAATAACAAAAAGGAACCGGATTCTCCGGTTCCTTTTCTTTTTATGCGTTATTCGCCGTTGTGGGACAGCCTCCACTTCAAGCCGGAGTAGCGCTTTTGCTGCTTGTCGTTGGCGGCCATGGCGCGAATAGCAGCATCGTCGCCCACCACGATCAGCAGCTCCCGCGCGCGGGTCAGGGCGGTATACAGCACGCCCCGCACCATCAAACTGGGCGCGGAGGGCATGGCCGCCAACACCACACAAGGGTACTCGCTGCCCTGTGCCTTATGGACTGTCTGGGCATAGGCCAGATCCACCTCACTGAGCATTTCCACGCCATAGGTGGCGCTGCGGCCGTCAAAGTCCACCGCCAGCCACTCGCCGCTGGGGTCGATCTGCACGATGCGGCCCACGTCGCCGTTGAAAATGCCGGTGCCGATGGTGCCGTCCTCTTTGCCCCAGACCACATCGTAGTCGTTGCGGGTCTGCATGATGCGGTCGCCCTCGCGGAACAGCCGCTCCCCCCACTGGATCTCCCGCCGGTCGCTTCTGCGTGGATTCAGCGCCTCCTGCAGGAGGCGATTTAAGTTCAGGGTCCCGCAGGGGCCCTTGCGGGTTGGGGTCAGCACCTGAATGTGCTCCACAGGGATGCCCATTTTCTCCGGCAGGCGGGTTTTGCACAGTTCCACCACCGTGGCTGCCGCCCGTTCGCCGTCCCGTCGGCAGAGGAAGAAGAAATCGTCCTGATCGTTGGTCAGCACCGGCGGCTCACCCAGATTGACCTTATGGGCGTTGCGGATAATGGCGGAGCGTTCCGCCTGACGGAACACCTCCCGCAAAAAGACCGTCTCCACCCGCTTGCTGCGAATGAGATCGGAAAAGACATTGCCCGCCCCCACGGAGGGCAGCTGGTCGGCATCGCCCACCAGCACCAGTCGGGTTCCCGGCCGCAGAGACCTCAGCAGGGCGGAAAACAGGCTCAGGTCCACCATGCTCATCTCGTCCACGATGACGGCATCCGCCTCCAACGGCTCCTGCTCACTCTTCTGGAACGTCACCTGACGGGTAGCCTCGTCCCACTTCATGCCAAGCAGGCGATGGATGGTCTGGGCCTCCAGCCCTGCCAGTTCGCTCATGCGCTTGGCCGCGCGGCCTGTGGGAGCCGCCAGCACGATGTCCAGTCCCATCCGCTGAAACAGCGCCACGATGCCCCGCACCGTGGTGGTCTTGCCGGTACCGGGGCCGCCGGTCAAAATCAGCACGCCGCATGTTGCCGCCAGTTCCACAGCCTGCCGCTGTTGGGCGGCATAGGTGATTCCGGCGGAAGTCTCAATCTCGGAAATGACCCGCTGGACCTGACGGCTTACATCCGTCTCTGCGGCGAGCAGATTGTTCAGTCTGGCACAGGCGGAAACTTCCGCCTCCCAGAGCCGGCGCAGGTAGCAAGCCTCCACATTGGCCAACGGCTCCTGCACCACCACCCGTTTTTCGATCAGGGCGTCCAGCGCCTGTTCCACGGCCTCACTGCCGCAGTCCAGCAGGCGACAGGTGGCATCCACTAATTTATTGCGGGGCAAAAATACATGCCCGTTATTTTCGTTGTGGGCCAGTTCAAAGGTCACAGCCGCCTGCAGCCGTTCCTCGCTGTCGGCAGCCATTCCCATGCTCATGGCGATCTCATCCGTGACGGAAAACTGCACGCCGCAGCCGTCGGCGGAGAGAAGATAGGGGTTGTCCTTTACCATCTCCAGTGCCGCTTCGCCGTAGCGCTGGCGCAGCAGCATGGCCAGAACGGGCGGCAGCTGGTACTGGGCGAGGAAGTGCATCAGCCGCCGCAGCCCCAAATGGCGGCGGAAGCTGTCGGCGATCTCCTGTGCCTTTTTGGCGGTGATGCCCTTCAGCAGGCTCAGCCGCTCCGGTTCCCGCTCCAGCACGTCCAGCGTATCGGTGCCGAAGCGCTCCACAATGCGGCGGGCAGTGGCAGGGCCCACGCCCTTACAGACGCCGGAGCAAAGATAGTTGAAGATCTCGTCCTCGTCCTCCGGCAGGGCCCGGTCCACTTCCATGGCCCGCAGCTGCTCGCCGTGTTGGGAGTGCTGCTCCCACACACCGGACACCGTCAGCCGTTCGCCCGGCGCGGCACAGGGAATACAGCCCACCACGGTAACGACCTCCCCCTCCTCGGTGAGGAGGCGGAGGACCGTATAGCCGTTTTCCGCGTTTTGAAAAATGACACTATGTACGGTGCCTGCGCAGCAGGTCAGCTCTTCCATGCGTTTCGTTCCTTTAACTTCCGTTGAATAGTTGAATATCCTTGGCGTCCAGCAGCGCGGCATCCTCCTGCCGGTCCGCCAGATACTGGGCAAGACCCCGGGCATCCTCGCTGAGGCCGCAGTCCGCCAGTAAAATTTTCGCCCCCGGCAGACGGTTCTGCACCCGCCGCAGTTCCCGCACATCCGACTCCATAGCCAGCGCCTCCCCCCGCAGGGGCAGCACCAGCAGCAGTCCCGGGATCGCGGGCCTGCCGGTGTGCAGCAGCGCACCCGCCGCCAGCCACACCACCGTGGTCAGCCCCACAGCGGAGAGAAAGGCCACCAGTCCCTCTTGCAGCAATACCATCCCAAATCACCTCAGGACAGTGTATGTGCCGCAGCTCGTCCGGTGTGCGTTACAGCAGACCCAGTTCCTTGGCCACCAGCGCAGCCAGTTCCTCTTCCTGCATCTGCAGTTCAAAATCGTCCTCTTCCTGCTCCAGTTCCGGTTCCACAGCCGCTTCCTGCACCCGCTGTGCAAAGGCAGCGCTGGCCTGATCCAGACAGGCAAACAAATCTTCCTTTTTCATGGGTTCAATCCTCCCGTGTAATACCAAGCTCTGCTAAAATGGCTTCCTCCCGCGCCCGCATCTGCTTCTTCTGCTCGCCCTCGTCCAGATGGTCGTAGCCCAGCAGATGCAGCACGGAATGGGTCACTAAGTACGCCAGCTCCCGCTTCTGGGAGTGGCCGTATTCCACCGCTTGTACCGCCGCGTGCTCCATGGAAATCACCATGTCGCCCAAGGGAATGAGTCCGGAGCCGGGATCGGCGTCCAGCTCATCCGGCAGTTCACCGGGGGTGAGGTCAAATACGGGAAAGCTCAGCACATCGGTGGGGCGGTCCACATTTCGCATCTCGCGGTTGATCTCATGGATGCCCGCGTCATCGGTGAGATTCACATTCACCTCACAGGGATAAGTCATGCCCTCCGCCGCCAGCGCCGTGCGAATCACCTTGCGGATCAGAGCGGCAACCGCTCTTTCATTTGCCACCGGTACATCGGCGGTGACAGGGAGATAGTGGGTCTTTCTCATGCTTTCTTCCCCTTTCCGCCGTTTTTGGCGTTTTCATAGTCCTCATAGGCCTTGACGATGCGCTGCACCATCACATGACGCACCACGTCGGAATTGGTCAGCTGGCAGATGCCGATGCCCTCCACATCCCGGAGAACCCGCATGGCCTCCTTGAGGCCGGAAGCCTTGCCGTCGGGCAGGTCGATCTGGGTCACGTCGCCGGTAATGACGATCTTAGAGCCAAAGCCCAAGCGGGTCAGGAACATCTTCATCTGCTCGCGGGAGGTGTTCTGGGCCTCGTCGAGGATGATGAAGCTGTCGTCCAGCGTGCGGCCGCGCATATAGGCCAGCGGTGCCACTTCAATGTTGCCCCGCTCCAAATACTTCTGATAGGTCTCGGCGCCCAGCATGTCAAAGAGGGCGTCGTACAGGGGTCGCAGGTAGGGGTCTACCTTGCTCTGCAGGTCGCCGGGCAGGAAGCCCAGGCGCTCGCCGGCCTCCACCGCAGGGCGAGTGAGGATGATGCGGTTGACCTGCTTGTCACGGAAGGCCTGCACCGCCGCCGCCACGGCAAGGTAGGTCTTGCCGGTACCGGCAGGGCCTACGCCGATGGTGATGGTGTTGCTCAGCACCGACTTGATATACTCCTTCTGGCCGATGGTCTTGGGCTTGATGGGACGACCCTTGGCGGAGATACACAGCACATCGCCGGTCAGCTCCGTCACCTGCTCCTCCTTGCCCGCGCGCACCAGTCCGATGACGTAGCGCACATTCTGCTCGCCGATGCTCTCGCCGCGGGCAGAGAGGGTCAGCAATGCCTGAATAGCCTTGCAGGCCAGCATGGTGTCCTCCGGTTCGCCCTCTACCCGCAGTTCGCCCTCGCGGTTCACCACGGTGACGGAAAACTCCTGCTCCAGCAGGCGGATATTCTCATCAAATGAACCAAAAATGTTCACGACCTGTTCCAGACGTTCAATGCTGATTCTCTGTTCCAAATTCACTTCACTCCTGTATCTTACGGATCGTTCTCCGCTTCTTCCGTCAAAATCGGCACGCTTCTGCCAATCGACTCCACACACTCCGCCGTCAGCGTCACTTCCAGCACATCGCCCTTTTGGCGGGAGGTGCAGAGGGTGCTTTTCACTTCTCCATAGGGTGCCACCAGCGCGTGGAGATATCCTGTCAGGGCCTCTTCCGCCGCGTGCTCGGCCGCCACGACATCCCGCGTC
This sequence comes from Dysosmobacter sp., assembly GCA_045659825.1. Classification (GTDB taxonomy): domain Bacteria; phylum Bacillota; class Clostridia; order Oscillospirales; family Oscillospiraceae; genus Oscillibacter. The sequence continues at coordinate 24,724 of JAZRCP010000102.1, read as the reverse complement.
ACGGAAACCGGCTCGTAAAACCGGAGAGTTTCCGTCACCCATGTGACCGGCAGCGGCACGCCAAAGAGGGCACAGGCATGTCTTTTTGTTATTTTATCATATTTTGTATCTTCGATGCTACTGTTTGCAAAGAATTTTATCCGCCGCGTGCCGATGACGACGGCCGCGCAGGTGGTCTCCGTCCCCGTGTACTGCCGCTCGGTACCGCTGAGCGGAACGGAGGTAGTCAGGGCGTACCACGTCCGGGCGGTGACAGTGCCCCGTCCTGCCGCAGTGCGGGCGCCGAAGGTCTCCATATCCTCCACGCCGGAGATCAGCAGCTGTCCCTCCGTGACGGCGCTGCCGGGGAGCACGCACTGCACGCCGTCCAGCGCCTCCACCCGCAGGATAAGTCCACTCCGCCGGGCCACGATGTTGGTGGGCGTGGCCTCATTCAGCAGCAACGGGGCATCGATGCGCTCCCGCACCTGCACGTGGGCGCGGCAGCCGGAGACATTGACAGCCAGCCAGCAAAGCTGCGGCAGTTCCAACAGCACATGGTTGCGCAGGTCCTCTCCGTCCAGCGAAAGGCCGAAGGTGCCGCGCCGGACACCGCAGCGTTCCAGCGCACGGAGAATGGCGGTATCCGGCACGGTGGTGTTGCCCTCAATCTCAAATTCCCAGATAAAAAAGGAGCCGAGAAACAGACCAAGTCCACAGGCCACCAAACCTACCCACAGCGCCGTGCGGCGGCGGAAGCGGCTGAAAAAATAGGGCGCTCCCTCCCGCCGCAGCACCTCGATGGTGCAACTCAGCTTCTCTGCCGAGCGGCGAAGCGCCCGAAGGTCCTGACGGGACAGGCGGCAGGTAAAAGCCGTAGGCGATTCCCACGCAAGGTCCCAGAAAGCCAAATTTCTGGCGCTGCAAAGATTCAGGACCCGTTCGGGAAAGGCGCACTCCACCCGGATGCGCACCTGTCCCCGCAGGCGGTTGACGACCTCCTTCAGCATGGCTCCGCCCCCACCAGTTCCACAGCGGAGATCACACCGCCGATGCGCACCTCCTCCGCCGTCATGGCCACGAGGGTCAGCCGCTGTCCCCGCACCCGCACCACGCCGGAGACGGTATTCACGTCGATCTGTTCCTCACTGTAACTTAGAATTCCCGTGTGGCGCTCTAAAAATAGCTGCCGGTTGCCTACCAGTTCCAGATGGGGCAGGCCCGCTATAATGTCCGCAGGCAGGTCAAACAGTTCCGCCACGCTGTCCATCACGCCGCTGCTCCACGCTTTTCGTTTTCGTTCCATACAGGCTTCACCTCGCCTTTACTCTATGTGCCGCGGGTCTGAAACTTGCCCGCCGCGCATAGGATTTTGCGGTGATGTGTATGAAAAAGCGAAGCAATCTCTGCCTGATCCTCTGCGCCGTACTGATCTGGTTCCTGACGGACGCCGTCCATCTGCGCTCTGCCGCGTCCGAGGCGCTGGCCCTGTGTGCCGCGTCCGTGATCCCCGCACTGTTCCCCTTTCTGGCCGTATCCGGCCTGCTGGTGGCCATGGGGTTCGGAGACTGGCTCTCCCCCTTGCTCTCCGGGCTGATGACACCCCTTTTTCGCCTGCCCGGCAGCGCGGGCAGCGCACTCATGCTGGGGCTTGCAGGCGGGTATCCCATCGGAGCCCGCACAGCGGTAGAGTTATACAAACAAGGTGCGCTGACACAGGAGGAGACGGAACGGCTGCTGGCCTTCTGCAACAATTCCAACCCCGCCTTTCTCATCAGCCTGCTGGGGGCAGGGGTGTTCGGCAGTGCGCGGACCGGCCTTTGGCTGTGGCTCATCCACATTCTCTCCGCCCTTTTGACAGGGCTTCTCTTTCGCGGTAAAAAAGCACCCGCTCTTCGCCGCGGCAGCCACCGCCCTGTGGCTGCGCCCCCGTCCTTTGCGTCCGCCTTCGTCTCCTCGGTGCGGGACGCCGCGGCAGGGATGCTGTCCATCTGCGCGTTTGTGGTGCTGTTCTATGTGCTGGTCGCCCCGCTGAAAGGCCTTGGTGGGCGGACGGCGGCAGCGCTGGTGGGGGCAGTGGAGCTGTTTTCCCTCACGCCTATGCTGCAAAACGATGCCTTCAGCTTTCTGCTGGCGGCAGGCATGAGCGGCTGGGGGGGACTTTCCGTGCTGGCTCAGACCGCCGCCGCGCTGGACGGCACCCCTTTGCGCCTGCGCTGCTGCCTGAAAGGAAAGCTCATGCAGGGGCTTCTTTCCGCCATTCTTGCCGCCGCGGCCGTGCCTGTCTTGTTTTGAAGCAAAAAATATCCTCTCCGTGTGGAGAGGACATTTTTTGGGTCTTTATTGGTTTTCCTGTGCCTTGACAGCTTTCACCACGCGGCTGGTGCCGAGGCGGGATGCGCCGAGGTTGATGAAATCCTCCGCATCCTGCAGATTGGCGATGCCGCCGGCGGCCTTGATCTTCACGTTGGGACCCACATGCTTTGCAAACAGGGCCACATCCTCTCGGGTGGCTCCGCCGCCGCCAAAGCCGGTAGAGGTCTTGATATAGTCCGCGCCGGAGGCAGTAACGATCTCGCACAGCTTGATCTTCTCCTCGTCCGTCAGGAAGCAGCACTCAATGATGACCTTTAGCAGCTTGCCGTTGCAGGCAGCCTTGATCTCACGGATCTCCTCCAGCAGTTCGTCCCACTTCTGCTCCTTCACCCAACCGATGTTGATGACCATATCCACCTCGTCCGCGCCGTTTACCACGGCATCGGCAGTCATAAAGCACTTGGAGGCGGTGGTGGCATATCCGTTGGGGAATCCGATGACGGTGCAGATGGGCAGCTTACCCTCCACATACGCCGCGGCCTGCTTCACAAAGCTGGCGGGGATGCACACGCTGGCGCAGCCGTATTTGATGCCATCGTCACAGATGGCGCGGATCTCATCCCATGTGGCGGTCTGGGCCAGCAGGGTATGGTCGCATTTGCTCAGGATCTCTTTCAATTCCATTTCCGCGTTCTCCTTTACGGTAAATTCATGGTTAACGCCAGTATAGCAAGGTTTGGCCCCTCTGTCCAGATGGGAGCCCCGCTTCGCGAAAAGCTTGCGAAACCACCGGGGCAGTGCTAAAATGGCACCATGAAAATCACTGGAGGAACCCCCTATGAAAATCCGTTTCACCGCACTTCTCTGTGCCCTGCTGTTGCTGCTGGGTGTAGTTCCCTCCGCCGGTGCGCTGGAGGGCGACACCGCCCGCGCCGCGGACACACTGGCCACCCTGGGCCTTGTTCAGGGAAATGCCAACGGCTATGCGCTAAATGCCCCCGCCACCCGTGCCCACGCCGCCGTGCTGCTGGTGCGTCTGGCCGGTGCGGAGGAGGCCGCCCGAAATGATCTCTGGATCTCCGGCTTCCGGGATGTGCCGGACTGGGCCTATACCCCCATCACCTACGCCGCCCATCAGGGCTGGATCACCGGTGTGACAGTGCTGGACTTCAAACCTGACAACGCCCTCACCGCCAACGCATGGTGCACCATGCTGCTGCGGATGCTGGGATACAGCGATCAGGCCGGTGACTTCGCCGTGTCCGACGCCGCCGCCTTTGCCCGCCGCATCGGCCTGGTCTCGCGAAGCTATGAGGGCCCCATGACCCGGGGCGATGTGTTCGAGACGATGTACGATGCGCTGTTTTTCTCCTACAAGGACGGCAGCGAGACCGTGATCGAACGGTTGGTGCGGCAGGGCAACTGCTCCAAAGCCGCCGCCAATGCACTGGGTCTGCTGAACAAGCAGCTCACCGCCCGTCAGATCGCTGACCGCCACATGGCCGCCGTATTCTGCATGGACACGTTCGGGACCATCGACCAGATGTACGCCGAACTGCCCAGCGGCAACGCCTCAGGCTTTTTCATCTCCCCGGACGGTCTGGCAGTCACCAATTACCACTCCATCGACGGTGCAGCCTATGCCATGGCCACCACCGCCAGCGGCGAGGTCTATCCCATTGAGGAAGTCCTCTACTACGATACAGAGATCGACATTGCCGTGATCCGGGTCTCCCGTACCTCCAAGGAGCTGAAAACCACCTCTGCCTTTGCTTATCTGGAGCTGGAAGGCACCAGCGAGATTTGTAACGGCGACATCGTCTATGCCATCAGCAATCCGCTGGGGCTGGGGCTTGCCATCAGCAGCGGCATCATCGGCTCCACCGCCCACGATGTGGAGGGCTATCAGCTCCCCTGCGTGGTCAACAGCGCCGACATCTCTCAGGGCAGCAGCGGCGGTGCGCTGCTGAACGAGTACGGCAAGGTAATTGCGGTTACCTCCGGTGCCTATATCTACGGCAACAACATGTACCTCGCGGTTCCGGTCAATCCGGTGATGGAAGCTGACCTCACCGTCGTCGGTAAAACACTGGAGGAAGTCCGTGCTATCGAGCATGCCGGAGACACAGAATGAACCCGTTCCCTATACATACAAAAAGGACGTCCCTGACGGGACGTCCTTTTTTCTGCTTCTTTTATTCTGCGTGCCGGAGAATGAACTGTTCCAGTGCGTCCACTGTGTCCGCCACCGCCACGGCGCCTGCATCCTTCAATTCACCGGTCGCCGCATAGCCGAAAAACTCCACACCGGCGCAGTCGATGCCACATTCCTTGGCACCCAGCACGTCGAATTTCCGGTCGCCGATCATCAAAATGGAGGGCTTATCGGCCTCCGTCAGGCGCAGGCGGCGCATGGTTTCCCTGATCACGTCGGCTTTCTTCCAGTCTTCACCGGGCTGACTGCCCACGATGACATCCATCACATCCGCAAAGCCGAACCGCTGGCAAATGGGCAGGCACATACACTCCGGCTTGGAGGAGGCCACTGCCATCACAAAGCCCTTCTCCTTCAGCCGCCGGCACAGCTCCAGCATGCCCGGTGCCGCCGCGTTTTCCAGATAGCCGGTCACGTTATAGCGTTCCCGGAACAGCGTCACGCCCTCCAGAGCCTGCTGGCGGCTCAGGCCGCAATACTCCATATACGCTTCATGCAGAGGCGGGCCGATAAAGTTCAGCAAAACCGTCGTTTCCGGAATCGGCAAATTCATGTTCTCCAACGCATAGCGCACACTGTTGATAATGCCCTCTTTAGAGTCCGTCAGGGTGCCGTCCAGATCAAAAAACAGGTAGCGGTACATGGCCCTCCTCCCTTCTGCGTTCTGTAAAAAAGTGTACCATCCTTTTCCTGCCTCTGCAAGCTTTTTTCACGTCCGTTTCCCCGTTTTTTGCAATTATTTTTCCGTTCTGACGCGATTACATCTGCTCCATTCGCCCCATAATCTTAACACTTTCTTAACATATTCCAAACAACTCCAAGCTTTTTTTCCAAGGCTCTGCATGATATATTGAGGATGGACAAAGCTAACCACAATTACATGAAATTTTACAGAAAGAAAAAGGAAATCATCTATGGATCTATTTGACATTCTGGAACTGATCGGCGGACTGTGTCTGTTCCTCTTCGGCATGAACCTGATGGGTGCCGCATTGGAACGCCGTGCCGGTCACGGCCTGACCACCCTTTTGGGCAAGCTCACCTCCGGTAAGATGGCCGGCTTTCTGACCGGTCTTGGCGTCACCGCCATCATCCAGTCCTCCTCCGCCACTACAGTCATGGTGGTGGGCTTCGTCAACTCCGGCATTATGACCCTCAAGCAGGCCATCAACGTCATCATGGGCGCTAACGTGGGCACCACGGTCACCGCATGGCTGCTGAGCCTGACGGGCATTGAAAGCGGCAATCTGTTCATCCAGTTGCTCAAGCCCTCCTCCTTCACCCCCGTTTTAGCGCTGATCGGCATCATTTTGATGATGGCTCCCGGCTCCAACGGCAAGAAGAAGGACACTGCCACCATTCTGCTGGGATTTGCCACGCTGATGGTGGGTATGGAGACCATGAGCGCCGCCGTAGCCGGTCTGAAAGAGGTTGAGGGCTTCCGCAACATTCTGCTGCTGTTCTCCAACCCCATCCTCGGTGTGCTGGCCGGTGCCATCCTGACTGCCATCATCCAGTCCTCCTCCGCCTCCGTGGGTATCCTGCAGGCATTGTCCTCCACGGGCCAGATCACCGTCGGCACCAGTATCCCCATCATCATGGGTCAGAACATCGGCACCTGCGTCACCGCCATGCTCTCCTCCATCGGCACCAACCGCAACGCCCGCCGCACCTCTTTGGTGCATCTTTCCTTCAACGTGATCGGCACCGCGGTTCTGCTGACGCTGTTCTGTCTGGCGCAGGCCCTGTTCAACCTGTCCGGCTTTGTGAACGGTACCGCCAGCGAGACCACCATCGCCATCGCCCACACCACCTTCAACATCCTCTGTACCGCCATGCTGCTGCCTGCCTCCGGATTGCTGGAGAAGCTGTCCTACAAGCTGATCCCCGAGCCTGCCACCGAGAAGGACGAGGAAACGGTGGAACTGGATGAGCGTTTGATGACCACCCCCGCTGTGGCACTGGAGCAGTGCCGTGTGGTCACCGGCACCATGGCAAGTCTCTCCATTCAGTCCCTGAAGCAGGCACTGGAGCAGCTCAACGCCTACGACGCCGACAGCGCCGCCGCCATCCGCAAGGCGGAGGCAAAAGCGGACCACTACGAGGATACACTGGGCAGCTATCTGGTCAAGCTGAGCACCCACGACCTCAACAACGCCGACAGTCTCGAATCCGCCAAACTGCTACACATGATCGGCGACCTGGAACGCATTTCCGACCATGCCGTGGGCATCCTCGCCTCCGCCGAGGAGCTGCGGGACAAGGGCATCGTCTTCACCCCGCAGGCACAGAAGGAACTGGCCATTCTGCGGGAAGCCCTGAACGAGACGGTGGATCTGGCTGTCACTGCTTACGAGACCAACGACCTCTCCGCCGCCATGCGAGTGGAGCCCCTGAAGCAGATCGTGGACGCGCTGAAAGCGCAGCTGCGTTCTCACCATATCCTCCGGATGCAGAAGGGCGAATGCACCATCGAGGCAGGCTTCGTCTGGTCTGACCTGCTAACCAATCTGGGCCGTGTGGCTGACCACTGCTCCAACATTGCCGGCTGCGTCATCGAGCTGAGCCACCAGAAGCTGGACCTCCACGACTACTCCAAAGCCGTTCGCGAGGGCGGCAGCGAATACGCTGACTTCTACGAGGCATACAGCAAGAAGTACCTCCAGCACATCGCATCTCTGTAAAAGAATCACCTCGTTGTATCCGGTTGGATACAACGGGGTGTTTTTGCGTTATTTTGACAGAAAAGAGGGAGCGGAATTTCCGCTCCCTCCTATTATGTACTTCTTACTTAAAGTAACGGTTGAGGAGACCCTCGAGAGCCTTGCCGTGACGGGCCTCATCGCGGGCCATCTCGTGGACGGTGTCATGGATGGCATCCAGATTGTTCATCTTGGCGACCTTGGCCAGATCAAACTTGCCGGCGGTTGCGCCGTACTCGCAGTCCACGCGCCACTTGAGGTTGTCCTTGGTGGTGGCGCGCATCTGCGGCTCCAGATCCTCGCCCAGCAGCTCTGCGAACTTGGCAGCATGCTCGGCCTCTTCATAGGCGGCCTTCTCCCAGTACAGGCCGATCTCGGGATAACCCTCACGGTGAGCAATGCGGGCCATGCACAGGTACATGCCGACCTCGGAGCACTCGCCGTTGAAGTTGGCCATCAGCTGCTCAAAGATGTACTTCTTATCTTCCTCGGAAATGTCGGGGTTATTCTTCACGGTCTTGGCGTAGATGCCGTACTCATGCTCGGCAGCCAGCTTCATCTCACCCTTGACCTCGTTGAACTTTTCAGCGGGAACCTTGCAGACGGGGCACTTTTCGGGAGCAGTTTCACCCTCGTGCACATAACCGCAAACAGAGCAGACCCATTTCTTCATAACTCATTTCCTCCTTGAATTCTTTATATGCTTTACTGTTTTTTATTTGTTTTGTTTTCCCCTTGAGATGGTCTTAGTATAACAGCATATTCGAATATTCAACAGTTGCATAAGCAACTTTTAAAAAGTTTTTTTCAAAAAAAGGAGGCCTTTGGGGCCTCCCTCGCTGTTATGTTTCCGTCAGCACGAAATCCTCTTTTCCGTGCTTGCACAGCGGGCAGAGGAAGTTGTCCGGCACGGATTCACCCTCGTAAATATAGCCGCATACCGAACAGACCCAGCGTTTCTTTCCGTCGTTCTGTTTCTGCTTCGGTTTGATCTCGTTCTGGTAGTGGGCATAGGTGCATTCCGGCGCGCTGCCGGTCACAGCCCCGTCCGTCACCTCCGCAATAAACAGCATATGGCTGCCCAGATCGCTCTCCTGCACCACCCGCGCGGAGAGGTACATACCTGCGGTCTTTGTCAGGTAGTACAGGCGGTTTTCGCTGCGGCTCACGCCGTCAAAGCCTGCAAACTTGTCCGTATCCCGTCCGGACTGCATCCCAAAGTGCTGAAACAGCGCAAAGCTTGCATCCATGGTGATGGCGGACACATTGAACACCCCGGTGCGGCGGATCATAACGCAGGTATGATTCCCCCTGATGACGCTGACAGAAATGCGAACGGGATCGTTTGCCACCTGCACCGCCGTATTGATGATGCAGCCATTATCCCGCCCGTCCTCCCGGGCGGTCAGAAGATACAGACCATAGGTCAGTTTGTAAAGCGCCTTTTGATCCATACGGTTTCCCCTTTTTCAACACATTTCGCAAAAACAGGGGAGCGGATTCCCGCCCCCCTGTTCAGCACTTATTCCTTCTCGAAAACGTCCTTGCCCAAACCGCAGGTAGGGCACACCCAGTCTTCAGGTACATTCTCCCAGGCGGTGCCGGGAGCTACGCCGTTATCGGGATCACCGACGGCGGGATCGTAAACATAACCGCAGGGGCATACATACTTTTCCATATCAAAATCCTCCTTATCTTCTTTCGGAACAGTTTACTTGAAGTAACGATTCAGCAAGCCCTCCAGAGCCTTGCCGTGACGGGCCTCATCGCGAGCCATCTCGTGGACGGTGTCGTGGATGGCATCCAGGTTGTTCATCTTGGCGACCTTGGCCAGATCGAACTTGCCGTTGGTAGCACCGTACTCGCAGTCCACACGCCAGGCCAGGTTGGACTTGGTGTCGGCGCGCATCTGCGGCTCCAGATCCTCGCCCAGCAGCTCTGCAAACTTGGAAGCGTGCTCAGCCTCCTCGTAGGCTGCCTTCTCCCAGTACAGGCCGATCTCGGGATAGCCCTCGCGGTGGGCGATGCGGGCCATGCACAGGTACATGCCGACCTCAGCGCACTCGCCATTGAAGTTGGCCATCAGCTGCTCGAAGATGTACTTCTTATCTTCCTCAGAAATGTCGGGATTGTTCTTCACGGTCTTGCCGTAGATCCCATACTCGTGCTCGGCAGCCAGCTTCATCTCGCCCTTGACCTCGCTGAACTTCTCAGCCGGAACCTTGCAGACGGGGCACTTCTCAGGAGCGCTCTCACCTTCATGCACATAACCGCAAACGTTGCAGACCCACTTCTTCATACTTTTTTCCTCCTCAGATGATTTTATATTATTTTTTGTTAGTTCTTTGTTGTTCCCCTTGGGATGATTGAAGTATAACAGCATATTCGAATGTTTGCCTGTGGCTTTTGCAACAATAATAAGAATTATTACTATTTATTTTCAAAATTTTTCCGGTCCGGCGGAGAAAAGGCATTCTTGCCGCGAACCGGGCAGTCATTTTATTTATATGTAGTGGACACCGACAGATCCTGCGTGAGCCAAAATTACCCTAACAAAAAATGTACGGAGATTTCTCTCCGGACATTTTCATAAGTCTTTTAGTTCTGTTCAGCCAGAGCCTTGGCTTCAGCGATAGCCTTCTCCTGTGCTGCGGGGGGGCAATCCTCGTAGCGGACAAAGTGGAAGGTGAAGCTGCCGCGGGACTGAGTCATGGAGCGCAGATCGATGGCATAGCTGCCCATCTCGCCCATGGGAACTTCCGCGGAGATGATCTGCTCACCGTCGCCGGTGGGATCCATACCCATGACGCGGCCGCGACGCTTGTTCAGGTCGCCGATGACGTCGCCCATGTAGCTGTCGGGCACGGTGACCTTCAGCTCACCGACGGGCTCCAGCAGGCAGGGATTTGCCTCGGGCAGAGCGGCCTTGAAGGCCAGCTGAGCGGCGGTCTTGAAAGCGATTTCGGAGGAGTCGACGGGATGGTAGGAGCCATCGTACAGAACGGCCTTCAGGTTCACGACGGGATAGCCGGCCAGAGGACCATGGACGCAGGCCTCGCGCAGTCCCTTTTCGACGGCGGGGAAGAAGTTGCGGGGCACGGAGCCGCCGAAGACTTCTTCTGCGAAGACCATCTCTTCCTCATCGGGGTTGTACTCGAAACGGACCCAAACGTCACCGAACTGGCCGCTGCCGCCGGTCTGCTTCTTATGACGGCCCTGCTTCTGGACGGTCTTGCGGATCTTCTCACGATAGGCAACGCGGGTGGGCTTCAGCTCGGCTTCCACATTGAAGCGGGTCTTCAGCTTGCTGACCAGAACGTCGACCTGAATATCGCCGGCGCCGGTGAGGACCATCTGGTGGGTCTCGGCGTTGTTGGTGACGGAGAAGGAGGGATCTTCCTCGTTCAGACGGTTCAGGCCCTGAGCGATCTTGTCTTCCTGACCGCGGGTCTTGGGCACGATGGCCACGGAGTAGCAGGGCTCTGCGAAGGGGATGTTCTTCAGGGACACGACCTTACGGGCGTCACACAGGGTGTCGCCGGTCTTGACCTTATCCATCTTGGCGATAACGCCGATGTCGCCGCAGCCCAGTTCCTTGACTTCGGTGGTCTTCTTGCCGCGCATGGAGTACAGGCGGCCCAGCTTTTCGCTGCTGCCGGTACGGGCATTGACCATGGCCATATCGGGGGTGATGCTGCCGGAGAGGACCTTCACGAAGGAGTACTTGCCGTACTGATCGGAAACGGTCTTGAACACGAATGCGGTGGGCACGCCGCCGGGAGAAACCACGAATTCCTGGGTGGCGCCGTCGGCGGTGGTGGCCTTGTGATAGTTGCCCTCGGTGGGGTTGGGCAGCAGGTCCACGATGTAGTCCATCAGCATCAGGCTGCCCATGCAGTTGACGGCGCTGCCGCAGAACACGGGGAACATGCTCAGATCGCGGACGCCCTGACGCAGACCCTGGATCATTTCGGCGTAGGTGAAATCCTCACCGCCGAAGAACTTCTCCATGAACTCCTCGCTGGTCTCAGCGACGGATTCCTTCAGTGCATCGTGGAACTCTTCCACCACGTCCTGCTTGTCGGAGGGCAGCTCGATCTCCACGCGCTTGAGGTTCTGCATCTCATAGGCGCGCTTGTTCAGCACGTCGATGATGCCGGTGACCTTTCTGTCAGCGTTCCAGATGGGCACGACCAGAGGAGCGATCTTGTTGCCGAACTTCTCGCGCAGGGCCTCGAAGGTGGCGTTGTAGTCGCTGTTTTCCTCATCGGTCTTGGAAATATAGATGAAGCGGGGCATGTTGCGCTCTTCGCAGTACTTCCATGCCTTCTCCAGACCAACGGACACGCCGTCCTTGGCAGAGCAGACGATGATGGCAGCGTCGGAAGCGCGAAGAGCCTCCATCACTTCGCCGGCGAAATCAAATGCGCCCGGGGTGTCCAGCACGTTGATGCGGCAGCCGGTAAAATCAACGGGTGCCACAGAGGTGGACAGGGAGATCTGCCGCTTGACTTCTTCGGGATCGTAGTCGCAGACGGTGTTGCCGTCCACAGCGCGGCCCATGCGGTCGATGGCACCGGTCATATAAAGCAGGCTCTCCGTCAGGGCGGTCTTGCCGCTGCCGCTGTGTCCCAGCAAGCAGACGTTGCGGATGTTCTGTACAGAATTGCTCATTTGATTTACACTCCTTATGTTGATGCTTTCAAAGCGTTCCAGACGGTGCCGCAGCCTGTTGCCAAGCCACACGGGACCGTGAAAACCCTAATGTATGAATTATACAATGTTCCCCGCACTAATACAACTAAAATTTCAACAGCTTTCACATTTTGGGCAGGAAGTCAAAAAACGCCTGCGATTTTTTTCACTTCCGCTCAAAAAAACGCGGAAACCGAAGGTGCTTTCTCCGGTTTCCGCGTAATGGATTTAATATCGTCCCGTCCAGTCCGCCATCAGCAGCACCGGCAGCGTCCACAGCAGCAGGAATGCCACCAGCGCCATGGGCGTCAGCAGGGCGTAGGACCCGAGGAACATCAGGTAGAAGGCCAACAGCGTGCCCACGATGCTGCCCAGCAGCGACAGCGCCACGGACCGCCGCACTGCCTGACACAGCCGACGGCTGCCTGCCACCACCTCGGCAAAGGGCAGCATGCCCTCCCGCTGCAGCAAGGCCCGGGGCAGATCCCGGTCGTTTTCCGCCTCGCTGAGGGCCACGCGGGTGGTGATGTCCGGATACTGGACACGTACGCCCTTGTGGAACTTGCGCTGCAGCAGCTGCGGCGTGATGTTGGGGTCCCGCACCGCCAGAATCGGCGTAATATGGCTGCGCTGGGTCATCCGCAAGGCAAAGTCCACATGCTCCGAAGGCTGGTACTTCACGGCAAACACCGCCGTCAGCTGGCGGTCCACCGCCAGAAAGATGCCGGTTTTCAGGTTGATGTCCGGTGGGATGCGCACGTCCATCTTCTTCATAAACGAGGCCGTTCCCAGCAGGATGCTCTCGCCCCGGATGGTGCCGGACCAGCCGCCCTCGGCATAGAAGCTGAAGTCCTCCAGCGTTTCGTAATGGCCCAGCTCACTGCGAAGCAGCCCGTCAAACAGCCGCTCCAGTCCGCTGCCGGCGGCACGGGCCACCGTGGCGGCGTGGGACACGGCCACCCGCATCTCCTCGCTGTAAACCTTCACGCCGTTGAGCTGGATGGTGCCGGGCGGGAACAGGTCCGCGTCCGTGACGATCATGCTCTTATGGCGGCTGATGGCCTCCGCGCCGTACCAGCCCGCCACGGCACAGCCGGTCTTTTGCAGATGAGCCGTCAGCTTGGACCACGGCAGCGGCCAGCTCAGGGGCATAGAAAAGGTGGCGCCTGCCGCCAGAATCACTGACCAGTTCAGCAGGAAATCGCCTCCGCGTCCCTGTCCGAAGGAACTGAGCACGGCAAATACCACGCTGCCCACCAGTACCACCGGCATCAGCGCCGCCTGCCAGGAGGTGGCGGTATCCGGCTTCCCAGCAGCGGTATAAAATCCGGCGATGGAACCCCGCTGCTTACAGGCACCGCGGGCGGTATCCGTCACCAGATAAGGCGGCGCATCGTCGATGGCCGCCGCGCGGTAGGTGTCGTACATACCGCGGTACCGGCGGAACACGCCCGTCTGGGCAAAGGCCAGCGCCAGCACAGCCGCGCTGCCGTAAGGGGCCACAGCGGTACGCCCCGCAGCCGCAAGGTACGCCGCACAGTCCGCGGCGGCAACCAGCGCGGACACACAAATCACCAGTTCACAGGTACAGCGCCGCTTCCGCAGTTGCCGCACCGCATACACCAATACCTGCCGGCACAACAGCGCCGTGATGAGCAGGCAGGCCAGCAGCACGATGCTCTGCACCCCTATATCCCCCGTCCAGTAAGGGATCACCAGTCCGCCCACCTGCTCCGCCAGCATCAGCACCACCGGCACCAGCGCCGTCAAAAAAGCAGGCAGCAGCGTACTGCGGGCACTTTGCATCTGCAGGCGGTTTTCGGCCGCAGCCTCGTACAGGTCCTTCTCCGGCCCGATGGGTTCCGGCACGACCTCCGGCTCCGGTTCCGGCGCATCCGTTGTGTCGTACAACTGCTCGGTCTCCTCTAATTTCCGTCTGGAAAAGAGGCTCCGCTTGGGAGGCAGGATATTCTCCCGGTTTTCCTCCATGACGGCCTCCACTGTATCTCCCACCACATCCTTCAGGGTAAGGGGCTTGGGAGGCTCGGGCAGAACCGGCTTTTCCGGCTTTTTCTCTTTCGGCTGCTTAGGCGTTTCGGGCATCGGTGCGGTTGGCTGCAGACGCATCTTTTTCAGTGGATCCAGTTCATGCTCCACATCCCGCATCAGCTTCTGCTCCCGCCCGCCGCCATACTCGGCCAGAATTTCCTCCAGCAGGAAATCGTCCTCCGGCAGAGCCGCGCCGTATTTGGTTGTCTCGTCTCTGCTTGTCATAAAGGCTCCTTACTGTGGGATCAACTTCTCTGTCGCACGGCCTCGTACAGCAAAATGGCCGCGGCGGCGGAGGCATTCAGAGAATTCAGCTTGCCCCGCATGGGAATACTCACAAGGAAGTCGCAGTTCTCCTCAGCAAGGCGGGTCATGCCCTCACCCTCGCTGCCGATGACGATGGCTGCCGCGCCCTTGAGGTCGGCGTCATAGAGATTGGTAGTGCCGTTTGCGGCCGTGCCGAACACCCACACACCCTGCTTCTTCAAATCCTTCAGCAGAGAGGGAATATTGGGGACGCGGGCCACGGGCACATGAGCCACGGCGCCTGCGGAGGTCTTGGCTACCACGGCGGTGAGGCCCGCGCTGCGGCGCTTGGGAATAACCACGCCATGGGCTCCGGCACACTCGGCGGTACGGATGATGGCGCCTAAGTTGTGATGGTCGGAAATCTCGTCGCAGATCACCAGCAGGGGCTTTTCGCCCTTGGCGGCAGCGGCTTCGAGAATGCTCTCCACGCTGACGTATTCCCGCACGGCGGCCAGCGCGATGACGCCCTGATGGGCGTGGGTGCGGCTCATGTTGTCCAGCTTGCGCTTGTCCGCGTCCACCACCACGATACCGGCGGCGCGGGCCTTGGAGGCGATGTGGCCCAGCGTCTTGTCCGTCTCGCCCTTCAGAATGTAAATTTTATCGATGTTCTCGCCTGCCCGCAGGGCCTCGATGACGGCATTGCGTCCCTCGATGACGCCGTCGGCTTCGGCGGTCATGGCATTTTTTCTCTGTTCGTCCATATCGTTACTCCCCGTTCGAAGATTTTTATCCATACTCCGTAGTAGTATACCATATCTGCGGGGTACAATAAAGGGTGAATTTACAGAAACTTCACGAAAAAGACACGGCTCGTTCTTGTGAGGGCGCCGTAACTGTGATATACTGCCTTATACTTTGAAATATTTCGGCTGCGATCCGAAAGGAGTATCAATACATGAATCCCAACAACAAGAAAAAGACCCCTATCCGGGGCGGAAAGGGCGGCAGCAACTGGCGCGGCTTTCTCTCCCTGATCTGCTGGGCGGTGCTGCTGACCACCATCCTCGGCTACGCCGGCAACTACATGACCAGCGCGGGCCATCAGGCCTCCAATGTGGAAGTGGAATACAGCGACTTCCGCGACATGGTAAAGTCGCATCAGGTCTCCGGCGTGGACTTTGACACCGAGGAGGCCATCCTCCTCATCACCCCGCAGGACGGCTACGTTTACACCGATGCCGAGGGCGTGGCCCACACCAAGTCCACCGACGAGGACGGCAACAGCGTCTACACCTATCTGGATGAAAACGGCAAGGAACAGCAGGCCCACCTGCAGCTGTTCACCGTGCAGATCGAATCCAACGACGCCACCATCGCCTTCCTGAACGAGTGGGACGACGGCAGCCTGCGCATCAACGAGGACTATGTGCCTCCCATGAGCCCCATCCTGCTGTTCCTTGTGAATCTGGCTCCCTTCTTCATCGTCCTGCTGGTGATGACCGTCATTATGAACGTAATGGCCAAGCGCGGCGGCGGCATGGGCGGCATCGGCGGCGTGGGCAAGGCCAACGCCAAGGTCTATATGGAACGCAAGACCGGCGTCACCTTCCGCGACGTGGCCGGTCAGGACGAGGCCAAGGAGTCCCTGACGGAAATCATCGACTTTCTCCACAACCCCGGCAAATACACCGAGATCGGCGCAAAGCTCCCCAAGGGCGCGCTGCTGGTAGGCCCTCCGGGCACCGGTAAGACCCTCCTCGCCAAGGCCGTGGCCGGCGAGGCCAATGTACCCTTCTTCTCCATCTCCGGTTCCGACTTTGTGGAGATGTTCCTGGGCGTGGGCGCAAGCCGTGTCCGCGACCTCTTCAAGGAAGCGGCGAAAGTCGCCCCCTGCATCGTTTTTATCGACGAGATCGACACCATCGGTAAATCCCGTGACGGCGGACGCCTCGGCGGCAACGACGAGCGGGAACAGACCCTGAACCAGCTGCTGGCGGAGATGGACGGCTTCGACCCCACCCGCGGCATCATCCTGCTGGCGGCCACCAACCGCCCCGAGGTGCTGGACCAGGCCCTGCTGCGGCCCGGCCGTTTCGACCGCCGCATCACCATCGACCGCCCCAATCTGGCGGGCCGTATCGCCACACTGCAGGTCCACACCCGCAACATCAAGCTGGGTGAGGATGTCGACCTGAAGAAGGTCGCCCTCGCCACCGCAGGCTGCGTGGGCGCAGACCTTGCAAACCTCGTGAATGAAGCCGCCCTCCGCGCCGTGCGCAAGGGCCGCAAGCTGGTGACACAGGAGGACCTGCTGGCCGCCTTCGAGCTGGTCATCGCCGGTACGGAGAAAAAAGGCAGCGTCCTCACCGAGTTTGAAAAGAAGCTGGTGGCCTACCACGAAGTGGGGCACGCCATGGTGGCCTACAAGCAGAAGAACGCCGAACCGGTACAGAAGATCACCATTGTCCCCCACACGCAGGGCAGCCTCGGCTACACCCTGCTGATGCCCGAGGAGGACAAGACGGAGCTGCGCACCAA
The DNA here is from genome assembly GCA_045659825.1 of Dysosmobacter sp. Taxonomy (GTDB): domain Bacteria; phylum Bacillota; class Clostridia; order Oscillospirales; family Oscillospiraceae; genus Oscillibacter. Next base: position 7,978 of record JAZRCP010000102.1, on the reverse strand, counting down.
GGACGAGCTGATGGGCCGCATCGCCGTGTCCATGGGCGGCCGTGCCGCCGAGGAAGTGGTGCTGGACACCATGACCAACGGCGCCGCGCAGGACATTCAGGACGCCACCGCCGTGGCCCGCAACATGGTGGCCATGTTCGGTATGAGCGACGAGTTCGGCATGATGGCGCTGGCCTCCCGCCGCAGCCAGTATCTGGACGGCGGCTACGGCATCGACTGCGCACAGGACACCGCCGCCCGCATGGATAAGGCCGTGAAGGAACTGCTGGACAAAGCCTACGCCGACGCAGTGGAAATCCTGAAAGCCAACCGTGAGGACATGGACAAGGTGGTGGCCTACCTGATGGAGAAGGAAACCATCACCGGCGGCGAGATGGTGGCTATCATCGAGGGCCGCGACCCCGCGCTGGTGGAGAATCCCTACGCATCCACCAAGCCTCGCGATGCAGCCATCGAGGCCCCCGCCAAGAAAGTGCATATGATCTCCGAGAAGATCGAGGCTCCCGCAGAAACCGAAGCACCTGCCACCCCCGAACCCTCCGCCAAAACCGAAAACACTTCCAAGCCGGAAGAAACCGCTGAATGACCCCACAGGGCGCACCGATACAGGTGCGCCCTTTTTTGCACCAACCTATACAATCCTTGCACGAAACCATGCAATCAAAGATTTAGTAAAATCTTCCCGGTAGTGTAAGAGATAAAGAGATTGTTATTGCTACTGTAAGAGAAAGGGGCGTTTTTCCCTTGCGTCTCACAGGCACTTTTGTGGAAAAGTATGTGGAAAGCTCTTGATTTCTGTGGAAAACCTTATGCTTTCCACTGCGTCTTGCCCAAGCGGAGATATAAAAAAGCACCGGCACATGTGCACCGGTACTTGTGATTTAATTGGGTTCTCCTTTGACAGCAGCCTCATCTGCCCCGATATACTGTTCTTCCGCCTGCTGCTGGGCGGAGATGAGGGTGGCTTTTGCCGTGCCGAAGTCCATCCGCTCCATGGCCTCCACCGCGTCGGTGCAGGCATTGAACAGCAGGGTGTATAGCTTCTGATAGTCCTGCATAATATCACCCCAGCGTCATTTTAGGACACATTGTCCAAAAAGTCAATAGGACGTATTGTCCTGCGCTATGCTGATTTCGGTGATATTTATGAATTTACGAATCCGTGATTTAAGAGAAGATGCTGATTTGAAACAGCGCCAGCTGGCAGAACTGCTCCACTGTGACCAGTCGCTGTACTCCAAGTATGAGCGCGGTGAACGGGTGCTACCGCTGGAACATGCAGAAACACTGGCCGACTTTTACAAGGTCAGCGTGGACTACCTGCTGGGCCGCACCAGCATCAAAGACCCCTATCCGAAGAAATAAGCGCTGACGAAACCGTCAGCGCGTTTTGTATGCAAGCGTCTCTGCCGCAGCGGGCACTTCTGAGGCAATATACCGTTCCTCCGCCTGCTGCTGGGCGGAGATGAGGGTGGCTTTTGCCGTGCCGAAGTCCATCCGCTCCATGGCCTCCACCGCGTCGGTGCAGGCATTGAACAACAGGGTGTATAGCTTCTGATAGTCTTGCATAACATCACCTCACTATTATTTTAAGGGATATTTCCTTAAAATGCAATAAGGAATATTCCCTTAACAGATAATGGTGTCGGGTGATGTTATGTATCAACTTCGACTTCGTGACCTGCGCGAAGATCAGGACTTAAATCAAACACAAGTCGCAGAACTGCTGCAGGTCCACCAAACCACATATTCTGATTATGAGTTGGAACGGGTAAATGTACCTGTTTCTGCGCTTCACACACTGGCCGACTTTTACAAGGTCAGCGTGGACTACCTGCTGGGCCGTACCAGCGTCAAAGAACCCTATCCGAAGAAATAAGAACGCACCGGAAAATTCCGGTGCGTTTCTTTTCAACAGCCCCGCAGAACTTCTCTTGCCCTCTCCGTGTCCTCCGGCCGGACAGCGATGTAATAAACACGCCTGTCGATCCAGCCTTCGGGGCCGTAATTGCGGTGGTCGATCTTGGGACCACAGCTGATGATCGGCATCTCGCCCTCCCGGGCCAGTGCCTCCATGATCTTGATCTCTGCTGCTTCCAGCGCGGCCCTTGCCGCCTGCCAGCGCTCCTTGTTGCCCTGTACCTCAAACACCACTTCCCGCTTTCCGAACAGCGCCATAACGCCACCTCCCCTTTTTTCTGCGTTCAGCATACCATATGCGTGCTCCGCTGGTTGGTGCATAAGCAACTTTTCAAACAGAAACGGCAGCCAAATGGCTGCCGCTTCCACGTTTTTAACAGGTTTTTAACTCAGCTCCGCCTGTCCGGTATAGAGCTGATAGTAGCGCCCCTTCTGGGCAATCAGATCGTCGTGGTCGCCCCGTTCGATGATCTCGCCGTTTTCCAGCACCATGATGGCCTGCGCGTTGCGGACGGTGGAGAGCCGGTGGGCGATAACAAATACCGTACGGCCCGACATGAGGGCGTCCATACCTTGCTCGATCAGCTTTTCCGTGCGGGTATCGATGGAGCTTGTAGCCTCATCCAAGATCAGCACCGGCGGATTGGCACAGGCGGCACGGGCGATGTTCAGCAGCTGCCGCTCGCCCTGACTGAGACTGCCGCCGTCCCGCTCCAGCACCGTCTGATAGCCCTCCGGCAGGTGGCGGATGAAGCTGTCGGCACCCGCAAGTCTGGCCGCTGCCTCCACCTCCTCGTCGGTGGCGCTCAGCCTGCCGTAGCGGATGTTGTCCGCCACGGTTCCGGTAAACAGATGAGTATCCTGCAGCACCACGCCCAGCGAGCGGCGGAGGGACTCCTTGGCAATGTCCCGCACGTCGATGCCGTCATAGGTGATGGTGCCGCTTTGAATTTCATAGAAGCGGTTGATGAGGTTGGTGATGGTGGTCTTGCCCGCACCGGTGGAGCCGACGAAGGCGATCTTCTGGCCGGGCTTGGCATAGAGGGAGATGTCATGCAGGACCGTCTTTTCCTCGTTGTAGCCGAACACCACATGGTCGAACCGCACATCACCCCGCAGGGGAACCAGTTGGCCGTCCTTCTTCCACGCCCATGAGCCGGTGTCAAAGTCCGCCTCGGTCAGCCGGCCGTCACGGTCCTCTGTGACCCGCACCAACCGCACCTTGCCCGCGTCCGTCTCCGGCTCTGTCTCCATGATCTCGAAGATGCGCTCGGCGCCCGCCACGGCGGAAAGGATGGTGTTCACCTGCTGGGAAATCTGGGTGATAGGCTGGCTCACCTGACGGGAATACTGTAAAAAGGCCGCCAGATCGCCCAACCCAAACGCGCCGGTACGGATGGCAAACACCGCACCAAGGCAGCAGGTTAAGGCATAGTTCAAATAGTTGAGGTTGCCCATGATGGGCATCATGATGCCGCCGAAGATCTGGGCGCGGGTGCCTGCCTGACGGTAGGCCTCGTTTCTCTCCTGAAACTCCGCCTTGGCGGTCTCCTCGTGGTTAAAGACCTTGATGACCTTCTGGCCCTCGATCATCTCCTCAATATAGCCGTTGACCTCGCCCAGCGCCTGCTGCTGGGCGGCGAAGCTGCGGCGGCTGCGTCCGCCCACCTGCTTCACCACCTGCAGCATGATGACGAGCATAGCAAAGGTTATGAGGGTCAGGACGGGAGAGAGCACCAGCATCATCACAATGGTGCCTGTGAAGTTCAGCGTGCAGGAGATGACGCTGCCGAAGCTGTTGTTCAGCGCCTCGGACACGGTTTCAATGTCGTTGGTATAGCGGCTCATCAGTTCGCCGTGGGTGTGGGTGTCAAAATGCTGAAGCGGCAGACGCTGCATCTTTTTAAACAGGTCTTCCCGAATCTTCGCCACAGTGGTCTGGGAAACATGCACCATGATGCGGGCGTAGCCGTAGGAGCAGATGGCACCCGTCACATAGATGACCGCCATCACCACCAGCATTTTTGCAAGGCCCGGAAAGTCGCCGGTCAGAATATAGTCGTTGATGAGGGGCTTGAGCATGTAGGAGCCTGCCACGGTGCAGAAGGAACTGACCACCAGCATACAAGCTACCAAAATCAGCGCGGCCTTATAATCCGCCAGATACCCCAGTAACTTGCGCAGCGTGCCCCGCAGGTCCTTGGGCTTGCGGAAGCCGTGCTTATTGGGGCCTCCGCCGGGGCCGCCATGGGGAGGCCCGACCGGACGTTTGTTTTCAGCCATCGATGCTCACCCCTTCCTGCTGGGATTCATAGACATCCCGATAAATCTCACAGGTTTCCATCAGCTCCGCGTGGGTGCCCTGCGCCGCAATGCGGCCGCCGTCCATCACCACGATCAGGTCGGCATCCATGACGGAGGTGACCCGCTGGGCGATGATGAGCTTGGTGGTGTTTCTCAGTTCGTTTGCAAAGGCTGCACGAATCTTCGCGTCCGTGGCGGTGTCCACGGCGCTGGTGGAGTCGTCTAAGATCAGCACCTTAGGCTGCTTCAAAATGGCGCGGGCGATACACAAGCGCTGCTTCTGGCCGCCGGAGACATTCACGCCGCCCTGGCCTAAATCGTAATCGAGGCCGCCGGGCAGCCGCTCTAAAAATTCGTCGGCACAGGCCGCGCGGCAGGCCTGCATCAGCTGTTCCTCCGTGGCATCAGGATCGCCCCACAGCAGGTTTTCCCGAATGGAGCCGGAGAAGAGGGTGTTCTTCTGCAGCACCACGCTCACGGCATCCCGCAGATGCTCCATGGTGTAGTCCCGCACGGGTCTTCCGCCCACGGAAACCGTGCCCTCCTGCGCCTCGTACAGGCGGGGGATCAGGGACACCAGCGAGGTCTTGCCGCTGCCGGTGCCGCCTAAAATGCCCACCATCTGGCCGGAGGGAATATGCAGGTTCACATCCTGTAAAATCCACTCCGCGCTCTTTTCGCTGTACTTGAAGGATACGTTTTCAAAGTCAATGCTGCCGTCTGCCACTTCCGCTTCCGTTTCCGCAGCATTGTTGGTGATGGCGGGCTGCTCCTCCAGCACCTCAATAATGCGGCGGGCACAGGCCACAGAGCGGGTCATCATCATAAACATCATGGAAACCATCATCAGACTCACCATGATCTGCATGATATAGGTGAAGTAGGCCATCAGGTCGCCGGTATCCAGTCCGCCGATGTGGACCAGATGCCCGCCGAACCAGATAACGGCGATGAGGGTGGCGTTGACAATCAGCATCATGATGGGCATGTTGATGACCACCATGCCGAAGGCCTTCTCCGAAGTAGCCTTCAGATCACGGTTGCGCTTCGTAAATTTCTCCTGCTCGTAATCCTCTTTCACAAAGGATTTCACCACGCGGATGCCGGTCAGGTTTTCCTGCACCACCAGATTCAGTGCGTCCGTTTTCTCCTGCAAGGAGCGGAACAGGGGGCCGGTGCGCACCAGAATGGTGGCCACCAGCACCGCCAGCAGCGGCAGCGACACTAAAAACACGCTGGAAAGCTGCAGGCTGATGCCGATGGACAAAATCAGCGCCGAAATTAGCATCACCGGAGCGCGCACCAGCAGCCGCATGCCCATCATCAGGGACATCTGCAAAGAGTGGGCGTCACCCGTCAGGCGGGTGATAAGGGACGCGGTGGAAAACTTCTCGATGTTGGAGAAGGCGTAATTCTGGATGTGGTCGTACTGGGCCTTCCGCAGGTTCGCACCAAAGCGCTGGCCTGCCACCGAAGAACAGATGGCCGCGCCCACGCCCAGTGCCAGCGACAGCAGCGCCATCAGGGCCATTTTCAGACCGTTGAGCAGGATGAAGGCCTCGTCGGCGTTTTTAATGCCGATATCCACGATATCACTCATCACCAGCGGGATCAGCAGTTCAAAAATGGCCTCGCCTGCGCTGCAGGCCACGCCTGCAGCGATCCATCCGGCACAGGGCCGGGCATGGGGCCAGAGTTTTTTTATCATGCCGTTCGATCCTCCTCCAAATTGATGATGACCCGCCGCAGCAGGCCGAACAGGGCGGTCTGTTCCTCCGCCGTCAGGCCCCGCAGCATCAATTCCTCCGCCTCTAAAAAAATCCGGTGGCAATCTGCCTGCAGGGCGGCGCCCTTTTCCGTCAGGGTTACCAGCCGCCTGCGGGCGTCCGCGGTGCTGACGGAGCGCTCCACCAGCCCCCGCTCCTCCATCCGGTCCAGAATTCCGGCGGCGGTGGAGGGCTTCACCTGCAGGTGAGCCGTCACCTCGTACTGGGGCGCGGTACCGCCGCAGCCGTGGAGATAGCACATCACATGGATCTGCGCCGGGGTCACGTCATAGTCCCGCAGGCGGGCGTCCATCCGCTCCCGGGCCAGATGGGCGCTGCGGCCCAGCACGGGACCCAGCAGCTGCATCTCATGCATCCAAGACACTCCTTTCATTTTTTAGCATACTAAATATTAGCATGCTAACTATAGCACGGTGCGGTTGTCACGTCAACGCGCATTTTGTTGCGAAACTTTGAACATTTTATGAACAAACCAGCGGTTTTTCTGCAGGATGTAAACATTTTGTGAAGCATCCCCCCAAGGCATTGACTTTCCTCCACCGGGCAGATATCATAAACCCATCAAGTCAATTTACTTGATTTTCCCCTCTCCTTTCTCTATATCATACGCAAAGCCGACCGTCTGAAAGGACGGTCGGCTTTGCTGTCATGCCCGTTCCCCGCGCCGGACGCGGGAAACTTTGCTGCGCGGGCATGCGATTCCATTCGAGGTGGGTTTTACCCCCTCGAGCACCCCCTCCCACTCGGGGCTGCTCCCCTCACCACCAGCACTATCATAGGGGGCGACCGTCTGAAAGGACGGTCGGCTTTGCTGTTCCTCCATGTAAAAACCGGACTGCGCTTTTGCATAGTCCGGTCATTTGTTTTATGCGGCGGGAGGGGTTTCTTCCGGCGCGGCGGGGATGGCCGGTTCGCTTGAAGGGGGAGTCTCCGGTTCCGCAGGAGTATCCGGCACCACAGGCCCCTCCGACGGGGCGGGAACCACCGGGTTCACCGGCGCAGGCGCGGTAGGCTCCACGGGGACAACCGGCGTTTCCGGCACAGGGGTGACGGGTTCCGGCGGCACCACGGGGGTGGGCTCGGGTGCGGGCGTTACCGGTACAGTCGGTTCAGGCGCGGGTTTTGGCGCGGGCGGAGCCACCGGCTGAGCGGGTGTTTCCGGTTCAGCGGGCACTTCCACCTCGGCAGGCTTCTCCGGGCGTTCCCGGTACAGCGTACCGGCCTTGATCTCCGCACCCTGACTGGTCAGCAATTCCGTGACCGTGACCAGCTGGTAGCCCTGCACCCGCAGGACGGGGATCAGGCGCTCCATGGCCTCTACCGTGCTTTCGTGAATGTCATGGCAGAGGATGATATCTCCGTCCTGCACGCGGCTGAGGATGGCCTCACAGACCTTGTCGGCGTTGCGGGACTGCCAGTCCTTGGGGTCTACCGACCAGTTGACCAGCACGATGCCCTGTTCTGCAGCAGTGGCTTTCACGGACTTGTTCACCGCACCGTAGGGCGGGCGCATCAGGGTTGCATCTGTGCCGGTCACTTCCTGAATTTTATTGCGGGTCTTCGTCATCTGCTCCACCACAGCCGCCTTAGCCAGCTTGGGCAGCTGGGGATGGTTCCAGCTGTGGCTGGCGATCTCATGGCCCTCCGCCGCGGCACGCTGCACAGTCTCCGCATGGGCGGCGATGTTGCGTCCCACTAAGAAGAACGTTCCCTTGCCGCCGTAGGTGGCAAAGGCGTCCAGCAGGCGGTCGGTATAGGGGCCGGGGCCGTCGTCAAAGGTGATGGCGATCATGGGCTTTTCCGGATCGATGGGCGCGTCCAGCGGGGGAAGGCCCGGAATGCCCGCCACCAGTTCCTCTACCGGTTCCTCCGGCAGGGGCTCCGGTTCCAGTACCGGCTCCGCCTCTTCCACAGGCAGTTCCGGCATTACCGGCGCTTCCTGCACAGGCGGCTCCTCCGCGGGTGGC
>JAZRCP010000101.1:0-8210 GCA_045659825.1 Dysosmobacter sp. | reverse complement strand
CGAAACCGCCGAACCCAAAGGGGTTCGACGCTTTTTCACCTTATTGTCACACTTTTTATTTGCTTGCCTGCAGCATACCGCTGCGTTCCATGTACCGCTCCACATACTGCATGAAATTTCGTGTCACCGGGGAGACCGCCTTCATTTTCGGCACGCCCATCCCCAGCATCCGCACCTGCGGCGGGTCCATGGGCAGCGCCACAGCCTGATGCTTATAATTGCGCAACAGCAGTTCCGGCAGAATGGATACGCCCAGTCCTTCCGTCACCATATTCATAATGGCATAGTCGCTGCAGGCGGAAAAGAGGATCTGCGGCCAGCGGTCCAGCTTATCCAGAATGAACCGCACCTCACCGTCATATCCCGGCATCGGCATGATAAACTTTTCTTTTAAAAACGCCTCCAACGGCAGCGTTTTATGTCCCGCCAGCGGGTGGTCGGGCGGCACCAGTGCCAGCAGCCGGTCCTCACACAGGGGCACCCACTCGAAGTCCTTACTCTCACCACCGGCATACAGGCACAGATCTGCCTGTTTCCCTGCCATAATGCGTTCAATGGTGTCAGAACCGCCTTCCATGATCTGTACTTCCACATGGGGATAATCCTTCTGGAAGTCCCGGATGATCTGAGGCAGCCAATAGGTGGCCACACTTGGATACGCCGCAATACGAATACGGCCAGTGTCTGCGCCTTTAATCCGGGCGATATACTGCTCCAGCACCTCGCTGCTGTTGAGCAGTTGGCGGATCACCGGCAGCAGCAGTTCTCCTTCATGGTTCAGCTGAATACCGGAGGAAGTCCGTATCATCAGAGGAAAGCCCACTTCTTCCTCCAATGACTGCATCATATGGCTGATGCCGGACTGTGTGTATCCCAACTCCTCCGCCGCTTTGGACAGGCTTCCCAATTCCACCGCCCTCACCAGCGCTTCCAGCTTATGTATGTTCATGGTCTCGCCTCCTCGTCATGCACATCTTTCATGTCCACGCCAGGTCTTTTTCGTTTCCCTCATGGTAACGTAACTTCAATAAAAAGGCAAGTATATTTTTGAGGTGCCGTCATGTCCACTGCCGCTTCCGCATATTCTTCCCAAAAGAGGTGATGTTGTTCATGACAATCCATATCGTCCGCTCCGGCGAGTCTGTCGAGAGTATCGCCGCTGCCTACGGCGTTTCTCCCAGACTGCTATCTTCCAATAATGCGGTTCCTCCCTCCGGCGTACTGGCCGTGGGGCAAACATTAGTCATTCGTTTTCCACGTCAGGTCTACACGGTGCGTACCGGCGACACCCTGACCTCCATCGCCGCCACACACGGGATCACCGTCCGACAGCTATGGCGAAATAATTGGCAGTTAGGCGGAAACGATTCGCTCTATCCCGGCCAAACGCTGGTCATCTCCTATGAGGACGAGCCCCAAATGTCCGTCCTCGCCAACGGTTATGCCTATCCTTTTATCTCTTCTTCCCTACTCGCAGAGCAGCTCCCGTATCTCTCTCATCTCACACCGTTTACTTACGGCATCACCGCCACCGGCAATCTGCTCCCCTTGGAGGATGATTCCCTGCTCTCTGCGGCGCGGCGGCGGGGAACGCTCCCGGTCATGCACCTGTCCACGCTGACAGAAGACGGCCGGTTCGATACCGCCCGGGCGGAGTTGATCCTCACCAACGCCGACCTGCAGAATAAGCTTGTGGGGGAAGTGATGCAGACCGTGCTTCGCAAAGGCTATGCGGGAGTCGATGTGGATTTTGAATATCTGCCGGGCAGCCTTGCAGAAAGTTATGCAGCCCTTCTCTCCCGCCTGCGCCGCCTGCTCACCGCCCACGGACTCTTTCTCTGGGCGGCACTGGCCCCTAAAACCTCAGCGGGACAACGGGGTCTGCTCTATGAGGGACATAGTTATCCCGCTGTCGCCGCGGCGGTGGACGCGGTACTGCTGATGACCTACGAGTGGGGCTATACCTACGGCCCACCCATGGCGGTGGCGCCCATTGCCAATGTCCGCGCCGTACTGGATTATGCTGTCACCGAAATGCCGCCGGGAAAAATCCTCCTTGGTATTCCCAATTACGGCTACGACTGGCCCCTTCCCTTCGTGCAGGGAACGACCCGCGCCCAGTCCATCTCCAACCAGCGCGCCATTGAACTGGCCGTGCAACACAACATTGCCATCCAGTATGACGAAACGGCCCAGTCGCCTTTTTTTCATTATACCGCCGCAGACGGGTCGGTGCATGAGGTCTGGTTCGAGGATGCCCGCAGCATGGAGGTAAAACTTCGCCTGATCGCCGAATACGGCTTCCGGGGATGCGGTTTCTGGAATATCATGCGCCCCTTTTCACAAACCTGGCAGGTACTGAATGCGCTGTACCGCATTGAATAAAAGAACCGCACGGAATATCCGTGCGGTTCTTTCTTCTTATTTACGCCTGCTCTTTCAGCTTTCGGCAAAGCGGAATGATCACGCCGCCGCAGGCATTGCCGATGCTCATCACCAGCAGATACAGCAGAGCCTTGCCGCTCCAGACGTTGGCCACGGAAAAGTAGTACATGTTGGCCACGCAGTGCTCAAAGCCGCAGAGAATAAATACGATCACGCCAAGGAAGATGCCGATGTACTTACCCACCTCGTGGGGATTGCTCTTAAAGCCGTCCACAGCAATGAACATCAAAATGTTGCAGAATACGGAGAGAATAAAAATCGACAGCAGATTGTCGTCCAGCTTCGCCTGACAGATCGTGGCCGCCTTCTCCGCGATCCCCGCAATACGGGTGGCGCGGACGGCGTAACCCACCAGACCTGTACCCACCAGATTGCCCAGCCAGACAGACAGCACAAACCCGGTATAGGCGGGAGGCTGTTCAAACACATAGCCCACTTTACCGGTAAACAGGTTGAATCCAAACGTGCAGATAGCAAACAGACCCAGGCAGAAGAACACCGCACCCGTCACCTTGTTCTCACAGGACAGAAACACCGTGCCGCCGATGCCGATGCAGGCGCCGCCTAAAACCGAATACAAAAAGGAAGCTAATTTTTTCATCTCTTTCTCTCTCCTTACAATCCATTTACCATGCGTTCCGGCTGTTTCCCGCCGATTTTGATACATAGTGGGCATACGTCTCCTTGGGAGACAATACCATGCCCTTCGCCACTCTCACCATCCTGTTATTCTCCCCGTATCAAGTCCGTGTGGGCCAGCGCACGGAACAGGCAGGCCGTGATCAGTCCCGTCAGCGTTCCCGTAAACAGGGATACCCCCAGCAAAACGGGCAGATAATATAGCGGGGCTGTATTGCCCAGCGTCAGAACAGCCGCTGCTACCTGTCCGCAGTTGTGAGCCGCTGCGCCACCGATAGATACACCGTAAACAGACAGTTTTCGTGTCTGCGACAGCAGGATCATCAACAGCATCGCCGTCACACCGCCCAGCACAGAAAAAATCAGCGCGTTCATATTTCCGGCAAATACCGCACCTAAAAAACACCGCGCGATCAGGATCATCATCGCCGGCCCTGCCCCCAGCGCATACAAGGCAAACAGCGTCACAATGTTGGCCAGACCCAGCTTGATACCGGGCACAGGGATAGCCAGAGACAGGGGGAAGAAATTCTCCACATAGCTGAGTGCCAGCGCCATGGCAGTCAGCACCGCACACAGCGTCAGCTGCTTCGTCGTCATTTTCATAGCCTGCCCCCTCATCCGATCACCAGATCCGGTCCGTCACCGGAGGCTGTTTTCCCCTCCAGCGTGATACTGATGCGGGCAGGAAGGCAAACGATGCTCTGTCCCGCGCGGGTGATGGTTCCGGTGTGTACGCAGTCCTGCGTGGGACAGTCAGACACGCTGACGCAAACCCCCCGTTTCTCATCAGTTTCCGCGGAAACCTGTAGGGTATATCCATTTCCGGAATAGACCCGCGGCGTATCAGGGAAGACCTCCAGTGCCACGCGCTCCACTTCCTGTCCATCAGCGGTCACGACTACGGTCAGCTCTCCCGCGTCCGCAGTCCGTCCCCAGATGAGACCCCCGCAAGCCACAGCCAAAATCACTACCAAAGCCGCCACCATGCTATCCCATCGGTTGACTTTCAGCGCAGGCATCTTTTTCACCGGGGCCCCTCCTCTCCGGATATACATTCGTCCTGTCCTGGGCACATTTTGACGCTTTTAGCCGGATATGCCCAAAAGTAAAGGTAGTATATCATGTTTTTCTGCTCTCCACAACCTGAAACTGCCGTATCCATAGAAAAAGATCGCAGCCATCCTGTGTTTTTCCTTGCAAACGGAGAGAAAGTCTGCTATACTTGTCAAGGTGTGTCAGTAGCAAGTTTTGGCCACACCCTTACACAACGGAAGATTATACCCCCGGAGGTTATGATAGATGGCAAAGAACCCGAACCGTAAAACAAAACCCGTCAAGAAAGACGATGCCATGACGCCCGCCATGAAGCTATTTCTGGCTGGCTGCGTAGCAGAGCTGTATCTGCTGATCGTCCGCCGTTACTATATCAGCGGCTCTATTCAACAGGTAATTGCATGGGATAGCTATCTGGTGATTTTGGCATGGATCGGCGTTGCCGTTCTGGCGCTGGGTGCCGTGCTGCTTTTTTTGTGGAAGACCAATAAGAAAAAGCGCACCATCGGTATGGCTGTAGCCGCCAGCGGCGCATTTCTTGCCGTGGCCAGTTTTCTGGTTCACTGGAATATGGGCATCCTCTCCTATCTGACAGTGATCGTCCCCGTGGCCATGGTATTGGGCCTCCTCTGGAGCCTGTATGACCGTGAGTGCGCACTGGCCCTGACCGTCCTGGCCCTTTCCCTGCTGGCCGTCTGGGTCTGCCGCCGCGCAGCCGCCAGCATTTACGTTGGCACGCTGGTGAAAGCCGCAGCGATCGTCTATATCGTCGTTCTGCTGGCTTTGATCCTTCTGGTGAAGAAAAAGAAGCTTCCCGTACTGCTGTTCCCCGCCAAGGCGGATCCCCAGCCGGTCTATGTGTCCTGCATCCTGTCCGTTGTGGCTCTGGCCGCCGCGCTGGTCAACACCACCATCGCCTATTACGCCATGTGGGCATTGGCCGCCGTGGTCTTTGCGTTGGCCGTGTATTACACCGTCAAGCAGCTGTAAAACCGCATGATAAAAGCGGATCGTCCGATGGACGATCCGCTTTTTCTTTTACTTGTAGTACACGCCCAGCACTTTTTTGTGCGGCTCTGTCCATTCTCCCAGTTGGATATCCATGCTGATCTCAAAGGCACGGTCCCAGGGATATCGGTAGTTCTCCAAGGCAACTCCGCCCCATCCCCGCTCCGAATATTCCCCCTTGCCTTCCGGCAATTCGTTGATGAAGTTGCTGCGCTCCAGATTGTCGATTACCGCTGCCGTCTCCTCTGTCATACGGCGCTCCAGCAGTTCCAGCAGAGCAGTACGGTCAATCTCCGGATTCCAGAAATTGTCCGCCACGCCGCCCAGAGTGTCCCGGGCATAAGCCGTGATCTCCGCCCGAACCACATGGCGGTAGCAGAAGTCTTTCAGGACGCTGTCTGCCACAGTCCGCAGGAAAGCCCGCTCCGAAGCCTGTGTCTTATGCTCGTTATCCATGCTCAGACGTACATACCGCGCCACACCGTGGGACAGCGCCGTACCGGTCACAATGGCCATATCCAATGCACCGGCATAACTGAGCAGCCAACCCAGCTCCACCTCTTCGGTAAGTGCCTTGTGGAAGGCGGTGCCGTACCGGGCATTGCCCGCATCAATGAGTACAACGGGGATCTGCGTGTTTTCCTGTTGCTCTTTCAGTTCCTTGATCAGCTGCTCGTAATACGCCGTCTTTTTCGCCTCGTCGGCAGGCTGGGTCAGTACCAGCAGCATCAGGTCGCTTTCGTCAGCCGTTGTTTCTGTCAGATCGAAGAAATCAAAATGTTCCTCCACGATCTCTGTCAGCGGTTTATAGTCATACGCACAGGCAGGCAGTTCCTCCGTACCGCCAAAATAGCGGACGCATACATTGGCTCCGTTCCAACCCAGTTCCTCTAAATACAGCTTCGCCACAGCCTTGAACGCCAGATCGTCCACGCCGGAGAGAAGGGCGTCTCCCTCCCGCAGCTGCATCTGCAGAAAAGCGATCTCATTTTTCTGGATGCTGTCCTCCTCGGAGGAATCATCCACCCCGATCAACACCCGGAAGTTGTCATGTCTGCCGCCTTCCAGCCACCGGAACATCTCCTGACCGAGCCGCAGTTTTCGTTCCCGGGCCGCCAGATAGTTCTCCACCGCGCCTTCCGGCAGCGGCTCCTCGGACTCTACCCCCAGCACGCTGCCATCACTGCCCAACGGATAACTGGCCACGATCTTCTCCACCGTCAGATCGCTGTCTCTCAGTTCCGGCCGACTCTTGATACCGTAGCTGCGCAGGGCATTGTACTCATTCAGGCCAAATCCGGTATAACCCACCGTAGGAGCCAACCGGATTACGCTGTCCAGCAGCCAGACCCGGTTGCTGTCATCTGCCAACAGGGTCAGCAGACGATCCATCAGTTCCGTTTCCGTCAGTGATTCCCCTGTGGAAAGGATAACGGGGTTCTCCCCCGCCATGGCACGGGAATTCACCAGTCCGCCGGAAAGCAGCTGATCCATAAACAGGATATACCGGTCACATCCGGCCTTTTCCTGCTCCAGCACCCATTCATACAAGGCCGCCCGATCGCCGCTTTGCGTCCCGTTGGAATTTAAAGGCTGTCCGTCCAGCGCCGTGTGGTACAGATCCCGCTCCGGCATTGCCAGCGTATAACCCAGAGATTCCGCCAGATAGATGACCCTCTCCTCATTGTCAGGCCGGTCATCCAATGGCACATAGGCAATGACCTTCTCTGCGTCCGGATGCACATCCCACACTTCGGCCTCTGCCGGGTCTGTCCACACCGGCCCGCAGCCCGCCAGCAGCAGGCAAATTAGCGCCACAGCCAAAATCCGTTTTTTTCTCATGCGTTCTCCTCACTGCCAAAACAGCCTGCATGATTTCATGCAGGCTGTCTGTTTCTTTTTACAGGCCGAAAGCACCCAGATTCAGGTTTCCGGTCACGCTGTTCATGCTCTTTTCCATGGCGTCGCCTGCCTGACGCAGGGCCTCGTTGACAGCGGAAACCACCAGATCCTGCAGCATCTCCACATCCTCGGGATCCACAGCCTCAGGCTTGATGTTGATGGCCACAACTTCCTTCTTGCCGTTGACCTTGGCCTCTACGACACCGCCGCCCACGCTGGCGGAGAACACCTGTGCCTCCACAGACTCCTGTGCAGCATTCATCTGCTCCTGCATCTGAGCGATCTTGGCCTGCATCTCGGCCTGACGCGCAGCGCCGGACACCTTTCCATTGCTAAATCCACGACGAGCACTGTAACCCATAGTTTTCTTCTCCTTTATTTGATCTCGATGTTATCAAATTGACTGCCAAACTTCAGCAGATTTTTCAAATTTTCCTGCGGGGATGCCTTGGGCGGCTCTCCCACACGCAGGTTCAGCCGTACCGGCATACCGGCAGCGTTCTGCGCCTCCTCGGCAAGAGCGCCTTTCACTCGGTCATTGTCCAGCCGACCCAGCGTCAGGTCGTCCGGTGCATACACCGTCAGAAGATCGCCCTCCAGCACGCCGCTGCATCCATCTAAAAACACCCGGTACATGGGCGGGATCCTGCCCTTGCAGGTCTCCACCAGCGACCGCCACCAGTTCCCGCCGACCGCGGCGGCAGGTGCCGCAGGTGCGACAGGCGCACGCTCCGGTGCGGGCCGCACCGGCTGCTCCACAGGCCGTGCCACCGGCACGCTCACGTCATCGGGAATATCGAAGACCCGCTCGCCCGGTTCCTCCGGCGCAGGCGGCTCCTCCCACGGCGGCAGGTCCTCCGCCGCAGGCTGTTTCACAGGGGGGGCTTTCTTCGGCGCAGGCGCGGCTTTTTCCACGCTCTGCTCCACGGCAGTACGGATCACCTGTCCGCGGGCAAGGCTGTCCTCCAACCGCTGGATGCGGCTCTCCAATGCCGTCAGATCACGGGAAAGGCCCTCAACGCAAAGCCGCAGCAGGCACAGTTCCGCATCGGTACGGCGGTTTGTACTCATATAAAGCTCTGCTGTGCATTTCTGCAGCGTCACCGCCATGTGCAGCAGCCGCTTGCCCGGAGCATCCTTGCCCAGTCGGTCCAGTGTGG
>JAZRCP010000100.1:0-3831 GCA_045659825.1 Dysosmobacter sp. | reverse complement strand
TGGTGCTTTCTCCCGAGGTGCTGGCAGTAGGCATCTCCCAGCGCACCAGAGAAGACTCCATTGACGCACTGGCGGAAGCGGTTCTGACCCAGAGCAAGACCTTTAAAAAGGTGTTGGCCTTCAACATTCCCAAGACCCGTTCCTTCATGCATCTGGATACGGTGTTCACCATGGTGGACCGAGACAAGTTCACCGTCCATCCCAATATCCTTGCCAGCATGACGGTGTTCGTCATGGAACTGGACGAGAACCGCCGCATGAAGATCCGGCAGGAGGACGGCCGGCTGGAGGACATCCTGAAGGAACACCTGCATCTGGATCAGGTGAAGCTGATCCCCTGCGGTGAGGGCCATGAGATTGACGCCGCCCGCGAGCAGTGGAGCGACGGCAGTAACACGCTGGCCATCGGCCCCGGCGAAGTGGTGGTCTACTCTCGCAACTATGTGACCAACCGCTCGCTGGAGGAGGCGGGTATCCGCATCCACACCATTCCCAGTGCGGAGCTTTCCCGCGGCCGCGGCGGCCCCAGATGTATGAGTATGCCTCTTTGGAGAGAGGATCCCAATTAAAAAAGGAGAATCATTATGGCAGTGAATTTAAAAGGCCGGAGTTTTCTGACTCTGGAGGACTTTACCCCCGCGGAGATCCGCTATCTGCTGGATCTGGGCCACGATCTGAAGGCAAAACGCAGAGCAGGCATCTGCGATCCCACCATGAAGGGCAAGCACATTGTGCTGCTGTTTGAAAAGACCTCCACCCGTACCCGCTGTTCCTTTGAGGTGGCGGCCACGCAGGAGGGCGCCCACGTCACCTATCTGGACGCAAACAGCTCCCAGATGGGCAAGAAGGAGTCTCTGGAGGATTCCGCCAAGGTGCTGGGGCGCTTCTTTGACGGCATCGAGTACCGCGGCTACGAGCAGAAGGTAGTAGAGGATCTGGCAAAATACGCCGGTGTGCCCGTCTGGAACGGCCTGACGGACGCCGACCACCCCACCCAGATTCTGGCCGACATGATGACCATTGAGGAGCATTGCAACAAGCCCCTGAACAAGGTGAAGGTGGTGTTCCCCGGCGACGTGCGCAATAACATGTGCTACGCGTGGATGATCGGCGCGGCCAAGATGGGTATGCACTTTGTGGCGCTGGGACCGGAGAAGCTGGCAAAGGAAATGGATAAGGAACTGGTGCAGCGGGTCTTTGCCGAGGCCCGTGCCAACGGCGGCCTCATTGAGATCACCGACCATATGGAAGACCTGAAGGGTGCGGATGTGATCTACGGCGACATCTGGGCCTCCATGGGCGAGGAGGAGCTGATCCCCGAGCGCACCAAGCTGCTCTCCCCCTTCCGCGTGACGGAGGAGACCCTGAAAGCCACGGAAAATCCCAACGTGCTGTATATGCACTGCCTGCCTTCCTTCCACGACTTTGAGACGAAGATGGCCAAGGAGTGGATGGACAAGGGCATCGACATCCGCGAGGTCACCGACGAAGTGTTCCGCAGCCGCCACAGCGTGGTCTTTGACGAGGCGGAAAACCGCATGCACTCCATCAAGGCTGTCATGGTGGCCACCATCGGAAAGTAAACGTAGAGGGGGAACCCCTTTGGAAAAGAAAACATTTCGCATGCCCACGGCCTATACCATCCTGTTTTTGCTGATCATTCTGGTGGCCATCGCCACATGGTTCATTCCCTCCGGCGCCTACGAGTATGCAGACGGAGTGCCGGTGGCGGGCAGCTACCATCTGACGGACCCCAACCCGCAGGGCGTGGGAGCGGTTTTGACGGCGGCTTTTTCCGGCTTCTTTGACGCGGTGGATGTCTGCGTGTTCATCCTGATGGTGGGCGGCTTTTTGGGCATCGTGATGAAGACCGGCGCGGTGGATGCCGGCGTAGGCCGGGTCATTGCCCGTCTTGGCGGGCGGGAAAAGTGGCTCATTCCCATTCTGATGATCTTCTTCGGACTGGGCGGCACCACCTTTGGCATGTGGGAGGAGACCATGGCCTTCTATCCGCTGCTGCTGCCGGTGTTTTTGGCGGCGGGCTACGATGCGGTAGTGGGTATCTCCGTGATTTTGCTGGGCGCGGGAGCGGGTGTCATCGCCTCCACGGTGAATCCCTTTGCCACCGGCATTGCGGCGGGTTTTGCGGGGGTGTCGCTGGGCGAGGGCATTTTGCTGCGCATCATCCAGTGGGTGGTGTTCCTGTCCGCCGCCATCTGGTATGTGATGAGCTATGCAGCCAGAGTGAAGAAAAACCCCTCTCGCTCCGTGGTCGGCGTAGGCGCGGGCAAGCTGCAGGTCAGCATGGAAAGTACCGTCGACTTCACCCCGCGGCGCAAGGTGATTCTGACGGTGTTCGCACTGGTGTTCGTGGTGATGATTTACAGCGTCATCCCCTTTGACGAGCTGGGCACGCGCCTGCCTGCCCTTGGCTGGTGGTTCCCCGAATTGTCCGCTCTGTTTTTAGTGGGTGGCGTCATCGTGGGCCTCATCGACCGGATGGGCGAGGCGGAGATCGCCGAGACCTTCGTGGCAGGCTGCGCTGATATGCTGGGCGTGAGCCTCATCATCGGTATCAGCCGCGGCATCACTGTGCTGATGAACGACGGCGGCATCACCGACACCGTGCTTCACTGGGGCGAGCAGGCCCTCTCCGGCGCGGGACCAGTGGCCTTTACGCTGCTGGTATATCTCATCTACCTGCCGCTGTCTGTCCTGATCCCGTCCTCCTCCGGTCTTGCCACATTGTCCATCCCCATTCTTGCCCCGCTGGGTAAATTTGCAGGCGTAGGCGGCGATTTGGTGGTGACGGCCTTCCAGTCGGCCTCTGGCCTCGTCAATATCGTCACACCCACGGCGGCGGTGGTGATGGGTGCGCTGGCGCTGGGCCATGTGCCCTACGATAAGTGGCTGAAGTATGTGTGGAAGCTGCTGCTGTATTTCCTGCTGCTGACCATCGCCTTTCTGGCCGTCGGCGCACTGCTGGGATAAAAAGAACACGCGGGCTTTGCCCGCGTGCTTCTTATTTATGCTCTTCTTCGTATTTGCACAGGGTGCATTCTGTCAGGCGGGAGAGGCTGTGGAGCCGCTCGTTCACCATGTCCCACATGCACATGGGCAGGTGGTCTCGGTGTCCGCGGTGGATGGTGACGCACTCAAAGCAGTTGCCGTGGTGGGGGCAGGCCTGCTGACAGGGGCAGTGATCGCCGCTCTCCCGTACCTGCTTCAAAAACTCCTGCTTGACCTGCCAGCCCTCTTCCTCGCGTCCCTGCTGATACAGCTGATCCTGCAAAATGGCCAGTTCGTTGCCGTCGATCTTCATGGGGCATTTCCTCCTGTTTCAAAACTCGAAGACCTGTCCCTTGCGGGAAACAGGCACGGTTTGTTCTTTGAACTCAGGATAGCATGTAAGGAAGGCCTCTGTAAAGCCAAACTTGCCCCATTGGTGCATGGGCAGCCAGCGGTGGATGTGGGCAATCTCAAGGAAATGCTTCGGACCGCGGAACCCGTCTTTGTTCAGGCGGGGGTCCAGCGGCAGCATGGCAAGATCGATGGCGCGGCCGCGGAGCGGCTGGCAGTACAATTGAAATGCCTTTGCCATGTCGGGATTCCACGGGTCAGGCTCGCCCTCCCAGTGCCACCAGTTGAGATCGCCGGCGTGGTAGATCGCAAAGCCGCCAATCCGGACGACGGAGGCAACGCCTTCATCAGTAGAGGGCCAGGTCTTCACCTCGAAATCGGGGTAGGTTAGCGTCTCGTCACCGCGGAGGATGACGGCGTCCCGTTTCGGCTCGATGCCTTCGCCGAGAAAGTAATGGGAGGCGGGCAGAT
>JAZRCP010000099.1:0-2107 GCA_045659825.1 Dysosmobacter sp. | reverse complement strand
CTGCCGGGGTGTGATGCTTTTTGTGGGAAAACCGTTTACTGGGCGTTGATTTTCTCTTTCAGCTCGGTGAGATAGACCCACCGTTCCATCTTTTCTTCCAGTGCGGCTTCCAGTGCGGTTTGCTGCTCCTGCAGCTCCTGTAGCTTTACATAGTCGCTGGCACAGGAGGCCTGCTCTGCTTCGCAGGCGGCAATTTTTTCCTCCAGCGCGGCAATATCATCGTCAATGGTAGCGAACTCCCGTTCTTCCTTGAAGGAAAATTTCAGCTTCCGATCCCTGGGACGCTCGGCTGCAGTGGCTTTGGGCTTTTCCGGCGCGGCGGCTTTTTCCTCTTCCTGCCGCTTGGTCTGCCAGTCCGACCAGTTGCCGGTGTAGTGATGGATGGCGCCGTCACCCCGCACCTCGAAGATGGACTCCGCCAGCTTGTCAAGGAAGAAGCGGTCGTGGGAAACGGTCAAAATGGGGCCGGGGAAACTCTGGAGATAGTCCTCTAAAATAGAGAGGGTCATGATGTCCAGATCGTTGGTAGGCTCGTCCAGCAGCAGCACATTGGGTGCTGCCATCAGTACGCTGAGGAGATACAGTCTCCGCCGTTCCCCGCCGGAGAGACGGCCAATGGGGACGGACTGCAGATCGCCGGGGAACAGGAACCGCTCCATCATCTGGTTGGCGGTGAAGGTGCCTTCATCGGTGTGGACTTCGTCGGCGATTTCATGGATGAAGTCATAGACCCGCTGGTTCAGATTTAGCTCGCGGCCTTCCTGCGAGAAGTGGCCGATCTTCACGGTCGCGCCGGTCTCCACATGGCCGCTGTCCGGCATAAGGTCGCCTGCAATCAGATGCAGCAGGGTGGACTTGCCTGCGCCGTTGCGGCCCACGATACCAATGCGGTCATTGCGCAGCAAATTGTAGGAGAAGTTTTCAATGATGCGCCGACCGTCAAAGCATTTTGAAACACCGTGCAGCTCGATCAGCTTTTTGCCCAACCGGCTGGAAGCCGCGGCCATTTGTACGGTTTCGTCCGTTTCCGGTGCATCCTGATTCAAGAGGTCGTGGTAGCGCTCAATACGGTCCTTGCTCTTGGTGGTACGGGCACGGCAGCCACGCATGATCCACTCCCACTCGGTGCGTAGGATGGCCTGCCGCTTTCGCTCGCTGGCCTCCGCCATTTCCTGCCGCTGTTCTTTCAGTTCCAGATATTTGGAGTAGTTGGCTTCATAGTGGTACAGCTTGCCGCGGGAGAGCTCCGTGATGTGGTTTACGACGCGTTCAAGGAAATAACGGTCATGGGTCACCATGATGAGGCCGCCGCGGAATTTTCTGAGACGGTCTTCCAACCATGCGGTCATTTCTGCGTCCAGATGGTTGGTGGGCTCGTCCAGCACGAGAATGTCCGCCGGATGGATCAGCGCTGCAGCCAAAGCCACCCGCTTCCGCTGGCCGCCGGAGAGGGTGCCCACTTTCTGGGCAAAATCCGAAATGCCCAGATGGTTCAGCATGGTTTTGGCCTCGTATTCGTTCAGTTCCCGAAACTCCGCGGGGAAGTGGAGAAAGACCTGCTCCAGCACGGTGGCGTTGTCGTCCATCACTGGGTTCTGGGAGAGAAAGCTGACCTGCACATTCGGGTTGCGGGAAACGGTACCGGCATCGGCTTCCGTCACACCGGCCAGCACTTTCAAAAAGGTGGACTTGCCGGTTCCGTTGATGCCGATGATGCCGGTCTTGTCACCTTCATTTAAATAAAAATTTACATCGTCCAGCAGCTGGCGGCTGCCGAAGTTGATGGAGAGATGTTCAGCGGATAAAAGCATAGACGCCTCCGGATATGAGAATCAAAAAGTATTGTATCACGGGAATCTCTGTTTGGCAAACGGTGGTTTTTGTGGTATGCTGATACCATCAACCAAGAGGAGCGGCCCATGGAGATCATTACCAGAACCATTACGACGGAGGAGGACGGCTCCAACGTCCGGCATATCCTGAAGGCAAAACTGCATTTTTCCTCTCATGCCATCTCCCGTTTGACCCGTGCAGAGAACGGTATTTTAGTGAATGGGCAGCATGCCCGTACCGTGGATACCCTGCATGCCGGGGATGTGCTTGCCGT
>JAZRCP010000098.1:0-7648 GCA_045659825.1 Dysosmobacter sp. | reverse complement strand
TTTTTTGCAAAATTCTTTATTTTTCCTTAACTTTTTTCAAAAAAAGACTTCCCAAAAGTGAAGAAAGCCGTTATAATGGGCAGGTCGCGCCGCGGGACAACTGTCCCCGCGGCGCAGACACTGCACTGTATTACAGTACGTTCGTATCAGAAAGGAAGATTGTTTTGAAGTATTTACAGGCATGGAACCGGATCGGTCTGGTGAAGCGCATCATCATGGGACTGATCGTGGGCGCCATCCTCGGCGCAGTGATCCCCTCTTTCACTGTGATCAGCATTTTAGGTGACCTTTTTGTCGGCGCCCTGAAGGCACTGGCTCCCCTGCTGGTGTTCTTTATCGTGCTGCAGGCACTGGCCAGCCGCAAAAGCGGCGGCGGCAGTAACATGAAGACCGTTGTCGGCTTGTATCTTGCCGGTACGTTCCTCGCTGCTCTGACCGCGGTGGTCGCCAGTTTCGTATTCCCCTCCACCCTGCTGCTGGCAGAAGGTGTCAGCAATGCAGCTCCCAGCGGTATCGGCGAAGTAATCCGCAACCTGCTGACCAGTGCTGTCAGCAACCCTGTGGCATCCATTGCCAATGCCAACTACATTGGCGTGCTGCTGTGGGCCGTCGTGCTGGGTATGGCTCTGCAGAACGCCTCTGACACCACCAAGCAGGTCCTCGCCAATATTTCCGACGCCCTGTCCACCGCTATTCGCTGGGTCATCAACTGTGCTCCCTTCGGTATCATGGGGCTGGTGTTCGCCACCGTCTCTACCACCGGCTTTGCCGCCTTTGTCACCTATGGCCGCATCATTCTGGTGCTGGTTGGCTGCATGTTCTTCGTGGCACTGGTCATCAACCCCATCATGGTGTTCCTGTGCATCTGCAGCAATCCCTATCCTCTGGTATTCCGCTGCCTGAAGGAGTCCGGCATCATGGCCTTCTTCACCCGTTCCTCTGCTGCCAACATCCCTGTGAATATGAAGCTGTGCGAGGATCTGGGGCTGGATAAGGATAAGTACTCTGTTTCCATTCCCCTCGGCGCCACCATTAACATGGCCGGTGCAGCCATCACCATTTCCGTGCTGACGCTGGCTGCCGCCCACACGCTGGGCATTGAGGTGGACTTTGCCACTGCGTTCCTGCTGAGTCTGGTTCCCACCGTATCTGCCTGCGGCGCCTCCGGTGTGGCCGGCGGCTCCCTGTTACTGATTCCTCTGGCCTGCAGCATGTTCGGCATTTCCAATGATGTTGCCATGCAGGTGGTGGGTATCGGCTTCATCATCGGCGTGATTCAGGACTCCTGCGAAACTGCCCTGAACTCCTCCTCCGATGTGCTGTTCACCGCCGCCGCTGAGTTCTACCACCGCCGCAAGGCCGGAAAGTAATCCCCTCTTACAACCAAAACCGGGACTGCAATTACAGTCCCGGTTTTCTTTTTCGCTTTTTCTTAATCCTGTTCCTGCATTCTTCCGTACAAACCCGAAAGGCGGCGGATCACTTCGCCGTAATTGTCCGCATGGTGCGGGAAAGTGCAGCAGCTGCAATCCTTGACTCCATTCTCTGTGTAATGGCACGCCCCACCGCAATCTCTTCCCATCGCATACAAGGGGCAATAGCAAAACAAGCAGTTGAAGTCCTCCGCAGGAACACCATTGTGACATGGGAAGAACTCGCAATCCCTGTTGGTAAATTTCGTGTAGTTTCTGCCTTTCCGATCCGGTTGGTTCATAGACGCCTCCTCTCAGACGTTACGCCGGTTCCAGCCGCAGGAAATCCTGCGACAAATGCCCGATGATAGCCTCCATCTGCCGGGACATCCACTTATCCCGATGATACAGGATCTGCTTCCATAGTTCGATCTGCACATTCTCTACGGGCAGGCGTACAATGCGGCCTTCCGCGGCAGCCCGTTCTGTCACATAGTCCGGCAAAAACGACACACCCCCGCTCTCCAGCAGTTCACAGATCAGATCGGCGTGGCCAATCTCCAAAACCGGCCGGATCTCCAGGGAATCCCGGGCCAGCCGTTCATCAAGCATGCGGCGGTAACTCATCCCCTTTTCTGTCAGAAAAAACGGCTGGTTTAGCAGATCGCAGACAGAAAGGGTTTCTGCCGCAGCCAGTGGGTGGTCGGCGGAGCAGACAAAGTGGGTGCCCACCTTTTCCTCGTGGACCACGATGTAATTAGTATTGTAAATATGATTATCCAGCGTGCAGACCACATCTGCCTCGTTATGATCCAGCAAACGGAACAGTTCGTCTGTGCCTGCCGTCTGCACATGCAAAGAAACCTGCGGATACGCCAGACGAAACCGTTGGAACCCCTTTGCCACCAGTGGCCCACACAGAGAATCTGCCGTAGCCAGACGAATCACACCGCTGGCTGTCTGGCGGTTCTCCGGTCCCCGCAGCATCTCCTCGCTCATGCGGCAGATCTGCTGGGCATAGGCCAACGCGCTTCGCCCTTCATCCGTCAGGGAAACCGTATGCCCCACCCTCTCAAACAGCTGCGCCCCCAATTCTCGCTCCAGCTGCTTGATCTGAAACGAAATGGTGGGCTGGGAGTAGCCCAGTTTTTCTCCCGCACGGGTAAAGCTTCCCAGTTCGGCAACTTGAATCAATGTCTGTAAGCTGCGTATATCCATGGTCGCCCCCATATATAATATATTTTTTCTATTCTATATATAAAAACCATCAATTAGACAAATGCTCGTTTGTATTATATACTTTAAAGCATCAAAGTCAAGAGGTACACCACCATGCAATTTCTGAAAGACGCTTTTTACTTCCTGTTCAACATTCTCTGGGGCGATCTGATCACCATTCCGCTGCCCGGCGGCGATGTGTTGGGTATTTCCCTGCTGGTTCTGCTGCTGATCCCGGCAGGCATTTATTTCACGATCCGTACCAGATTCCTTCCCATCCGCCTGTTCCCCGAAATGCTGCGGCTCTCCGTGGAAAAGGGTTCCAAGGGCAACGGCGGTGCACTCTCCGGCATGCAGGCACTGATCGTCTCCACTGCCACCCGCGTGGGTATGGGCAATATGGTTGGCGTGGTAGCAGCCCTGTCTGTGGGCGGTGCAGGTGCTGTGTTCTGGATGTGGGTAGCAGCCCTGATCGGCATGTCCACTGCCTTTGTGGAGGCCACACTGGCTCAGCTCCACAAGGAGCCTGACCCCCTCTACGGCGGCTGGCGCGGCGGCCCCGCCTATTACATCCAGCATTTCTTCGCCAGCAAGAAGCACCACCGCAGCATCCTCGCGGTTCTGTTTGCCCTGTCCGGCCTGCTGTGCTGGTGCGGCGTCAGTCAGGTCATCAGCAACTCCGTTACTTCCGCGTTCCACAACGCCTTTGACATTCCACCCATTGTCAGCACCGTGGTTCTGGTGGCGCTGGCAGCGGTCATCGTTCTGCGGAAAAACGCCTCCGTCAAGGTGCTGGACATCATGGTTCCCATCATGGCAGCCTTCTATTTCTGCATCGCCGTGTTCGTCATTGTGAAGAACGCAGCCTTCCTGCCTGACGTATTCCAGCGCATTTTTTCTGAAGCCTTCGGTCTGCGGAAGGTAGCTGGCGGCGGCTTTGGCGCAGCATTGATGAACGGCGTGAAGCGCGGCCTGTTCTCCAATGAGGCGGGCAGCGGCTCCGCCCCCTGTGCCGCCGCAGAGGCAGATGTCAGCCACCCCGCCAAGTCCGGCCTGTTCCAAGCCTTTGGCGTGTTTATTGACACCATCATCATTTGCAGCTGCACCGCCTTCATCGTGCTGTTAGCTCCCGCCGAGGCATTAGAGGGTCTTTCCGGCATGGAACTGCTGCAAGGTGCCATGTTCCATCACTTCGGCTACGCAGGCGTGATCTTTATCGCCATCGTGCTGTTTCTGTTCTGCTTCTCCACATTCATTGGTATTCTGTACTATGCCCGCTCCAATGTGGCCTTTGTGTTCGGCAACCGCTGGGGTGCCCAGACGGCTTACAAAATTCTGGCACTGGCCATGCTGTTCATCGGCGGTCTCGCCGCCTACACCTTCGTGTGGGATTTAGGTGACTTCGGTGTAGGCTTGATGACTGTATTCAACATGATCTCCATTCTGCCCTTCGGCGGCGAGGCCATTCGCAGCCTGAACGAATATACGGCACTGCGCAAAGCCGCAAAAGACAGCAAATAATTGCATATAAAAAACCGGACGAATATCGTCCGGTTTTTATTCTGCGCTGAGCCAGCAGGAAAAATCCTGTGTCCGAAAGGCCTCCATATCGGCACGGGCGGCATTATCCCACACGGAAACACGGCCACGCTCTTCCGCCAGCGGGTCGATCCAGCGCCTTTTTGCATCCACCTGCACCCACAAACCATCCTTCGGTTTTTCGGTACTACGGAGAATACGGGAATACCCGCAGAACACTTCCCATGCGGCGGCACATTCCCCATCTGCACACAGTTTTTCAATGAGCCTCGGCTCCGTACCGCCAAGATCGGCATATGTCAGAACGCCGCGCACCATCGCCTGCCGCAGCAGCTGCGCCAGCGCCTCCATGGCAAAGCGGTCCTCGTCCGCCACATAGACGCGGGAGGTTTTCAGGGCCAGACGGGCAAACTCCGCCGCTTTCTCCGGCGTGCGGAAGGTCAGCTCTGGGAGGTTTTGCTCATCGCTGCCCACAGTCAAATCCTCATAAAAAATGCGCAGCTGCTCCACGGAAGCAAAGCCGTAGTTGAACAGATTCCCTATGGTATATTCCAGCCGGTCGGCGGAAAGGGCGGGCGAATCATTGTCCGCAACGGGATAGCGGTGATAGTCCGAAATATCGTCCAGTGAAATGCCGTACTCTGCCAGCAGGCCACAAATCTCCGGCGATGCAGCGAGACATTCCGCAACACCTGCTTCGGTAGACTCCTGCCGCAGATGGTCACCGTTGAGAAAGTCCACTGCATGGGCAAAGGTGGGCGTGGTCACATCGTGAAACAGCGCCGCCAGCGCCTGTTCCATGCTGCGGGTGAAATGCCACACAATCAGCGCCACACCCATGCTGTGGTCATAGCGGGAATAAGGCCCAATGTCTGCAAACAGCGGAAAACGGGTATACTCACACCCGCAGTTCATGCCCACTTCCTTTAGCCGCTCCATAGGCGGCACTGCCGCAAAGCGGTGCAGGAAGTCCGGTATGTCGTTGTGGTAAATTCCCCACAGTTGGTCCATGTCTCCTCCTTCCCATTGTATGCGCACCGTTTTTCAGCCTGTTTTAGCCCTTATTTCTATCGCCTTGTTTAACAGCGCTTTCCGCTCATTGGGCACCTCTCCGTTTACCACTGCGTCCAGCAGTGCATGCAGTGTGTTGCCGATAGCAGGGCCGGTCAGCCCCAGCACCAGCATGTCATGCCCGTTGACCGCCAACTGCTTCATGGAAAAGCAGGCATTTTCCGCCAGAAGCTGCTCTAAAATGGCTTCTCCCTTGTCGATTTCCGCCTGACGATGACGGTATTCCGGGGCCTGTCCCATGTTATCTCCCCGCTTGATATGCAGCAGGCGGCGCAGATTCTCCTCACCCAGCGTGCGAAGCGCTCTCCGCACACCTTTGTCGGTGCGGGGAATATCTCGGTCATGCCAGTCTACCAGCGTCACGATAGTCTCCCGCAATTCATTCCCCCACTTCAGACGGCGCAGCATCCCATCCGCCAGTTCACGGCTGACGGCCGAGTGGCCGTAAAAGTGGCCGGTTCCGGCTTCATCCACCGTCAAACTGGACGGTTTTCCAATATCATGGAGCAGCATGGCACAGCGCAGAACAGGATCACAGGGAACCGCATCCACCGCATGCAGCGTATGCTCCCACACATCGTAGCAATGATGGCGGTTACGCTGGTCGAACCCCACCATGGGCAGGATCTCTGGCCAGAACACACCGATCACATCCGGAAACTGCCGCAAAATCTCCGCCGCGTGTTTCCCCGCCAGCAGCTTAAACAGCTCTACCTGAATCCGCTCCACCGCGATTTCCCGCAGCAAATCCCTGTTCCGGTGAATACTCGCTGCCGTTTCCTCCTCAATAACAAAACCCAGCGTTGCCGCAAACCGCAGTCCTCGCAGAATACGCAGGGCATCTTCTCCAAAGCGCTTCTCCGGTTCTCCAACACAGCAGAGAATCCCGTTCTTTAAATCTGTCTGTCCACCAAAGGGGTCACATAGCTCTCCCCGTAAACTCATAGCCATGGCATTGACCGTGAAATCCCGCCGCCGCAAATCCTCGGTCAAAGAGCGGGTGAAAGTTACGGAATCAGGACGGCGGTGGTCGTGGTATGTCCCGTCCACACGGTAGGTAGTAACTTCAATGGACTGATGCTCACTGCGCACGGTAACGGTGCCGTGCTGCAGTCCCGTGGGGAAAGCATGATTTCCGAAGGCCGCCATGGTCTCCTCCGGCAGGGCGGAGGTGGTCACATCCCAGTCTCCCGGTACGCGGCCTAACAGGGAATCCCGTACGCAGCCGCCTACGCACCACGCCTCGTAACCGGCGTTTTCCAGTGTTTGCAGTACTTTTTGCACGGATTTTGGCATCTCCATCCCGCTTTCACCCCCTTTTCCGGTTGCATTTCCGGTGCCTATGGATTATAATAAATTAGTTTGATTTGATTATACATTGCTTTTTCTGTCACCGCAATAAAAGCTTTTTCTGAAAATGAAAGGATGTTTCCTTCTATGATGAACAATCCTCATCCGATCCAGAACTATCTGATGCCCGGCAAACGGGTGCATCTGGTGGGTATCGGCGGCGTTTCCATGTGCCCGCTGGCGGAAGTCCTCCGCGGTGCAGGCATGGCGGTGCAGGGCTCCGACATGAGTGAGAGCGACACTGTGAAGCACCTGCGTTCTCTCGGCATCCCCGTCTCCGTGGGCCACAACGCCGAAAACTTAGGTGACTGTGATCTGGTGGTACGCACCGCCGCCGTCCACGACAGCAACCCCGAAATCGCCGGCGCGGTTGCCCGCGGCATCCCCGTCTACGAGCGGGCGCAGGCCTGGGGCGCCATCATGCAGCACTATGCCAACGCCATCTGCGTTTCCGGCACCCATGGCAAAACGACCACCACCTCCATGTGCACCCACATCTTTATGGCCGCGCAGGCTGACCCTACGGTAATGATCGGCGGCACCCTACCCATGCTGGGCGCAGGCTACCGCGTGGGCGGCGGCGAAACCATCATTTTGGAATCCTGCGAATACTGCAACAGCTTTCTCCACTTCTTCCCCACCGTGGCCGTCATTCTGAACGTAGAGGAAGATCATCTGGACTTCTTCAAGGACCTGCATGACATCGAAACCTCCTTCCACCGCTTTGCGGAGCTGGTACCGGAACGGGGCTATGTCATTGCCAATGCCGACAACACCGGTGCCATGGAATCCGTAGCAGATCTGGCCCATCCCGTATTCACCTTCGGTCTGGAAAACAATGCAGACTGCACCGCCGAAAACCTGACGGAGGTGGATGGTGCACCTGACTTCGACATCTGCGTGCAGGGTCAAAAATATGCCCATGTCCGGCTGCAGGTCTATGGCCGCCACAATGTACTGAACGCACTGGCCGCCGCCTCCGCTGCTTATTGCCTTGGTGTTCCCGGCTCTGCCGTGGAGGAAGGTCTTGCCGCCTTTACCGGCGCAGGCCGCCGCTT
>JAZRCP010000097.1:0-11754 GCA_045659825.1 Dysosmobacter sp. | reverse complement strand
CGGGTCAACTGCGGGATAAATACCCAGAGATGCGATACCACGGTCCAGAACGGTGGTTGCATCCAAATGGGAGAACGTGGTGGCGGGTGCGGGGTCGGTCAGGTCGTCCGCGGGGACGTAAACTGCCTGAACGGAAGTGATAGAACCGTTCTTAGTGGAGGTAATACGCTCCTGCAGTGCACCCATTTCCGTTGCCAGCGTGGGCTGGTAACCAACGGCGGAGGGCATACGGCCCAGCAGTGCGGAAACCTCAGAGCCTGCCTGTGTGAAACGGAAGATGTTGTCGATGAACAGCAGCACGTCCTGATGCTTCACATCGCGGAAGTACTCAGCCATCGTCAGGCCGGACAGGCCGACACGCATACGGGCTCCGGGGGGTTCGTTCATCTGACCGTAGACCATGGCGGTCTTGCTGATAACGCCGGACTCCGTCATTTCACGGTACAGGTCGTTACCCTCACGGGTACGCTCACCGACGCCGGTAAAGACAGAGATACCGCCGTGCTGCTTTGCCACGTTGTTGATCAGTTCCTGGATCAGAACGGTCTTACCGACGCCTGCGCCGCCGAACAGACCGATCTTACCGCCCTTTGCATAGGGGCAGATCAGGTCGACGACCTTAATGCCGGTTTCCAGGATCTCGGTTGCAGGCACCTGATCCTCATAGCTGGGAGCGGGACGATGGATCGCCCACTTCTCCTTTGCTTCGGGAACAGCGCCGTCATCGATGGGCTGGCCCAGCAGGTTGAACACTCTGCCGAGGCACTCGTCGCCCACGGGGACGCGAATAGGTTCACCGGTATCCACGGCTTCTGCGCCGCGCTGAAGGCCATCGGTGGAAGCCATTGCAATGCAGCGAACCACATTGTCACCAATGTGCTGGGCCACCTCTGCGGTAATAGTACCGCCGTTGAGGGGGATCTCGATGGCGTTGAGCAGGGCCGGAAGCTCATGATCCGCAAAGCGGATATCCAAAACGGGGCCGATGACCTGAGTCACGGTACCGATATGTTTGGCCATTGGGGTCAACTCCTTTGACTTGAATTCCGTCAGGCTTCTGCGCCTGCGACAATTTCAGTGATTTCCTGCGTGATCGCTGCCTGTCTTGCACGGTTGTACTTCAGGTTCAGGTCTGCGATCATTTCCTCTGCATTCTGGGTTGCGCTATCCATTGCCGTTCGGCGGGCTGCCTGTTCGGCACAGCGGGACTCACAGATAGCACCGTATAGGATACCGCCCAGATACTCGGGCACGATGGCGGCAAAGACTTCCTCCGCATTGGGCTCGTAGATCGTTTCCATCCGGGCTCTCGGTTTCTTATCCGATTCCACAGGCTCAAGAGGCAGCACCTTCATAGAAGCGGGGACCTGAGAGAGAACGGAAACAAAGTTGGTATAGACCAGATGAACCTCATCGTACTCACCTGCAGCAAATGCCTTGCACACATCCTTCGCAATGCTGAAGCAATCACTGATGTTCAGTTCCGAAACTTCGGCATGAGCACTCGTGCGGATAGTAAAGTTGTGAGAACGGAAGTAGTCCAGCGCCTTCTTGCCGATGGGCAATACGGTAGTATCCTTGCCCTCCATCTTCTGCAGGCACAGCTTGATCACATTGCTGTTGTAACCGCCGGCAAGGCCGCGGTCACCAGCAATGACGATCATCAGCGCACGGTTTCCCCCCCGCTTATGCAGGTAGGGAGAAGAGAAATCACGATTGGATTCTGTAATATCTGTAATGGTTTGATAAAGGATTTCAAAATAAGGACGGGAAGCGAGTACCCGGTTCTGGGCCTGGCGGAGCTTGGACGCCGCCACCATTTCCATCGCCTTGGTGATCTGCTTGGTGCTTTCCATGCTTCGGATCCGGTTTTTGATATCCTTAGTGGAAACGCCAGCCATGACTCACACTCCTTCCGTTTCAGTTTGCGGAAACAAATTTGGAGGTCAGTTCTGTCAGAGCAGCCTTGATGGCGTTTTCCACTGCTTCATCCAGCGCACCCGTGGTACGGATGGAAGCCAGTGCCTCGCTGTAATGGTCATCCATGTAGGCGAAGAGCTGCTTCTCAAACTCACGGATATCCTGAACAGCAATACCACCGAGATAACCATTGACCACAGCATAGATGATGCACACCTGGTGGGCAACATCCACGGGCTCATTGTTCTTCTGCTTCAGCACTTCCACGATACGGGCACCCAGTTCCAGACGGGCCTTGGTATCCGCATCCAGATCGGAACCGAACTGTGCGAAGCTCTGCAGCTCACGATACTGGGAATACAGCAGCTTCAGAGAACCGGAAACCTTCTTCATGGCCTTGATCTGTGCGTTGCCGCCCACTCGGGAGACGGAGATACCGGGGTTCACGGCGGGCATAACGCCGGAGTTAAACAGCTCGGTCTCCAGGAAGATCTGGCCGTCGGTGATGGAGATGACGTTGGTGGGGATATAAGCGGAAACGTCGCCTGCCTGGGTCTCGATGATGGGCAGAGCCGTCAGAGAACCGCCGCCCTTTTCGGCGCTGAGGTGTGCTGCGCGTTCCAGAAGTCTGGAGTGCAGATAGAAGACGTCGCCAGGATAGGCTTCACGGCCGGGCGGACGACGGATCAGCAGAGAGATTGCACGATAGGCCACAGCGTGCTTGGACAGATCGTCATAGATCACCAGCACGTCCTTGCCCTGGGCCATGAAATACTCGCCCATGGCGCAGCCGGTATAGGGTGCAATATACTGCATGGGTGCCAGCTCGGACGCCGTTGCGCTGACCACGATGGTGTAGTCCATGGCGCCGCCCAGCTCCAGATTGTTCACGATCTGTGCCACGGTAGAACGCTTCTGACCGATGGCCACATAGATGCAGATGACATCCTTGCCTTTCTGGTTCAGGATGGTATCCGTTGCCAGAGTGGTCTTACCGGTCTGGCGGTCACC
Source organism: Dysosmobacter sp. (assembly GCA_045659825.1). Lineage (GTDB taxonomy): Bacteria > Bacillota > Clostridia > Oscillospirales > Oscillospiraceae > Oscillibacter. The sequence goes on along the minus strand of JAZRCP010000097.1, from coordinate 8,823 downwards.
GATGATCAGCTCGCGCTGGCCGCGGCCGATGGGGATCATGGAGTCGATGGCCTTGATACCGGTCTGCAGAGGCACATTGACCGGTTCACGGTCGATGATGCCGGGGGCAGGACTTTCGATGGCGCGGAAGCCGTCATTCTCGATGACGCCCTTGCCGTCGATGGGTGCGCCCAGTGCGTTGACAACACGGCCGATCAGGCCATTGCCCACGGGGACGGACACCACGCGGCCGGTACGCTTGACGGTATCGCCTTCCTTGATGCCGCTGTCGCTGCCCAGAATAACGACGGAAACAGTATCCTCTTCCAGATTCTGTGCCATGCCGTATTCGCCGTTGGGGAATTCCACCAGTTCGCCGGCCATGCACTTGGTCAGGCCGGAGACGCGGGCAATACCGTCGCCGACGATAATGACCACGCCAGTTTCACTGGATTCCATTTTCGCTTCGTAGTTCTTGATCTGACTACGAATGATTTTTGTAATTTCTTCGGGTCTAAGTTCCATACTGTCCCTGCTTTCTCATCAGAGTACGGTGTTCTTCAGGATCGTGCGGATCTCGTCCAGCCGGTGACGAACCGTGCCGTCCACCTGCATTCCGCCCAGATCCAGTCGCACACCGCCCAGACACTCCGGATCCACCCGGCATTCCAGTTCAATGGTCTTGCCGGTCACACTGGAGAGTTTTTCGGTGAGCTTCCGGCGCAGCTCGTCGGACAGGGGCAGCTTTGTGACCGCGGTCACAGGCAAAATACCATTGTCCTGATTATACTGCTGTCTGAACAGCTGGCAGCAACCGGAAAAATGCCGCATGTATCCTTTTTCTGTCAGGATCTTCAAAAAGTTCAATACATAGGGATGCACCTGAGCGCGCAGACTGTCATCCAACACCTGACAACGCTCTTCCTTGGAAATGGAGGGCGTACACAGCAACTGCACAAAGGCAGGCTCTGCGTCAAAGCTCCCCTTCAGGGCAGTGATCTGCCCCAGGATCTCTTCCGTGAGACCCTCATCTTTTGCCAGGTCATACAATGCCTGACCGTAAGTGTTCGCAACTTCTGTCATAACGCGCCACCAAGATTTTCAATGAACTGGCTGACCAGTTTCTCCTGATCCGCCTCGTTCAGCTGGCGCTCCACAACCTTTTCCGCAATCGCCACAGCAATGCCGGAGATCTCATCCTTCGCATCATTCAGCGCTTTCTTCTTCTCCTGTGCAATGTCGGCAGAAGCCTTCTCCTTGATCTGTGCAGCCTGTGCCTGTGCCTGTCCGATGATCTCCTCGGAACGGGCGGCAGCCGTCTTCTGCGCATGGGTCAGGATCTCATTTGCTTCCGCCTTGGCCTGCTTCATATTTTCCTCGTATGTCGCCTTGATGGCCATGGCCTCTTCCTTGGCAGCCTGTGCCTGCACGATCTCCTGATCCGCGGCCTCACGGCGCTTGTCCAGCACGGCCAGCACCTTGCTCAAGAAGAACTTCTTGACGATATACATCTGGAGAAACAGGTTGCAGATGGTGACAATCAGAGTAGCGGGTTCAACCGCTACCAGGGACTGATAAAGTTCCATCTCTTTTTGCCTCCTCCCGGCGTAATTTAATGAATACCTTTAAAACGCCGGAATTAGCCCAGGAACTTCATGAACTGACCGGGTGCGAAGAAGATCAGCAGCAGGCCGGTAACGAAACCGTAAATACCGGTGGTCTCAGACAAAGCGATACCCAGAATCATGGTGCTGGTAACATCGCCCTTGCTCTCGGGCTGCTTACCGATGATCTCGCAAGCGCGTGCTGCGCAGTTACCTTCGCCGATACCAGGGCCGATACCTGCGATCAGAGCCAGACCTGCACCGATGGCGCAACCGGCCAGTGCAATACCCTTTGCCAAAACCTGAAAATCGTTCATAATTAGCCTCCTAATAAAAATGAATTACATTGTTTATTCAAATGGCCCGGTTAATCGCCCGCAGCCTGTTTGATGAATAGAGTTGTCAGCGTACAGAAAATGAATGCCTGGATACAACCGCCAAACCAGTCGAAATACGCGCCGGTCACAGCGGGAATACCGATGGCCAGGAACGGGATCTCTCCAAAGAAGCCGCCCAGATTGTGCAGCAGAGCGAATACGCCCAGCAATGCCAGAATAATGCCCAGAATGAAGAACACGGTCTTACCCTTCTTCTTCATCACCACTGCCAGTACGACACCCACAGCACTTACGATCAAAGCTGCTGCCAGACTGCCGCCCAGAGCCCCTAACAGAGCATGGGTCGCTGCGGTCAACGCACCGTAGATCAACGCACTGATGACCGTACCGGAAAGGATATTGCCGAAATGACGACAGGCCATACTGACGGGAGTGAAGCACTCAGCCATCACGTTAATGGGTGCCAAAATGAACAGCGGGTCCAGGAATCCCTTCAGATAAGCGCCGATACCGGCCGCTTTGATCTTATGGTAGGTGATGATCACAAACACCACCAGGGCCCAGCCCAATTCTGTCATCAGGTCAGCCGTAGGACTCCAGAATCCCAGTACACTGATCGTATTGGAGATAACACTGGTGATAAAGATCGTTCCTACCAAAGGAATATAGTGGTCAAATCCGGTTCCCATGTTGTTGTGCACGAACTTAACAAGACTGGTAACCGCCATTTCCGCCACAGCCTGCTTTCTGGTGATCCCCGTTACCTTCAGGTTGGAGCCCAGCCAGATGCAAAGCGCGGAAATGATGATCATCACAAGCCAGCTCATGGCCACAGTTTGGGTCAGCCGCACCGTTCCCAATAGTGGTACGTTTTCAAATACCGCCAGTATTTTTGCGCCATTAATTGATATTTCCATAGTTTCACCTCCTTGCCACAGTCTCAGATCTCAAAACTACCCAGATGATCCTCCGGTTCTTCCTCCTCGTCTGAAGGCTCCGGATTCTTTCGTTCACTGGGCGTTACCAGCTTTCCTTTTTGCTGCAAATAGAAAATGATCACCGTCGGGAACAGCAAGGGAGCCGCCGCCGCCAGCACATTGAAGCATGGTAGTAAAAACGCAACCACTACCCAGCCGGCCTGGATCAGCAACCGCAGATTGTAACTCAGCTGCATCCGGTTTTTACGGACTTTCTCATCCTGCGTATCTACCGCTCTTTGTACCGCCAGACACAAGATCACGAAGCTCAGCACCGCCACAACAATGCCGCCGGCTGCGCCAAGCACCACTTTGTAGGTGAACCGTACAACACCCAGAAGGTGCAGCAGAAAAAAGCTCGCCAATTCCAACACGCCGCAGATGATCGATCCGACCGCTATCCGCTTGACTTCTTTTTTTGATGCTTCCTGCAATTTCATGCGTATTACCGTCCTTATCAATGTAATGCTGCTGTCAATCGTGGTCATTGAATGACAGCGGCGGTTCCGGAGAATCGCTGGCAGCTTCAGAATCCTTCAGCATAGAACGGATACAGGACCGTGCCGTACTGATAGAAGTCAAGAATCCCAACAAGCCAAGGACGATCACGATCCACATCCCCAGTTGAAATCGCTTTTGAAGCCATACCGCAAACAGCAAGAAGAAACACAGGGGAAATAAGACCGAAAGGCCAAACTGTGTCACCCACAGCAATAATGACAATCGTTTCATACTATTCACGTATCCTACATTCATGTCCTACATTCACATACATATTCGTGCAAAAGGTATTTGTTGATTTTATCAAAAAACACTCAAGCCAATAGTTTTAGTATAGGCGAAGTGCCACGGTCATGCAAGTTAATTTTGCCGCTTATATACCACTTTCTTCCTTTTGCACAAAGTCAGAAATCTACGAGAAACAAAGCATCAAAAAAACTGTCACTTTTTCAAATCTTTGCAAATCTTTTCTCACACTTTGAAAGTTATTATTTTTTTCATTACATGTAAATATTTGAAAATACAAGCAAATTTATGCATTCTACCTATATTTTCCGCCATCACATTGCCAAAACCGTTTTTTTCAGTTATATTCCTTTTTTCTCAACCTTCAAAAAAATAGAGTATAATTATTCAAAAAAATGTAACCGTTTGCCCTCTTATTTTCTTAACAAGTTCTTTACATTCCTCTGTTCCCTCATCAGTCGCAGGCCACGGGATATTCGTTGCCCAGCAGGTGCAGAGGAGGCTCATCCTCGTCGATCTCAGGGAAGCGGCCCACTTCCTCATAGAAGCGGTTGTCCACGCGGTCGTCGTTCACCTTGGAGACTTCGCCCAGCAGGATCATGCCGGTGCCCTCCTCGCCCCAGAACTTGTGGTACTGGCCGTTGGGCAGAGAGATGGACTGGCCTGGCTCAACACGGATCACCGCACCGGGCTCTACCTGATGCTCATAGCCGTCGGTACGGACCGTAACGGGATTTACCAGATCCAGTTGCTCGTCCGGCGTGCTGTTGTAGACCTGCACCATCAGGTTGCCGCCGCCGCGGTTGATGATGTCCTCCATCTTGCTCCAGTGGAAGTGGAACGGGGTGATCTGGCCTTCCTTGACGATCAGCAGCTTTTCCGCATAGGGCTTGATGTACTTCTTATCGTTGAAGTTACCGTTGCGCAGGGTGATCATCAAAAGGCCGATCTTCTCGTAGTCGCCGGAGCCGAAATCGGTGATGTCCCACCCCAACATGTTGTCGCGGATCTCGTCATAGGCCTTGCCCTTACTGGCCCAGTCCTGGGGGGTCCAGAACACGAAGGGCGGCATCTGGAACTTCATGCCGGCGATGAACTCCTCAGCTTCTCTCATAATGGCGTTGATCTCAGATCTTTTCATAGTTTCTCTCCCTTTCCGTTATTTCAGTGCAAATACACGCATTGCTTTGATGACATCCTCCCGCATCCCCTGCTGTGCCGCCACGGCGATGTCATGGAAGAAGGTGCAGTCAGCCAGGGCCTCCACCGCCGTGCCGCCGGCCTTTGCCATGTAGGAATAGTAATTGATCTTCCGGATACCGATGGCGATGGCGATGCGGTAGTTCTCCTCACTGACGCCGCTACCACCGTGCATCACCAGCGGCACATTCACGATCCTGCGGATCTCCGCCAGCCGGTCGAAATCCAGCTTAGGCTGCTTCAGATACAGGCCGTGGGCCGTGCCGAAGGCACAGGCCAGCGCGTCGATGCCGGTTTTCTCCACGAAGTTCTTTGCCTCGGCGGGGTCGGTATAGATGCTTTCTCCGTCGCCTTCTCCGCCCTCACGAGCGCCCATGGAACCGACCTCCGCCTCCACGGAGATCCCCATTTTGTGAGCTAACTCCACTACCGCACAGGTATTCTCGTAATTCTCCGCCAGCGGCAGCGTGGACCCGTCGTACATGACGGAGGTGAAGCCCAGCTCTATGCCCCGCTTCACATAGGCCACATCCGTGCCGTGGTCTAAATGGACGCATACAGGAACGCTTGCCTTTTTCGCTTTCAGCAGCATCACATCCACGATGTCCTCCATGCGGACAAGCCCCATCTCCTCGTGAACCTGCGCGTGCATGAGGATGACCGGCTCTCCTAATTCCTCTGCCGCACTGATGACAGCCTGCACACTCTCCAAATTCGGGGTGTTGAAAGAGCCAACGGCGCACCCCCGAGCCTGCGCGATCTCCAATACTTCATTCAGGGTAGCTAACATGGCTTTCTCCTTTACAGCAGCGGTCTCACAGCGCTGTAGACGCCGCGGTATCTCTCATAGTGCTTTCGGTATGCCGCGTGGCGGGTAGGATCGGGGAAATAGGATTCCTTCACCTTCACCATCCGCGTCCGGGCCTCTGTCAGGTCGGCAAAGGTGCCCATGGCAATACCCGCCAGCATCACCGTACCCGCGGCTCCGGCCTCCGGCGCATCCAGCGCCACGATCTCCCGGTTCAGAATATCAGCTTTCAGCTGCAGCCACGCGCGGCTCTTGGCGCCGCCTCCGGTGGCAAACAGCTTTTCGATCCGGATGCCGCCCTTTTCCAGTTCCTCGATGTTCAGCAGCATCTCGTAAGTGACGCCCTCCATCACCGCCTTGTAAAGGTCGTATTTGCTGGTAGCCAGCGTCAGACCGATGATGGCCGCCTCGGAATTCTCATCCATATAAGGCGTGGCCGCACCGGCGAAATGCGGCAGGATCAGGATGCCGGTGGGGGCTCCCTCAGCCTTTGCATCCAGTTCGGCATAGTCTTCCTCCGGCATAAAGGTGTCCTTATACCACTTCAGCGCCGCGCCGCCGGTAAAAGAAAAAGCGTAGCAAACGTACTTTCCGTCCAGATAATGAGGTACCACGGTGTAGCCCTTGGCGTACAGCTCCCGGTCGGTTGGAATCTCCTCCAGCACCGGCGTTACGCACTCCACGGTGCCGGTGCCGTCCACGGCGGTGCAGGCATCGGACACGCCTGCACCCAGCAGCGCCGCCAACTGGTCATGGCAGCCATTCACCACAATGGTTTCTTCGCAGCCCAGTCCTTCGGCGCAGATGGTGCCTGCCGCTGTGCCGCTGGACACGGGTTTGGACATTTTCTCCAGCTCGATGCCCGCGATGTCAAACAGCCGTCGACTCCAGCACTTCTCCCGCAAATCAAAGCCCATGGTACGGCAGGCCAGCGAGTAGTCGATCTGGGCGTTTTTCGTCAGCTTATAGATGACAAAATCCTCAAAAAGGAGAATCCGCTTTGTTTTTGCATAAATATGCGGCAGATGCTCCTTCACCCACATCAGCTTGGGCAGGCTATACATGCCGTGGGGCTTCGCTCCGGTGATAGCCTCTACCTCCGCAGCATCAAACCACGCACATTCTTCATTGCCCCGCTTGTCGGTATACAGCATGGACGGCAGCAGCACGTTGTCATCTGCATCCAGCAGCACAAAGCTCTCGCCAAAGCTGGTAACGCCGATGGCGTCAATTTTTCCATAAGATGCACCCTCTCGGATCACTTCCTGTACAGCCGCCCAGACGGCCTCCGCGTCGATCTCCTGCGCATCGCCGGAGCGTTTGGAAACATATCCCCGGTAGGAATTCTGCTTGAATTCGCCCCACTCGTCATACAGGCTCAGCTTGCAGCCGGTGGTGCCGATATCCAGTCCGCCTAAAAGCATACGGTCACCTCTCGATCTTTAATATTCCGATTATACCTCTTATTTTTTAAAAAGGAAAGAAATCACACTTATTTTCAGCAAAAAATCGATTCTTGCATCACGACATGTTATCATAATGGAATCTTCCAAGGTCGAAACCTGCCCTTTTCCCTGTTTTTTTCTGCATCACCGTCAAAAGACGCGGGTTTTGGTTCTTGTCGATTTCACCAAAAGCGGATACTCGACTTTCTTTTTTCTCTGTATTGCCATGGTGAGAAGTTGATTTTATAATGGAATAATTACAGATTATTCTCGAAAGAAGGAACACAAGTTGAATCTTCGCAAACTGTTCAGCGCCCGGGATATGACGGAGGGCGCGCCATGGAAACGCATTGCAGAATTTGCCATCCCCATGCTGATCGGCAATCTGGCCCAGCAGCTCTACAACACCGCCGACTCCATCGTGGTCGGTAAATACATCGGCGACAACGCGCTGGCAGCAGTCGGCACCTGTATGCCGATCCTGAATCTTCTGCTGGCGATTTTTGTAGGTGTTGCCACCGGCGCAGGCATTGTCATTTCCCAACATTTCGGCGCCGGCAACCGTGAGGCCCTCTCCCGCACCATCGGAAACTGCATCACACTGGCCGCCATTGCCTCCGGTGTTACTATGGTGGTGGGCACTGTGCTGGCGCGTCCCCTGCTGCGGCTGCTGGATACACCCATCTCCGTGTTTGAATGGTGCGCGGAATACCTGATCATCTTCTTCCTCGGCTCCGCGGGTTTCACGTTCTACAACATTCTCTCCGGCATTCTGCGCGGCATGGGCGATTCGCTGTCCGCCCTCGGCTTCCTGCTGATCGCCACGGTGCTGAACATCGGTCTTGACATCTGGTTTGTGGCGGATTTTGGACTGGGCGTGCCGGGTGTGGCACTGGCCACCATCATTGCGCAGATCATCTCCGCCGTGTTATGCTTCATCAAGCTCATGCACATGCGCAATGTCTTCGACCTGAAGTGGAGCCTGCTGGCACTGCGGAAAGACGCCGCATGGCGCATTGTGAAGCTGGGTGTTCCCTCCGGCATCACGCAGGGTATCATGTCTGTTGCCATGCTGGTGGTACAGTCCCTCACCAACAGCATGGGTGAAGTCGTCATGGCCTGCAATGTCATCATTATGCGGGTGGATGGCTTTGCCATGATGCCCAACATGACCTTCGGCCAGGCCATGAGCGTCTACGCAGGACAGAACGTGGGCGCGGGACGGCTGGACCGTGTGGACAAGGGCCTGCGGCAGGGCATGTCCATGGCGGTGGGCGTTTCCGCCTCCATCACACTGATCCTCCTTCTCTTTGGACACATGCTCTTCGATCTCTTCACCGACACACCGCAGCTGATCGATCTGGCAGTGCGGATGATGCGGATCCTGGCAGTGGGCTATATCTGCATCGCCGTGACACAGGTGCTGGGCGGCATCATGCGCGGCAGCGGCGACACCGTGACTCCCATGTGGATCACCCTCATCACCACCATCGCCCTGCGCATCCCCACCGCCTACGGCATCGCCTTCCTGACCCGCTGCGAGGCGTACCCCAACGGCCGTCCCGAAGCCATCTTTACCTCGCTGCTGGTCCCCTGGACCATGGGCGCCGTGATTTCCTTCCTGGTCTTCCGCCGGGGAAAGTGGCGCGAAAAGGCCCGCAATTCCCTGAAAGCGACCGGACAGTCCTGAACCGTCCCATCCGTGAGAGGAGGAACCTGCCTTGA